>DATEBV010000188.1:0-18358 GCA_035287205.1 Chthoniobacterales bacterium | reverse complement strand
GTAGCGCTGTAGATTGCATAGAATCCATAGGCAAGGAGTGCGAAAGTGAGCACAAGGAGCGGCTTGTTAAGTGCAGAGAGTTTTTTTATAAGCATGAAAAAAACTACCAACGTCTATGAAGACGTTGGCAGTGTTTAAAGGTTTAAATATTTAAGGGTTTAAGGGGAAGTTTTTCTATAGTTCCTGCATTTATCCTCTAAACTCCTATTTACTTGCGGACTTTAGCTACTCTTCCTCTTCTTCAAACAAAGAGTCTATCGATCCATTATTAAATACTTCTTGAAAAGTTAGATGTTGATCAAAAAATTGTTCAAGGCGTTCGTTAAACTCTTCTGTTTTAATAATTGGAATAAAGAATTCATCGGCCAGTGAAAAAATATTCTCTTCCGGATCGAAAGTAATCCATGCTCCTGTGGTGGCAACTTTAAGGGCATTAAGTGTGAGTATTGCCGTGATCATGTTATCAGAACCTTCTGTTGTGGAATCAAAATCAAGGATCATGACAAGGCGTTGTTGTTCAACATCAAGTTTGATCTCCAAGTTAATGGCAGTATCGAGCTGATCTTTTATTTCTACTAAACAAGAATCATTGGAGTTGAAGGCAAGATCAGGCATTTCTAGAAAATTGCCAATTTCTTTTAAAAGTTCATTTGCGCGTTTTATTATCATATTGGATAAAACTATTCAGCCAATAGGCCGAATGTAAGTTTAAGTTGAGAGTTTAAGTTTAAGTTAATTTTTGGTCACTTCGTGACAAGATAAGAGGCTAAGACACTTAACCCGGATATTTCAAAGGTTAGTTATTTAGTTTTACATTATCAAAGTTCTTACCTTTGTACGAATAGTCATTAAAAAAAGAAAGATTGAAAAGAACTTTTTAGGGGGAGATTCATTTTAAGTATTATCAAAGTTTCTGTCTTTGCGTAGTAGTTTATACTTTTCAAGTCATCTCGAAAAGGTTTCAATTCTTTGAGTCGCTGTCAAGCCGACTAGCCCGAATATTTAATACTCATCTATATTCGAGCTAAAACAACTAAAACTCATCAACTGCCACAAAGCATTTCTAATCGCAATGTGGTTTTTAAAAACTAAAAAACTTATGGACTTACCTACTATTCCTAAAATTCCTCAAATCTCTCGTGGTTGGTCGATCCTTCTTGGGATTGCAATGATGATTCTCGGCTTCATTGCTCTTTCAGATCAAGTCGTGGCCACAGCGACTGTAGCAACCTTTATTGGTGTTATTTTGCTTTTTGGTTGTGCTTTTTCTTTTGTGAAGATTTTTACAATTGATGGATGGGCAAGCCACTTCTGGTATATTTTTGTTTCTATTGCCTATGGTGTGGCTGGGTATGTTTTTATTGGACGACCTTTTGAAGCCGCCATTGCTTTTACCCTCGTATTGGGCTGGGTTATTTTAATTGGTGGTATTTTTCGAACTTTCCTTGCCTTTAAACTTCGTCATCATCGAGGTGCTGGTTGGGTTCTTTTTAGTGCCATCGTTTCTATTATCCTTGGAGGCCTTATTATCTCGCAATGGCCAGGAACAGGACTTTATATCCTTGGCCTTTTTCTTGGTATTGAGTTGATCTTTGCCGGTGCTGGTTGGCTTGGCCTTGCTCTTTCGAGTACGAAGGAATAACCACATAGCCGAGACTGCAAGAAATTAACCACAAAAGAACACAAAAGAACACGAAAGAAGAAGCTTGGCGGTAAGCTTGGCTGATTACTACATTGGTTGGCCTAAATTTATACAGTCTATACTATCACTTGGAAAAAGCAGAAAATTAACAACGCTAGTCATTCAGTCCTCCCTGCGCAATGACTGAAGCAAAGGTGACAGTTTGGTTTTGAGTATGCCCACTGAAGAATAATTGCTGATAAGAAGGGAGGATGTAGAACTTTTCTAGTGCTCCCAATATGTCTATAGATTATCTTCTTTTGTGTTCTTTTGTGGTTAATTTCTTCTCTTAATTCAACCTTTAGCCTAATTCCTATGCCTACTGATAATCCTGAACTGCGGCGGATGGAAGAACGTGATGCAAAGAAGGTCGATTGGGCACTTTGGGGCTCTTACCTGACTGATCGCCAATGGGGGACCGTGCGGGAGGATTACTCTGCAGATGGGGATGCTTGGTCATTTTTTCCCCATGAACATGCACGTTCTCGTGTTTATCGATGGGGAGAAGATGGTCTTCTAGGTATTTCTGATAACGATAATCGCCTTTGCTTTGCTCCTACGTTTTGGAATGGAAAAGATAGAATGCTCAAGGAGCGTCCTTTTGGCCTCTCCAATCCTGAGGGAAACCATGGTGAAGATCTTAAAGACTATTATTACCACCTTGATAATACCCCAACGCATAGTTTTATGCGGGGGCTTTATAAATATCCTCAAACTGCTTTTCCTTATGATCAGTTGGTTTTAGAAAATAAGCGACGTTCGCGTAACGAGGCAGAGTATGAACTGGTCGATACAGGAATTTTTAATAAGGGATGCTATTTTGATATTTTTATCGAATATGCTAAAGGCAATGTTGATGATCTCTGTATCCATATTAAGGCGGTTAATCGAGGTCCTGATCCCGCTCCTCTTTTTATCTTGCCGACACTTTGGTTTCGCAATGTTTGGTCATGGGGTGAAAAAGATGTGATCAAACCAGTTTTGCATCTCCTGGAAGATGGAAAAACAATAGTAGCTCAACCATGGGGATTGCCGGAATACCAACTCTTATGTGACGATCCTTCGGAAGTTCTTTTCACGGACAATGAGACTAACAATGAAAAACTTTTTTCTTCAAACAATGCAATGCCTTATGTGAAGGATGCCTTTCATGACTATTTTATTGAAGGAAAGAAAGAGGCAGTTAACCCTCTGCATACTGGCACTAAAGCCACTCCTGTGTACCATAAGGTTCTTGCTCCAGGTGAAGAGTGGTCTCTTCGACTAAGACTCATTTCCTCGTTAAGATTAAATACTCTTCCTAAGGAAAACTTCTTAGGGGATTCCTTTGAAGAAGTCTTGAGACTTCGCAAGGAAGAGTGCACGACTTATTATGAAAGCCTCAATCCTGATTTGAATGCGGAGTTGAGTCTCGTTCAATCGCGCGCACTTGCAGGACTTCTTTGGTGTAAAAAATTCTACTATTACCCTGTGATTGATTGGCTGCGAGGGGATCCTACTTCTTCACCTCCTCCTGCAGAGCGCTGGGAAGGTCGTAATGTTTTTTGGAAGGAGATGCATGCCCATGATATCATTTCAATGCCGGATTCTTGGGAATATCCCTATTTTTGTAGTTGGGATTTAATGTTCCAGTCAGTTGCTTTTGCGGTTGCTGATCCCGCTACTGCTAAAAAACAAAATATGCTTTTGCGTGGAGAGCGTTATACTGCGCCTAATTCGCAGTCACCTTCTTATGAATGGTCTCTCTCTGATTCAACGCCTCCTATTGATGCCTGGGCTACCTGGAGAATCTACTCCATTGAACGTGCGAGAACAGGTAAAGGCGATCTTGCCTATCTTCGAAAAGCCTTCAATAAATTATTGTTAACTTATTCTTGGTGGTCTAATCGTGTCGATGATACAGGAGATAACGTTTTTGCAGGAGGCTTTCTAGGGCTTGATAATATCAGTGTTTTTGATCGGCGTTACACGCTTTCTGATGGTAGTAAAATAATGCAGAGTGATGGTACCGCCTGGATGTCAATGTTTGCTCTTAATATGCTTAATATTGCTCTCGAGCTAGCCAAAACTAATCCTGAATATGAGCATATTGCGGACAAATTTTTAAGTGATTTTGTTTATCTTGCTGCTGCTATTAATAACATTGGCACTGGTGGCTATACGCTCTGGGATGAAGAGGATGGTTTTTATTACGATGTCATTAAACGTCCTAATGGTACTTCGGAGCATCTTAAGGTCCGTTCGGTTGTGGGACTGACTCCTCTTTTTGCTGTGGAGAGTTTTGATGCAGCGACGGTAAAACGCTTCACGACTCTTCTTAAACGATTTGATTGGTTCCGTCACCATCGTCCAGAGCTCATGGTTCAGTTGCATCATCTCGAAGAGGTCAATGAGGGGCGACGTATGGTTTCTTTAGTGCCTCCCGAACGTCTTCAAAAACTCTGCAAGCGACTTTTCGATGAGGAAGAATTTCTTTCTCCTCATGGGATTAGAGCGCTTTCACGTTATTATAAAGACCATCCTTATACTTTTACCGAGGGTGGGGAGAGTGCCACTATTACTTATATGCCAGCTGAAAGTCCTAGTGGTATGTTCGGTGGTAATTCCAATTGGCGTGGTCCTGTTTGGATACCGATGAATTATCTTATTATTGAGGCGCTCCAAAAATTTGCCTTCTATTATGGTGATACTTTTAAAGTGGAGTTTCCAACAGGAAGTGGTGTGTTAATGAACCTCTGGGAGATTTCTCTTGAGTTAGAGCGTCGTGTGGTAAGCCTTTTTACTAAAGGAAAAGATGGGAAACGTGCTTTTAATGGGAATGAAGAACTCTTTGAGAAAGATCCTCACTGGCGTGATCTTGTTCAATTCAATGAATACTTTCATGGAGATACCGGCGCTGGGCTTGGAGCTAGCCATCAGACAGGCTGGACAGCACTCGTGGCAAAAATGATCCGACAACTGGAATCTTTTGATGCGACTTAAGTAAATATTCGGCCAACAGGCCGAATATAAGTTTAAGTTTAAAGTTTAAGTTTAAGTTGATTTTTGGTCACTTTGTGACAATGGAAAAAGTGAAGCGACATTTTTATTTGTACCTAGTTTTTTGCTCTCGAAGTCGCTTCAGTAAAGGATTCTTACACGACTAGACAAATTTTACCGACTGGGTTAACCGAACATTTACCTACTTAACAACTTCTATTCGGTCGATTGTCGAATAGACACATTCGGTAATAATCCCGTTAAAAGCCCAATTAATGGAAGGAAGGAGCAGACCGTAAAGACAAAGCTAATGCTTGTTTTATCGGCGAGGGCACCTAAAAGAACAGCGCCAAGACCCGCTGCTCCAAAAGCGAGGCCGAAGAAAAGGCCTGAGAGCATACCGACATTGCCAGGAAGAAGTTCTTGAGCATAGATCAGAATTGCAGAAAAGGCTGATGCAATAATAATTCCAATGATGACGGTAAGAATAGCCATCCAAAACAGAGAAACATAAGGAAGGAGTATGGAGAATGGAGCAGCTCCAAGAATGGAGACCCAAATAATTTTTTTACGTCCAAAGCGATCGCCAAGAGGACCACCAATAATTGTTCCAAGCGCAGTGGAGAAAAGAAAGAGGAATAAGAAATATTGTGCATGAGAAATCGAGAGGTGGAATTTGCTCATCAGAAAAAAGGTGTAGTAACTCATCATGCTCGAAAGATAGAAAAACTTTGAAAAAACCAAAGTGATCAATACCGTAAGAGCAAGGTAGAGACGGGCTCGAGGGATAGGTTGATAATTTTTCTTGGCGGCTGATTTGCTGGCAAGGCGATGAGTATTACGACGAAACCAATGACCAACATTCGTAAGAATAATGATACCAAGAAACGCTAATAATCCAAACCAGAGCATCTGAATGCGACCATAAGGAACAATAAACAAAGCTGCTAAGAGTGGTCCAAGAGAAGTTCCTGTATTACCTCCTAGTTGAAAAATCGATTGAGCTAAGCCATGTTTGCCTCCTGAGGCCATATGTGCAATGCGTGAGCCCTCAGGATGAAAAATAGCAGCTCCCATTCCGATGAGTCCGGCAGCTATCAAAACGTAAGTATAACTTCCTGCAAGGGCTAAAAGAATGATTCCGCCGAGAGAAAAGCCCATTCCTAGAGCGAGTGCAAACGGTTTAGGATAACGATCAGTGTAAAATCCGATGATCGGTTGAAGAATGGATCCTACAACCTGAACGGTAAGAGTGATCAGTCCAACTTGAAAAAATGTAAGATGAAAAGAATTCTTAAGCAGAGGATAGATAGCAGGAATCAATGATTGCATGACATCATTGAGCAAGTGACAGAACGCAAGCGTAAGTAAAAGAAAAAGAGCTGTTTTTTCAGAGTTGTGCTGTTGGGAGGGCATAATTAGTTTAAGTTATAAGTTTAAGTTTAAGTTAATTTTTGGTTACTTCATAACAAGGAAAAAAGCGACGCAATGTTCTTATTAAGTCGAGTTTTTCCTTTCGCAGTCGCTTCACTAAAGGACTTTAACATATCTAGAAAAAAATTATCGACTGAGTTAGGCGAATGCTTTTGACGGCAAAATACACACAAAAACTCTTGAATTTAAGTTTATGTTTTGTAACATTGCAATTACAGTATAAAAAAATATTTAGGTCTTTCCTTTAAGGGAGGGAAAATCTGGATACCTACTTTACAGTTATCAAATCGAATTTCAAAAGAAATCGTAACTAGCAACGTCTATGAAGACGTTGAAAGTGTAGCTTTGTTTCTTACATTGTAACGAAGTGACCAAAAATTAACTTTAACTTAAACTTTCAACTTAAACTTATATTCGCCCTATTGGCCGAATATAAATTATATATGCGCTTCCATAAAACTCTCGGTTATACACTACTCCTTGTTGTAATAGCACTTGCTTTTCTTGCCTGGAATCAATGGAGTTTAATTCAACAGCAAAAAAACTTGCTCGCTTTACTTAAAAGCAATCCTGATAAGAACCTTTCTGTTATTGTTCAGGCTCATGCAAAAAAGGCAAAGAATTTCTCCAGTAAGCCTGCTTCTATTGCTACTTTATCGCCAGGAAAAACTCCTCTACTTCCGTCTCCCTTGGATGCTGCTTCAGAGGAGGAACAATCTCGTTTCCCTGGAGCTTCCGTTATTGATGCTGCAGAGGAGGAAGGACCTGAACTAGGTCAGAATACGCGCGTAAGAATCTTGGAAACTGATTTTAAATATCCTTATGTTCGCACGGAAGAGGTGGTCGATGCTGCCACTGGGAATGTGGTAGCACGTGAAGAAATGGTGGCAGACCATCTTCTTATCAATTTACCTGAAGGCCAAACTCCTTCAAACTTTCTTAAGAGTTTTGGCCCTGGGGCTCTCTCAATGACTCGGGTAACACCGAATGCTCCGCTCTATTGCTTAAATCTAGCGGGATCTTCTCCTGAAATGCTTCCATGGGCTTTGGATCAAGTCATTATGATTGGAGGTACCCTTGCCGTAAGTGAACCTGACTTCATTCATCAAGTAGCATTGGAACCTGACTATCCTGTTTATAATAACCGGTGGGGATTTCTTAAAGTTTATGATGGTCTTAATGCTCCCAATCTCTGGAACAAGCTAAGTTTTGCTAAACCCGTCCTCATTGCTATGGTTGACAGTGGTATTCGTGATACTCATACGGATCTCAAAGAAAATATTTGGTGTAATCCATCACCTACTTCTGGAGATCTCCATGGATGGAATGCTGTTGCTGACAATGGTGATCCTAAAGATGACAATGGTCATGGCACACATTGTGCTGGAATTATTGGAGCTCTTGGCAAAAATAACCTTGATATCATCGGGATTTCTCCCAAAGTCGAATTAATGGCATGTAAGGCTTTTGACAATCATGGTATGGGGGTATCAATGGATGAAATTAAGTGCATTGATTATGCCGTTGACCATGGGGCAGAAGTCTTGAGCTGTAGTTGGGGGGGTAATGAGGAGTCACCAAGTCTTGTAGGCGCTATCAATCGTGCTCGTTCTGCAGGTGTTATCTGTGTTGCAGGGGCAGGGAATGATGGCTTTAATAATGATAAGCATCCTTTCTATCCTGCTAATAGCGCTCTTGATAATATCATATCTGTTGCTGCAACAACACCAACTGATGAACTGGCATCCTTTTCTAATTATGGAAAAAAAACGGTGCATCTTGCAGCTCCTGGAGTTAGTATCTGTTCTACCTTTGCTGATACTGACTCTTCGTATGCTTGTGCTAGTGGTACCTCGATGGCTGTTCCTTATGTTGCAGCTACCGTAGCGCTCATAAAAATGCAATCTCCTTTGTTATCCTATCGTGAAGTTATTCCTCAACTCCTCAATGCAACGGATAAAGTCCCTGCACTTGATGGGAAAGTTGTTTATGGACGTTTGAATATTCCTAAGGCTCTAGGATTGTAAACAAATGAAGCAATGGCGAACTGAATTTCCTTTTCTTCAAGAAAAAGTTAATGGAAATCCGATTGTCTATCTCGACAATGCGGCGAGTGCTCAGAAACCACGAGAAGTGATTCAGCGAATGAGTTCTTTCATGGAGAAAGAGTATGCTAATGTTCATCGAGGTATTCATCTTTTAAGTGAACGAGCTAGTCTTGCCTATGAAGCTGCTCGTAATGATGTAGCTTCCTTATTGAAAGCCTCACGGGTAGAGGAAATCATTTTTACACGAGGAACTACGGAGGCTGTTAATCTTGTTGCTTCCACATGGGGACGTAGCAATATTAAATCAGGAGATGTTATTTTGCTCACCGAAATGGAGCATCATAGTAATCTTCTCCCATGGCAGGAGCTTGCAAGAGAGCATGGAGCAATAATAAAATATGTTCCGATTCTTGAAAGGGGCAGGGTACTCGATTTGGAGGTGGCAAAACAGCTTTTATCAGAAGGTCCTAAGTTTTTTTCTTTTGTTCATGTTTCCAATACGCTCGGTCTTGAGAATCCTGCAGCAGAGCTTTGTTCCTGGAGTCGCAAATATGGAGTGACGACCTTGATTGATGCAGCTCAAAGTGTAGGGCATCAAGAAGTCAATGTTCAAGAGCTAGGATGTGATTTTCTTGCGTGTTCTTCTCATAAAATGTCTGGTCCAAGCGGTATTGGAGCCCTCTATGGGCGTTATGAATTATTGGAAGCGATGCCACCGTGGCAATTTGGCGGAGAGATGGTAGAACGGGTCTATTACGATCGCCCAGCTACTTTTCGAAAACCTCCAGCACGCTTTGAAGCAGGTACCCCTTCTATTATTGATGCTGTTGGTTGGGCTGCTGCCATTGTCTTCTCGCAAAAGGTAGGATTAAAAAATATCCAGAATCATAGTATTGAATTAGCTGATTATGCCATGGAGTTACTTCAACAGTTAAAGGGAATACACATTTTTGGTCCTTCACATCGCCAGTCAGGTATTGTGACTTTTTCAATAGAAGGTATCCATGCTCATGATATCGCTTTTTTTGCGAATGAACGTGGTGTAGCATTAAGGGCAGGACATCATTGTTCTCAACCTCTTTTAAGGAAATTAGGAACGACCTCTTCCAATAGAGCCAGTTTCTATTTGTATAATACACGGGAAGAAGTTGAGATCTTGTATTCCGTATTAAAAGAGGCTCTTCATTTTTTTCGATAAACGCGACTACCAACGTCACTTTATTTCGTAGAAATAAAGTGACGTTGGTAAAATTGGCAATACTTGCAATTCTGTCATCATTTTAGAGTTTGAAACATACTTGCAATAGTCTTGTGCTGTATATAAAATGAAGTCCAGGGTTACATGTTAGCCCAATTTTATCAACGTCATTTTATTTCGTAGAAATAAAGTGACGTTGGTAACAACCGCTTATGAACGACGAACTCTATCAAGAACTTTTATTACAACATTCCAAACGTCCCAAAAATTTTGGAGTGATGGAAAATCCTACTCATACGATGGAGGGATACAATGCTCTTTGTGGCGATGAAATTACTCTCGCCCTGAAGGTTCTTGATGATGCTGTTGCTGATGTTAAGTTTACTGGAAGCTCTTGTGCCATTTGTACCGCTTCAGCGTCTATTATGACCAGTGCTATCAAAGGTCACTCTTGTGCTGAGGTGAAACAACTTTCTGAAAAGTTTCGACTGCTTGCTAAAGAAGGGAAAGGTTCTGATGATCTTCCTCCCTCGATGCTTGTCTTAGGAGGTATTTATCGTTTTCCTCAACGTGTAAAATGTGCCGTGCTCCCGTGGGAAACATTGATGATGGCGTTGGGATAACTATTCGGCCTATTGGCCGAATAGTTAGGTAATGATTGACTTGGTGGTTACAATTTTTTAGAATCCCGAAATGCATAATAAAGTCATTACAGGCACTTCAAGTACATCAGGCGCCTCAGTTGCCTATGATTCCAAGATAGAAGGGAATATTATTATTACCAAGCTCGACGCTGCGATTAACTGGATGCGCGCAAACTCGCTTTGGCCCATGCCGATGGGACTTGCTTGTTGTGCTATTGAGCTGATGGCAGCTTCTTCTTCTCGCTATGATATTTCTCGATTCGGTGCTGAAGTGATGCGGTTTTCTCCTCGTCAATCAGATGTGATGATTGTCGCAGGAACTGTTACTTATAAAATGGCTCTTTCTGTCAAGAGAATCTATGAACAGATGGCAGAGCCGAAATGGGTTATTGCTATGGGAGCCTGTGCCTCAAGTGGTGGTATGTATCGTAGTTATTCCGTTCTTCAAGGAGTAGACCAAGTTATTCCTGTTGATGTTTATATTTCAGGCTGTCCACCACGTCCTGAAGCTCTTTTTGATGGTTTAATAAAACTTCAAGAAAAAATCATGGGAGAAAGTTCTCTTCTCGAACAAAAACGTGCCTTGCTTCGCTCTTTATAAAATAAAAAATGACCTTCAAAGAATATTTTATTCCTTCGCAATTAGATTGAAAGTTTCGTGCAAAAATCTTCTTATCTTCTAAACTCCTAAACTTCTCACCCCCTAAACACTACCAAGGTTTTATCTTGGTAGTTACCCCGTAATGACACTATCAGAAGCCGTTGAACAAATTGAGGTAAAATATTCTTCACTGATTCTTCAAAAGAAAGAATTCCGAGGGGAAACCACTCTTTTAGTGAAGAAATCAGATCTCTACGAGATAGCTCAATTTTGTCGTGATGTTTTGGGTTTTAATATGCTCCTCGATATTACTAGCGTGGATCACTTTGGTACCCATCCTCGATTTGAGATTGTCTATGAACTCTATTCGCTAACGTCCAAAATTCATCTGCGTCTGAAATGTTCTGTCGCTGAGGATGAGCTTGAGGTCCCTACGCTAAGCACTCTTTGGCCAACTGCTGACTGGCATGAAAGGGAAGTTTACGATATGATGGGTATCATCTTCCAAGGGCACCCTGATCTAAGACGTATTCTTATGTGGGATGGATATCCTTATTATCCGTTACGTAAAGACTTTCCTCTCGAAGGGAAACCAAGTGAAATGCCTGATATTGCCTTCTCTGAGGCAGCTCCGCTTCAAGGCGGGCCTTTTGTTACTTCTCCTGGCGAGGGAAATACACAGGTTCGAGAACCTCGGCATCGTTCTGCAGAAACCTCTGCTGATGAATTAACATCAAGCAAAACCTTTATAGCAGAACCGTAACTATTCGACCGATAAGCCGAATATAAGTTTAAGTTCGTTTTTGGTTACTTTCTGACTTCGACTCCCATCTCCTATCTTCTGTCTCCTAACCAATGATACGCTGGTAATTCTTTCATCCCTGTTTATGAATTTCCGTGAATTAGCTCTGCAACTCCAATGATAGCGGAACATTCTTCTTTTAATGACCTTTTAGGTCATTTAGCTTCTCAGTCTACTGTTGCTTTAGATACGGAGGCAGACAGCCTTCATTGTTATTTTGAAAAGCTCTGCCTCATTCAACTAGGATCAGATCAGCAATTTCATTTAATGGATCCTTTAGCAGGATTGCCTCTTGAAAAGCTTTTTACTGCTTTAAATGGGAAACGACTTATTTTTCATGATGCTGATTATGATTTACGTCTTTTAAGACGTTCCGGTGAGTTTCCAGACAACGATATCTTTGACACCATGATTGCAGCACGTCTCTGTGGAGAGCCTCACTTGGGTTTGTCAGCTCTTGTTGAGAAATATTTTCATGTAACTCTTTCCAAGGCTTCCCGCAAAGCAAATTGGGGACTACGTCCTCTTTCTTCCCAGATGGTAACTTATGCTATTAATGATGTGCGTTACCTCTTTGATCTCGCAGATATTCTGAACGAAAGACTTGAAGAGTTTGAGCGTATGGAGTGGTTTTATCAGTCACGAGATCGTATGTTACGTGCAACTCGTGGAACTAAAACACGCGATGAAGATAGCCTTTGGCGTCTTTCTGGCTATAGTAAACTTCCTCCTCAAAGTTGGGCTGTTTTGAAAGCTCTTTGGCTTTGGCGTGATGCCGAAGCACGTCAGTGGGACAAACCTGCCTTTTATATCATGTCAAATCATGAATTATTGCAAGCAGCAGAATTTGCTCCTCTAGAAAAAAGCTTTAAACGTCCAAGGCTTACTCAGACAGTGTTGCAACGCTTTGAGGAAGTTTTAGCTGAGGCACTTGCTTTATCAGAGGAAAGCTGGCCTCAACCGCTCCTGTCCGTTCGTACTCATGTGACCAAACAAGAACGAGATCGCTTTAAAAAATTAAAAGATCATCGAGATCGTGTGGCCTACGATCTTAATTTGGATCCTTCGATTATTGCTTCCAATAGTGCAATGGAAATAACCGTAAGGAATCCAGAAGTTCCTGTTCTTTTGCCATGGCAACAATCACTTTTGGGGCTAGATTAACAGGGGTAATAGAAACAAGAGAAGGAATTAACAAGGATGGAAGGGATAAAAGGGATGGCAGAAAAAGAAGACTGATTACTGAAAATTTAATCACTATTTTAATTTAGTATACTTATTATACTTTATGCCTGCCTTTTTTAATTTAAGACTCTGCTATCCCTTCCATCGCTTTTATCCCTGTTAATTTCTTTTTCTTCTCTTCTATTAATTTTCATGAAACAGCAAATAATTAATCTTGTTAAAATGGCCTTAGCTGAAGATATCGGCTCGGGAGATGTGACTTCTATAGCTTTCATTCCTGAAACGGCAAAAAGTCAGGGACGTATCTTGACTCGGAAATCAGCTATTGTCGCTGGATTATCTGTTGTAAAGGAAATTTTTCGTCAGATTGATACGGATGTTCTTGTGACACCTCGTTCTGAAAATGGAACATTATTGAGTTCAGGAGAAACAATACTTGAACTTGAAGGTCCATCACGATCACTCCTTTTGGGAGAGCGGGTTGCCTTGAATTTTTTAGGAAAGCTTATGGGAATTGCGACGTTGACTCATTCTTATGTGGAAGCTGTAGCAGGCACGGATGTTATTATTTTAGATACTCGCAAGATGACACCAGGATGGAGACTTCTTGAAAAAGAGGCGGTTAAGGCAGGAGGAGGAAAGAATCATCGCATGGGGCTCTTTGATGCTGTTCTTGTGAAAGACAATCATTTGGCCTCTCTTGGATCGGATCAATTTTCAACCCTTCCTGCCATCATTCAACAGTGCCGCTTTCATCATCCTGAGATAAAAATTGAGCTAGAAGCTGATACACTAGAACAAGTCAGGTTTTTCTTAAACATTAAAGAAGTGAATTCAATTCTTCTCGATAATATGAGCCTTGATGAGATGCGTGAGGCAGTGTTGATGAGAAATGACAAGGCGTCATCGGTTCGTCTGGAGGCAAGTGGCGGAATCACTTTAGAAAATATTCGCTCGGTGGCAAAAACTGGCATCGATGAAATTTCTTTAGGCGCCTTAACTCATTCGGCTCCTTGGACGGATCTTTCCATGGAAATTTATTAGAAGATGGAAGATAGAAGATGTAAGATAGGGGGAGGGAATAGAGGGAGGCAATTATGTTTCGACGAGCTTCAAAAAAAATCTCCATGGAATGCCAAGATCCATTTTTTTGAAACAGTTACATCAACGAATGATGTGGCGTTAAACTTCGGTGAGGCTAATGAACCTGAAGGAACTTTTGTGATTGCTGAAACTCAAACTCAAGGACGTGGTCAGTTTCATCGTCCCTGGTCCTCTCCAGCTGGCATGGGGCTTTGGCTTTCGCTTCTCCTGCGTCTTCCCATAGAACAAGAAATTATTCCTTCGCTTTCTCAGATTGGCCCTGTAGCGCTTTGTGATGCTATTACAAACTTACAGATAAAGCTTCCTTCGTTGCATATCAAAGAGCCCAATGATCTTTTGATCAAAGGAAAAAAAGTTGCAGGAGTACTTGTGGAAACACGACGTGGAGCTTCTTCGTTTGCTGTCGTTGGCATTGGACTCAATATGAATCAAACAGAAGAAGATTTTCCTTTAGAACTTCGTGATAAGGCGACGTCACTAGCCCTCTCTTCCTCAACTTTTATCGATCGCCAACAACTGACTTCAGCTTTGATCCATTCTTTGTATGAGCGTTATCAGCAATTGTTATATGATCCTCAAAAACTTGATACTGATTGGCGTTCGAGGTTGGCATGGTGAAAATCATGGTAATTTTCTAAATATAATCAGTGCTAGTTTTAGGAGAACCCAAAATAATCACTTGCCCACATTCAAAGTTATTTTTGGCTGTAAACCTAAAATACTAATGTCATCCTAATTGGCAGAAATTCACCACAAGGAACACATAGATACACAAAGAACACATAGATAAAATTTTTTATAAAAAATTTTAAAGTGGGGAATTGTGAATGCAAACCCAATTAAAAGAGAGGATGCAAAAATCTTTATAGTAGTTATGATTAATTCTTATGTTTCACGATCGCGCGTCTTCTTTTGTTCTTAACATGTTAAAGAATTTTTATAAAAATTCTTTTTCTTTTTTTGTGTTCTTTGTGTAATTCTTTGTGTTCCTTGTGGTGAAATTCTTCCTGTTTGAGAAATGTTAGCAATCACAAAACTAGCACTAATTATAGGGTGGATATTATTATGATTTTTACCTCACCAAGTAGAGGCTGCTTAATAGATGAATTCATAATAGTGCCGATCTAAAAATCTACGAACTACGAACCATGAACTACGAACTGTTTTGTGCAACAAAACCCATTCTTGCCATTGAATCCTCGTGTGATGAGACGGCTGTGGCCATTCTGCGTCCGCCTTCTGATGCGAATTCTCGCAGTGAACTCTTTGTAAGCTTAGTGGCTTCTCAAATAGAAGTGCATGCTCGTTTTGGCGGAGTTGTTCCTGAAGTTGCTTCACGCAATCATCTTTTGGCAATCGACCCTTTATTTCATGAAGTGTTAGCAAAGGCACAGATCACTTCCAACGATTTAGGCGCTGTGGTGGCAACCTCCGGTCCTGGTCTGGCACCTGCTCTTTTAGTTGGGGCTTCGTATGCTAAGGGTGTGGCCTTAGGATTAGGAATTCCTTATTTGGCCGTCAATCATCTTGAAGGGCATTTGCTTTCTCCTTTTGTTGGTCAGTCTGAGATACCACATCATCTTGCTCTTCTCGTGAGTGGAGGGCACACTCAACTTACAGAAGTGAAAAGGGCAGGGGAGTACCATCTCCTCGGTCGGACTCAAGATGATGCGGTGGGAGAAGCCTTCGATAAAGTAGCTAAGCTCTTAGGACTTCCTTATCCCGGAGGCATTGAAATTGATCGTTTAGCAAAACAAGGAGATCCGAGGCGTTATGACTTTCCGAGAGCACTGATGGAAAAAGGAAATCTTAATTTTAGTTTTAGCGGACTCAAAACTTCTGTTCGTTATTTTCTTGAAAAAAGAGCGGCAGCAAAAGAAGGCGATTTTACACTTTCGACGGAGGAGCTTCATGATCTCTGCGCCTCGTTTCAAGAGGCTGTTATTACGGTGCTCGTTGAAAAGACACGTCGTGCTGCAGAAATGTATGGACTTACTTGTCTCGGTGTTAGTGGAGGCGTCGCAGCTAACAGTGCCTTACGCCATGCCCTAACAATACTCTGCCAAACCAAAGGTTGGAAACTTTGTTTGCCATCAGCAGAACTCACAAGCGACAATGCGGCCATGATCGCATTTGCCGGAATGCATCGTCTGCAAGTTGGTGAAACGAGTTGCATTACTCAGGAAATAGTACCACAGTGGCAGGTATAGAAACTTTGAATTAACTAATTAATCAATTATTAAAACCATGAATAAAAAACCACTTATCTTACTACTCTCCACATTTCTAACAGCAGGTGTTGTTTGTGCAGTCTCAACAAGAGTCTACCACCATAATGCAACACGGACAAAGACAAGTAGGGAAGTAACAGGAGAAACTTCTGCTGACTCCACAACTAAGTCCAGAACAGTAACAGACACAGCAACTGGTTTTACGACAACTAAGGAGCGAACAGAACCTCTTAATGATTCAGTTACTAAAATAGCCCCCACATTTACTGGGCAAACAACAACGCCTTCAATAGAATGGGAAACAGGAGCGAACACGAGAAATGTAGAAGCAATCAGATTTCATGGTGGTCCTGTAACTGATTTAAATACAACAACGCAACCTAACTTTATAGGACAAAACCTGACAACAACAACGACTGCTCCTGTTGCAACTACTCAGGTAACAGGAACTTATGGCGTTCCGTTAATCAGAACAGAGGCAACAACATTACCTAGTATAATGAATGCAAATGTAATAAGAGCAGAGGAGCAAATAAATACTTCACGAGCATTCACAGCACCAACCCAGGAAGAAAGAGAAAATATAAAGGAGCGCCGAATTAATCGGGCACGCCCGAGAAATTCCAATTTTGATATGATTAGGAGGTAATGAATAGGGTCTTCTTTTCAAAGGGCGCGTGCAGTATAAATAGAGTACGAAAGTGAACCGATTTTGAAAATGAATTTTTATTTTTGCTTGGTACAATCCCATCTTTCGCCACTATTAGGCATGTTGGCCGAATAGTTACGAAATATGCTAATTACCAAGGTATGAACCTTGGTAGTGTTGAAAAGTGGAATGCTCCCAAAGAAGGGAGAGCTAGACTACGAGAGTTTTGCTCCAGTAGCTCTTCAGGGTGAGTCGAGCTGGAGCGATGGAGTCCTATAAAAATAAGACTACAGGTGACAGGTTTTAGGTTTAATAAAAAGAACACCTATTAAAAAACAGGCGGCGATTCCGTAAGCAATAGCGCTCGCAGAGATTGTTGCACTCATACGTCCTATTGTGGAGCCAGTTCCGTAGGTGCTGATAGCCCCAACAAGCACAGGGCCCAAGGCACCACCGATAAATCCAAAAGAAATAATGAGGCCTGTAGCTGATCCTCGTACTTTGGGTTCAATATAATCAAAGAGTGCAGCAAAAACTCCTGGGTCATACCCTCCTTTGCAGAGTCCGAAGAAGATCATGGCAATGGTGAGTAAAGATAAGGTTGTGACTTGTCCTATTGCAATAATAGTGCCTAATCCAAGGAGGAGGCTTGCTATCTGTACAATCACACGAGCATTTCTTATTTTCTGTGAAAGTTTATCAGCTAACCAACCACCGCAGGGAGCACCTATAGCACTTGCAATTTGAATAAAAATGACGGCAGAACATCCCGCCATAGTGAGGGTCATATGAAATTTTTCATAGAGGAAGGTTGGCATCCAAACAAGAAAGATAGCGGCAACAGAATTGGCACTCATAAATGCAAGGATCATTAAAACAACTGCTGGCCGTACAAGAAGGTAACGTAGTGTTGCCACGATGCCTAGTTTAGTTTCTTCTTCAACTTGTTGATGGGAAATGCTGGGAGGTTGATTCTGTAACGGTGACACTTCAAATACTTCGTTTTCTTTTTCACCAACGTCACGTTGAGGTTCTTTTAAAAAGAAAAAAAGCAATGCAGAAACAACGACGCCCAGTCCTCCAAAGAAATAAAATCCGTAGTTCCATCCATAATGTTCTGCTAAGTATGCACCAAACCAGCTCCCAGCAATAGTTCCTGCATAAACTCCTGAAAAATGAAAAGAGAGCGCTTTGGAGCGATTTTCCTTGGTATGATAATCAGTGATTAAAGAATTTGAGGCAGGGAAATAAAAAGCTTCTCCCATTCCTTCAAGAGCACGCACTGTTAAAAATTGCCAAAATTTTGAACATATTCCTGTGCATGCAGTGACCAAACTCCAGAAAAAACAACCGCCAAGAATGAGCGGTTTTCGCCAAACTCGATCACTTAAAAATCCAGCAAAGAAAGCTCCTGACGCATAGACCCACATGAAAATGGAACCGATCAAGCCTAACTGAAATTTAGAAAAACCAAATTCTCTTTCGAGTATTGGAAAAATAGCAGAAATTGCCTGGCGATCGGCATAATTGAGAAAACAAATCAACCAGAGCATTCCAACCACAGCCCAAGCATAGCGTGACCCTAATTTTTGCTGAAGCAAGTTATTTTTCATAGATGGATGGTAGGCAGAGATTGTACAGATGAAAGAATAAGTTTCATAGTTCAGATAGTCAGAAAAATTGGTTCACTTGCAAACAAACTCTATATAACTTATCATCTGATTTTCAAATGCCTAATCTTACCGTCTCTCAATATGTTGTACAGCGTTTAGCGGCCCTAGGCATTAGGCATGTTTTTGGAA
>DATEBV010000187.1:0-4516 GCA_035287205.1 Chthoniobacterales bacterium | reverse complement strand
GTATCCGTTCGCATTACCGACTTGCTTACTATGCGGCCAGATGAACGAGTACCAATAACCTTCTTGAGTCTGAGAGGCCGCAACGCGCGCTGCTGCTCCAGCCTCTTTCCAGTCGCTTGTTCTGTCCTCTATTCGTGCTTTTTCCCATGCTTCTTCAGCTTCGCACTTCCATGCGGGTTCTAAGGAAAATGTTCTCCTTTTTTGCTTTTGCTTAAAAGCGACCACGTCTTGAGCAAAAGATCTCATCTCTTTAATAACGCTTACAGACCAATTACAATTGTCTTCTGTTGTCTGATAAGCGCACTTCCCTATGTTAGCAATACTAGTCACTTCAAAATCTTTCAGTGCCGCTGCAGCCTCTGCCCCTTCAGTCGCAGAGTCCGCAGAGGCAACACGATACGCCAAGGTTATAGCGGCAGTGGCAGCAGCATAGGCATAGGCAGAAGTAGTGAGAGCGTAGATAAGAGAAGAATCACAGGAGTTACCGACATAAGCAGCAATAGAGGCAGCGGCAGCGGCAGAAACAGAGTAAGAAGAGTAAGCATAGGCATAGGCAGAAATAGCGGCAACGGCAGAGCTAGGGTCGCCAACGGAAAAGTTATTGGCAGAGTCATAGGCAGCGGCAACCGCAGCGGCAGAAGCATAGGAAGAAATTACTTCACGTACCGCAAGTAATCTAGCTTCGCTCGGTTGGTTGCGGAAATCCTGGATCACTTGCGTTACGATAGACCCTATTTCTTCTCGTGTCATTCTCATGAGCTCATTGGCTCGATCAGGTTTGCTTCCCCAGCAATCATCACAATACTTTGCGGCTAGTTCTTTCACAGCTGCTAAACCTGCCTTCACTCTAAAGCGATCCCGTTGTATTATAACTTCTGCTTTCGTGAAGCCTAACGGATTTGTTCTAGGGGTCCTCTCTGTGATCCTGCTTTCCCAAAAGTCCACTGCTTCTTGAGCGGCAACTTTTGCTTTCTGCCACGAGTTTTCGTCTTTGGCTTCTCGAGCATCGGCAAAAGCTTTCGTTACAGGATCTTCTCTTTCTTTTATATAAGCGGATCTAGCATCCACTCTTTCCTCAGAAGGTCGTATGCCTTCTTCTGCCTGTTGCGCTACTTTCTCTAATTTTTCTGCCTCTTGTATACACAATTTTGTTAACTCTATCTTATCTTTCTGCCATGTTTTGTATGCTGGCAATGCTTGGCGGTACTCGTCTGCTTCTTTGTAGAGTTCAACTAGAGAAGCCTCGTCAGCCTCTCCTTCCTCTATCGCTTGGATCATCTCAGCACTCTCCTCCATATATATGGCTGCAGAACTAAAATCATTTCCCTCATCTTCCTGCTCTGTTTCGTATGCTCTCGATGCTTGGAGGTACAACCTTGCTGCTTCTTCATAAGATCCGGCTAGAAAACCCTTGTCTGCTTCACTTGCTTCTAGCCCTTTTATCATTGCCTCAGCACTCTTTCCCATATAGTTGGCTGCTTCCTCCAAATCATCTCTCTTATTGCCTTTCTCTTTTTTGTATGCTTCCAATGCTTGGAGGTAGGAGAGGTACAACTCTGCTGCTTTTCCATAAGATTCAGCTAGAGAATCCTTGCCTGCTTCACTTGCTTCTAGCCCTTTTATCATTGCCTCAGCACTCTTTCCCATATAGTTGGCTGCATATCTCAAACTATGGATCTCATCTTCCCTCCATTCCTTGTATGCTTTCGATGCTTGGAAGTACAACCTTGCTGCTTCTTCATAAGATTCGGCTAGAAAACCCTTGCCTGCTTCACTTGCTTCTAGCCCTTTTATCATTGCCTCAGCACTCTTTCCCATATATTTGGCTGCATCCCTCAAACTACATTGCTCATTACCAGAACTTCTTGCGTGCTCTGCCTTGGTGTTTAACTCTGCTGCTTCTTTCAATTTCTCTGCTTCTTTTTTATAAGATTCGGCTAGAGAAATCTTACCTATTGCACTTGCCTCTATTTCTTTTATCATTACCTCAGCACCCTTTTCCATATATTCAGCTCCATCACCTAATCTATCTCCATCAATCCCACTTTTAGCTTCCGATGCTTGGAAATACAACTCTGCTGCTTCGCTATAGGATGCAGCTAGAGAAGCCTTGCCTGCTTCAACTGCTTCTAGCCCTTTTATCATTGCCTCAGCGCTCTCTATCATATACGCGCCTATATACAATTTATCCTCACATATCTCTGTCTCTGCTCGCAGTAATAATCCAACGGCTCTCGTTAATTTTTTTTCTTCTATAGTATAAGACTGAACAAGATGTGGGTTCCCTTTTATACGCGCTTCGCTAACTTTTATTTTACACTCCATTAATAGTGCTCTTGATCGAGTCAAACAACTATTAATCAGAGAACTGAAGCCCTCTTTTTTTTTCGTTTCTGTCATGATATCATGAAAACCTTGAAAACATTCTTCTACAGATTTTTGGTAGGTTTCTGCTATCTTAAAATATTCTTGTGCTTTTTCTTCAGGTAGGAGGACTTTATCTGGCTTCACTAGAGAGAAAAAATAATTTATCCAAGGATACTTCTCCCATGATTCAATCGAACCAGGTTCTCCTGCTTTAGATCCTTCTTTCACTGCTCTTATAGCAGAAACTATACAGTTCGCACTCGATTTAATTGACTTGACTGCATTCCTACTTATTGTTTCAACTGACTCTCCATCTATAAATTGTCTATAAGCCTCTACTACTTGCTGAAGTTGTATTTTCTTTTCTTGTTCCGCCCTTTCAAATTCATTATACCATGAAGCTTTTAATCGTGGTGAAGCCTGATTCAGTCCATTTTTATAAGCTTCTGTAGCTATGTTATAAGCTTCTAATACCTTTTGGATCTTTTGAGCTGCTTCTACCAAAGCAGGAGTTCTTTTCTTATGCTTCCTAGGAAGACTCTTAGCTTGTTCAATAAATCTTTTTGCAGGCTCTACTAGTGATTTTGCGTTTTCTAAATGAGCTTTGGCTCCACATAGTAGTTGGTCATTTTTTGATTTTTCTTCTGCCGTAATAGCCTTTTCTGATTTTCCAGAATCTGCTATTGGAACTTCTGAAGTATCAAGATTGTATTTAGTACTGCTGAAAGCCTCAAAAGCATCTTTATCAGCTTGTACACGAGCTGTTGCTCTTTCAATCTTTATCTTTCTTAAATTTTGTTCTGACGGATTGTTGTGGAAGATTTTTTCTGCCTCTTCTAGACATCTTTCAAAACTCTCCGATTCTGCTATTTTAGCTCTCATCTTAGCTTCCCAATCTGTTCTTGTAGCAGTTAAAACTAGCTTTCCTGCTTCAATCCTTGCAACCTTTGCATAATATTTTCGTGCAAAATCTTCCAGTTTCTCGGCAAACTCCTTAGCATTTTGTGTATTATCCATAGCAGCAGCACTCAAACTAATAATCTTAGAAAATGCTGCAGGAGAAACAATTCCAAAAAAACTAAAATACTGCAATACATCTGTAGCTGTATCGGCTCTTTGAGCAATTTGGTCCCAAACAACTATATTATTAATTTTATCCCATGCAGCATCGGCTTGACTAAAAAGTATTTCACTTCTCTCAGAATGTGTTTTTTTTGCAAAATTAGTAGCATTTTCAAGTAATTGTATACAAGTATCCTTTCTATTAAGAAAATTAGCATTTTTCTTAGCCCGTAAAGCTTCCCAAATTCTTTTAGAATCATCTATCTCTTCAGAAGCTATTTCATAGATATGAGCAACTCTAGCAAAGTAAAGAGCGTTTTGAGAATTATTCTTATTGTTGCGTCTATCCCTAAGTTTTATGGCTTCCGTATCCCATGCATTTTTAGTATTAATAGCATTAACTGTTGTAAATTTTTCGTTGGCTTTTGCTTTATTAGTAGTTTTATTGTTTGGGCTCGTAACTCCATGTTCTTGAATTTCTGCAGTAGCTGCTGATATCGCTTCCTGTTTTTCAGCAATCCCAGTAGTGATAGCTTGTTCAGCAGCTGTAATTTCTTTTTCTGCAACTGTTTTCTCTGCAGCGCTCATTCCTAAAGTATCTAATAATCCTCTTAAAGTTGCTATCTCTGCTGCTGGATCCATCTGCATCTCGGGAGCAATTTCAGAATTCTCCTCATTACAACCAAGCAGCTCGTACTCCGTAGTCTGATTTTCAGCTTCCTCGAGCCTATAGCCTTCAGCCTTCAGCCTATTTTCATCTTGCGCAAGAAGGAAGTTAAAGTTAGTAGAGCTTATCAAAGCTCCTAGAAGAAGTGGATAAAAGAGTTTCATAGTTTTGTAGGGTTCTATTAACGTTTTTATAGACGTTGGTAGTTATAGTTTTTAAGTGAATTTGATAATTGACTGATTGATTGATTTAATAGTTTAAATAATTAGTGTTGATCTGCAAATTTTTTAAGTGAATTTTTCTTATTAGATATTCTTACTCTTCTTGGATAAACTAATGTTTATTTAATAATCTTATGGGTAAATGTCAAAAATGGGGTTATGCTAATAATATTGACCAAAATTTATACAGCTAATTGAT
>DATEBV010000186.1:0-4368 GCA_035287205.1 Chthoniobacterales bacterium | reverse complement strand
TTCCTTACCAAAGTTACTTTCCGAGTAAAAAACACTCCAGAAAATAAAAATACGGTTTCGTTTGAAAATACTTTTGAGCAGAAGCTAAAAGGTCAACTTTCCCCTAAACTCCTAAAAATTTAAACCCTTAAACTACTATTCTGCCTCTTGGCCGAATAGTTACATTATGATTTATTGCATTATCTTTTTTTTCTTAGTAAGCATGACCCATGCGGTAATTGCTCCTGCTAGTTCTCCAAACATTACACCAACACCTTCTCCCATAGCAACGCCAGTAGCTCCTGTAATCACACAGCCACTCTCTTCACCTTCTCAAGATCTTGGTGAATACTCGATTAACCCATCGGCAAAATATGCTATAGGATCAACTGATTATCAGCCTTCTTCCAATTGTGTCATCAGTAATAAGCCTCAACTTCTATCTTCCATCTCCCATCTTCGATCTCCTACCGCAGCAGCGGTATCAGATCTTGCAACCCAAGCTGCTTCTGAAAAATTACCACAAGTATCAGCTTCTATTTTACGAACGCAACTTCAGCAGGAGAGTGATCCTGTTAGACGAAAAAATATTGTATTGAGATTAGTAACAATTCTTGTCACTGAGGGGCATTCTGAAGAAGCGCTTGCTATTTTAGATTCTAAAGAATTTTCTTCTGATCCCATACTTCTTTTTTGGAAGGCTCAAGCTTTACTAGCCTTAGGAAAGCCTGCTGAGGCACGCCCCTTATTGGAAGAGATTCTTTCTTCTTCTGCTAGTCAGCAGAATATTGAGGGGCCAACGCGAGTGGCTTTGGCTCGTGCCTATCGAGCCTTAGGAGATGAAGAGAAAGCTTTATCTTCTCTGGATCAAATTTTACCAGATTCGACCATAGCTCCTTTAGTACTTCAAGAGCGTTGTGCCGTTCTTCTTTCCTTTAAAAAGGGTATTGAAGTCGAACAACTTCTCAAGGGAATTAATGCTGAAACATTAACCCAACAACCACGACTAGCTTATTTTCTAGCTCTTGCAGCATGGCAGAGAGGAGATGCCGCAGAGGCTTTACAACAATTTAATAAAATAACAACAGGAGATGCCTGGTTATCAGCGGCGGTTGTTTCTGGAATAGTTGCTTGTAATGTTGCGCTTAATAAAACCAGTGAAGCCCAGCTGCTCTTAGAAAAATATTTGCAGGAAAATCCAAGGTCACCTCAGATCGCGGAGCTCATGTCACAACTTGAGCAGCTTTATCTTCTTGAGAATAACAATGACATCAATCTCTTTCGAAAATGGTCCAGTGATACTACTCAGCCTCTACGCGCTTCGTACGCTTTTCTTCCTTATGCTAGAACCCTACAACGTCTTGGTCATGCTGCAAAAGCAGATGATATTCTTCTGTCTTTTTTGAAAAATTTCCCTAATCATCCTTGGGCAGATGAAGCACGTTTGCTCTTAGCAGAGAGTAAGCTGCAACGTTCAGGGAAAAACTCTGCTCTTGCTACTGCTGTTCTTGGGGATATTGCTGATCGACCTACTTTATCTTTATCGATGCGTGCTCGCTATGCGTTTGTAAGAGGATTAGCAGAGGTCAGCTTAAAGCATCTTGATCTTGCCGAAGAAGATTTTAAGCAGGCTGCACTTTGGGATCCTCATCTTGCAAGCGAAGCTCTCTTTAACCAGACGCTTCTTGCTTCTTCTAAAAAATCAGGAGAGTTTAATATTAAGGCAACTCTTCAGTCGCTTTTGACATCTAAACAATCTACTTTCTCAGAAGAGAAAGTTTTGAAAAATGTTTTGGATAATAATCCTGCATTAAACGTAAGTACAACGCCTGCTCAGGTATTGCCGACACCTTTTAGTGCCAATCACGAACATGATGAATATTTAGCAATTTTTAATGCTGATCATGGAGATCGGCAGAGTGCTTTAGAAATTATTAAGGTAGCACCTCTTTTTTTAAAAGCATATCCTAAGTCACCTATGGCGACTGAAGTGAGGATGAAGCTGGGAGAAGCACTTTTTAGGATAGGGAGAGTGAGAGAAGCCCGCGTTGAGTTTGAACGAGTGGCCCGAGCAGAATCTTCTTCCGAATTAGGACGACAGGCTTTGTTTCTTGCTGCTCAAGCAGCCTCACGAAGCATGGATCCTAAATCCATCGATGATGCAATTATGCTCCTAGAGCAGATCGCTCAAAATAGCAAAAGTGGCAATGATCAATGGCAGGCGCGTTTAGAACAAGCATCTTTGAAAAATGCTCAAGCCTTACCCTTGGAAGCCATCGCTATTTATGATCAAATTCTAGCTTCTCCAGAACCCCAAGGGGAGTTACGCTATGCTACTCAAATGGCTAAAGGCGATACCCTCAGTGGCCTAGGGGCAAAAGACCCCAAAAATTATCAAGCTGCTATTGCTGTTTGGCGTGAGTTAGCTGGCGATATTAAGAACTTGCCTCCACTCTCTACTGGAACTGCGAAGGCAACGCCCACGCCGATTCTCGAAATATCGAATACCTTTTGTACACTTAACTTCTGTCCATCGTCGATTCCTGATCCTTCATTAGCTTCAACGACCTTGAAGGCAGGTTCTAATACACCACCACATTGGCGCAATCAGGCGCTTTGTAAGATTGGGCTTATCAGTGAAAAAATCGGTGATAACGATGCTGCCTTAGCAGCTTATTATGAGGCTCTCAAGACACCTCTTGATCAAGAGCCTGAACTTCTTTGGCACGATAAAGCAGCTTTTGAGGCAGCTAGACTTTTAGAAGCACGTCAGCAATGGGGGGAGGCCATTCGCCTTTATCAACAGGTTGTTGCTGAGGGAGGTGCGCGTGCTGCAGAAGCGAAAGCTCGTATAAGTAAACTGCGTCTTGAGAATTTTCTCTGGGAAAATTAGAACCTGTATTCATGGTCACTGAAGCTGCGAATAACTGCGTCGTGCCGGTGTTGGAGCGGATAGTTACATCTCCATCTACTACGACTTGTGGAAGACTCGATGAATGCTGCGTTAGACTTGAATTTTGACCCTCCGCACAAAATGATTCATTGCCTACAGCTCCTGCATCAAAATCCTTCGTCCTCCTTGCCTTATCGGCCTTCACTGCGTCTCGCGACGATGGTGATGAAATATCCACTCCTGCAGTATCGAGTAGCTGCTGTACACTCAACTTCTGTGCGCCGTCGGCTCCTTGTGCTTCATCAGCCTCAGCGATCATGAATACAGGTTCTTGACCTCAAAAACCTTCTTATCCTCTAAACTCCTAAACACTGCCAAGCTCCCTACCTTGGTAGTTACAAATCATGAACAATTCTTTACCATTAATAGGTCAATTAGCATATAATCGGCCTCCTTATGCTTTGGGCTACGCACCCATGGAACTCTTACAGGAAGAGACGGAAGCTCTTTATGAGATTGTCATAGGTTTTCGAAGTCAACTTGAGGAATGCCTTGACGAAGTAGACACCGAGGATGGGGATTATACGTTTTGTCTAGATGATGAAGAGCTAGATCGAATGGCGATTTTGCTGACAGAACTTGCTGAAGATCTTTATGCTGATATAGGATTTTGGAGAACCATTGAGCGCCATCACCAAAAATTATTTGGTGTTCCTCTACCACTGATCTGTAAGCCAGGTGATCTGCTATTGGAAACCTTCGATGCGCGACGTTTTCAATTTTTTCTTTACACACGATGGCCTAACTTCATGATCACAGAGGATATTCTTTCTCCTAATCATGACTGTTTTAAAGCTATTGCAGGCTTGGCTAGTAATTATTTTGCAAAGGCATTTGCCAAACGGCCCCGACAATCTTCCCTTAAATCGTTCCTTGCCCTGCCTTATAAGAGTGATGAAGATATGACGAACAAGATGTTTTGGACTGGCCAGCATTCCTTTCTTTTTCGTTCTGCTTTTGAGAAGTACTCAGAGGAAGAGGATCTAGATGGCGAAGCGGATTATAAAAAGGAAGCATGTATTATTAGTAATTTTTTTCTCAAGCCTTGTTCCGACTGCTCAGGATTAGGAGTATGTGATATCCTCGCTTCTCTTCTTGATTTATCCGAGGAAGATCGTGATTCTGTACAACGTTGGAACGAACCTCATTTGAGTTTCTACCAAATTCAATCGCTGCAGAAAAGTGGTTCTATGATTAAAACAATCGAGGTGGTTAACCTTGTTAACCATCAATTATATCGTATCGGTATCAATAAGGAACACAAAGCATCTGGATTTTGTCCTGGTCAAGTTGTCTGCGGCAGTCTGTTTTCCTGGCGCAATCTTTGGCATTGGTTCTTTCTTACTAATGTGTGGAAGGCTATACCAGCGAATTTATCCGAATTAAAACAAGAGCTTCTTCAAACACACCGTTCACTCTACTACCTCTACCGTCCT
>DATEBV010000185.1:0-3751 GCA_035287205.1 Chthoniobacterales bacterium | reverse complement strand
TACTTTCTGCCTCTTGTTGAGCTTTCAAGGCAGCTTCTTTATCAAGGTTTGCTTGTTCAGCATATGCATTTGCATCCTGAGCAGAAATAGCGTGTTGAGCTGCTATCTTTTCGGCTTGTTTTTTAGCAGCCTCTGCAGCTTGAAGTGTTTGATAAGCGGTTTGCTGCGCTTTCAAAGCATCAGTTTCTTTTTTATTCCATGTTTTCTCTAAAGTTTTTTGTCGCGTTTCTAAATCTGCTGTTGCTCGAGCAATAGCATCTTTTGCATCGACTAATTCTTTTTCTCGAAATTTTAGATTTGCTTCTTTTTGATCTAACGTGGTTTTTATATGATCTAAAGCAGTTTTTTGAGTGATTAAATCAGCAACTTGTTTTTTAAGATCTACGTCCTGAGTAGCTAGCTTCTTTTGTTGATTTACTAAAGCTGCTATTTGTGAGTCTAAGGTCTGTTTATCTTTGACTGAGGCTGTCTTCTGACTTTCTTCCAAAGCTTTTTGTTGTTGAGCTAAAGCTTTTCTTTGAATTTCCAAATCTACTATTTCTTTAGCCAAAATTTCTTGAGAAGTTTTTAAAGTATTTTCTTTTGCACTAATACCATTCCTTTCTTGAGCTAACTTATTTCTATCACGTTCTATGGCTTGTCTAGCTGCATTGCTCTCTTGTTCAAAAGCTTTTTCTTTAGCAAGTAATTCTTTTTCTCGTTTGCCTAAATCATCTTGTGTTTTGTTTAGAGATTTTTCAAGAGTTTTTAATTCTAGATCTTTTTGATCCAAAGCTGCTCTCTCTTGGACTAAAGCGGTCTGTTTATCTATCAAGGCATTAATTTTTTCATCTAATGTTTGCTTGATTTGAGTTGAAGCTATTGATGCACTTGTTCTGCGTTCTGCCTCTAAGTCTTTTCTGTCTTTTGCTAAAGCTTCTGCTTTTTCGGCTAAGACAGCTTTTTCTATATTTATTTTCTCTCGTTCTGCAACGAATTTTTTTTCTGTTTCTTTCAAGGCTTCTTTCTCTAAGAGAAAATTCTCTATTTCTTGATCAGTATGTGAATTACGAATATCCTGCATAGTTCCATATTGTGGTGGTTTAATTACTATATTTGGACCAAATATTTTGTCTCCAATATTACTTGCATGAGAGGAGGTTTGAGTGAATGAGATATCACCTTTATTAAATTTCCCTTGCGCCTCATGGTAAATTGCGAATGCATGAGCTTCTGTTTTTTTTGCTCCTTCAAGTCTTTCTTCACATGTAGTACGATTGCTATTATTTCTTACTTCAATAGCTGTACGCGTAGCACAAGCTGTTGCAACTTTTGCTTCAACAAGTTGTTCTTTTAATTTGTTAAGTTGATAAACAGCATTAGCATAACCCGTTTGAGGAGTATTGAAGGCTTCGTCTTTAGCTTCTTTGAACGCTACACTTTCTTCTTTTGCTTTTGTTAAAGCTCTTTTCGCTATTCTTAGTTCAGCAGCAGCTAATACTTTAGCATCTTCCCACTCTGCTACTGCTTGAGCAGTTTCTCCTAAAGCATTTTTAGCTTGACCAGTCTGGTTCAATGTCATTGTTACCACTTTGGCAAGGCACTTCGTATAGATGTTATTACAAACTTCATTTTCCAAAAATTCAATAGTTGTGGCTTCTTGGGCACCCTCTTGAGTCGATTCAGAATCTTCTATACTCGATGAAGAAGTGCCTGCCATTGCAGAAAAGTGTTGAGATATAGGAGTAGTACTCTTACTTATCTCTTCCGTGGCTACAAACGAGGCTTCTGTTGATGCTGTACTTGCTACTGAAGGTTGGACAACAATAGAAATTGGTTTTGACACTTGAACTTGAACAGCAAAAACTGGTTGTTTCAATGAAAACACAGTAGATGCTGATTGATTAGGAGTCGCAATACCTGTTTTTGCAGCACCAGAAGCCTTCAGTGCAGCCTCACGTTCTTTAAAAAAATTACGGCTGCTCCTAGCAGAAACAGCTTCTTCTGCTGCTTTTGCTCCTTCTTCAATCGCAGGATTCATCATTAGGTGACAATTCAAGCTTTCAGCTGAATTGTCACAGTTAGCGGTGGCAGTTGGCAGTTCGTAGTAAGTAGCTTGTTGGCTAATCTGATTGTCTGTTTGCGCCAAGAGAGCCTGAGCGCTCAATAGCCCTAACGAGATAGTAACAGTTTTTAATATATTTGTTTTCACAGTGTTTTGAATGTTATTTTAAGTTCTTTAAATTTGAGATCTAACTAAACGTATCCTCTCCATATCGCCGGGTAAACAGCGGATTTTATGATTCAAGCGATGTTAAAAAAGAGGGCTGATTGTTGAGCTACTAAACTTGCTAGTGAAGGCATCTCAAATTTTTTGCTCAACTCTATCATAAAAATAATCGTAAATATTAACGCCAAGCTTTCTAGAGGTTTGAACAATGGTAGCAAAGGTATCTTTTGGTTTTGTTCCATTTTCACTACAGGTTTGAAGATTAATGTCTCGCATGCGCGCTTGAGCGCGTGCGCCTAATTCAGCAGGATTGTTATGAAGTGGAAGAAATGGAAATTTTAGAACAAGCAGCAAAGCTTCTTGCTTAGCCAAGGTCATGGCAATACGCCTATCGAGAACTTCATAGCCAGTCTTTGTTGCAAATAACACCTCAAATTTTTCTTTGAGTTGTTGAGCTTCTAGTTCTGAAGGATTATTCTGATAAGTAAGCAACGCTTGATAATAGTCCCAAAATTGACCAATAAAATTGTTCAGAAGCAAGGGTTCATCATCACCTTGGGAATCGCTAAAGTAGCAATCCAAAAACCAGTAGAGGATTTTAGAAATGGATTGATATCTTCAAAAGATGAAAAATCCTTTGAATCCCCCTCATTCTGACTTAATAAGACATAGGTTGATCCTTTATTGTGAGGAACAATATGATCTGTTGTATCACTTAAAGTATAGGATCCCTCTTCAGTTATTTCTGGGCCTTGGGAGGCGGCAGGTTGGCCATTCTCCATCCAATTGCAAAACCGTGCCTGATCAAACCAGCTCACATGGATAATAGGCAACTCCTCTTTCCCTTTAACTACCGAGTAAGTATAGTGGTAAGGAGTTACTGAACGAGTAATACAGGTTGTCAGAGAATCTGATCCCATCCGCTCATCGTAGAGGTTGTGAGAATCGCTTGTAGTTGCTACAGCATTAAGAAAATAACAATACTCTTTTACTGTAACTTGGTGCTCCTCGATAGGGAGATTGTCTCTCTTATTCCTATTTTCATTACTATCTGAATCACTCGCTTCAATCTTAGCGCTCTGCTCAATAAGACCACTAAAGCTTATAGAGCTCATCAAAGCTCCTAGAAGAAAGAAAAGAAAGGTTTTCATGGTTTTGAAGTGTTTTAAATTAGAACAACAGCCTTGTATCATCTCAAACTCATTTTTTTAACTTCTTACTCTTTCTATTCAAAATCTTTCCAAGTAGTGTAGCTGGCACGTTAACAATCTTAGCCTGAGAGTAAATAAATTCTAAGACTTTTTCTTCCATCGCCTTTCCATAAAAGATAGAAAATTCTCCATTATCTTTTACCTCCCATAAGAAATCCTCAAGGGAAAGACCTCCCTCTTCTGCAATCTCTTCCATGTAGCCTATAAATTCTTCTTGTGTCAGTTCAAGAGACTCTTTTTCAGCAATGGCTTGAGCAATGAACATCCATCGGAGTTCTCTTACAGCGGCTTCTTCCGCTACTGGTTCAAAATCTTCTACTGCTAATTCTAT
>DATEBV010000184.1:0-13529 GCA_035287205.1 Chthoniobacterales bacterium | reverse complement strand
GACGGCGCGCAGAAGTTGAGTGTACAGAAGCTACTCGATGCTTCGAGCACCGGCGCGAAAAAGCAATTCGCAGTAGAAGTAGAGTTTGGAAAGAGGTCTATTAAAGCGGCTCAGAGTTCTGAGGAGAAAAAGAGAACCTTGGCACTGCTCCAAGAAAAAGACCAAGCCGTCATGGCTCTTTGGGAAGAGGTGAGGGAGGATTACTACAAAGAACAAGAGGCAGAAACGCGTAGAGCTCAAAAAGAGCGCCTGGCTCAAGAAGGTGGCGCTTATAAATTCGATCTCCTTACGCAAAAAAATGAATTGGTCGCAGAGTGTTTTGGGGACTCTGAATCTGATGCCAGCCTGTCTCGCTACGCGGAGAGCACGATGCGCGAAGCCTTGAAAGCAGCAAGGAATAAGATCTCTGGAGCAGAGGCTGCATGGGAATTGAGAGTTTCCAAAGCGTTGAAAGATTGCAAGGAAGCTCAGGCAATAGCAGATGCGGCGAGTTCTTCTGGCGAAAAAGAGAGTAAAGTCAGTGAGCTGCAGAAAATGGCAACTCGTTTGGACGCTATTGCCGAGGCCGATAGTAGAGCTCTCGAAGCTCTAAAAGAAGAAACGGAACGCTTGAATAACATCGAAAAAATTTGGAGAACCCAACTTGCCGCCGAAGAAAAAGTGCCTGCCATCAAGCGTCTGGCTGCCGCACGTTTATGGGAACAAGGTGATCCTTCTGCTTGGAACACGCTATCCTCTAAGGAACGAGAAGCCTATAATGAGTTAGTGATTACTGCGAATGAAGCCCTCACTGATAATGCCGTGAAGAGGCTGCAAGAAGCCCAGGAGAACACTCAAGAGTGGAGTCGTAAGGCAACCAAGGCATGGCGACTCTTTTCAAAAAAGAGTGCAGAGCAAATTGCGGAGCAGACCAAGGCTGAACTGACCCAAATCAAGAAAGAAGAAGATGAGCGGAGAGTAGCTATTAGGGTGAGCAAGCTTCATGATTTTTCCAATAAGGCAGAACAAGAGGAAGCTCTTCTGCATGCTGCTTCTCCTGCAGAAGTGAGTGATCAGCCCAAGGCCTTGGCACTTGGACTTCACAATATTGCAGAGATGGCCATGAAGGAAGCAAAGATGTTTTGTGATGATCTGGGTATTTCCTGGGCGCGTAAGGCTCCGGTCGTCCAGGCCGGTTTTCAACAAGCCACTCGCTATGCCAAGAAAGCAAGCGAAGCTTGGCATCAGCTTGCGGAGGCGAAGAGAATAACTTTATCTCAAATTCCTGTAGAACCTGTTTTAGAGAGTTCCGAATTTCAAAAGTCCATGGAGGATATTACAGTTGATCTGATTAGTGCTGAAAAAGGAAAACATGCTTGGACAGAAAAAAGAACTCAGACTAAGAAGAATGCTTTAGAAACACTCGATCCTAAGGTGCTTCAAGCCAAGGCTGCTTTTGAAGAGGTAAGAACTGCCTGGGACGCAATGCGCTACTATCCTATTCCTGAAGTTACTGTGCCAATGGCTGAGCTTATCAAAACCAAGGCTGCGGCGATAGGTGATATGATTGATACAAATCTTCAGGCTTGTAAGACTTTGATGGCATTGAGTGCTACAGCTGACGCTCTAGCTGATCTCACTGTTGCTGCAAGGAATCACATTCGTACTCGTACTGGTGGTGTTAGTACAGGAGGTGCTGTTACTGTTAGTGGTACTGTTTTTTCTTTTACTGCTGGTGTTGGTAGTTTTGGTGCCCTTGTTTTTGTTGGAGGTACTGCTGCTGCTATTCTATTTTCTGGTGGTATCTTAGTTATTCCCATTTCCTTTGCTGGTGGGTATGGTCTTTATCGATATTACTATCCAAAACCTCTTGCCCCTCGTACTACGGAGGCTGCTCGTACAACGATTCGTACAGCACAAGAAACTGTAGAAACTGCAGCTCATGCAACTTCTGAGACCATTTGGGCTGCTGATACGGCTTGGTGCCGCGATGCTATTCGTGATGCCGATGAGTTTGTGACGACGATCACAGGAGCTGAAATGGGTGAGGAAGAATAGGAAAATTGGGGTCAGGCTTCGCAATCTTGACCAAAAAACGGTCGTTTCGTTTTAAAACCAGAGAAGTTTGCAATTCTAGATAACTCCAAAGATCAAAATTTCTATTGGTTAAGATTCGAGAGCCTGACCCCATTTTCCGCGCTTCGTGCTCCATGCTTCGTTCTTGATACTCCGCACTTCGTTGACACGTATATTTTCATTATTTCGTAATCTTGCCTCTCCTAATCTCATTTTAGGACAGTTCCATTTTCAACAAGTCAGTGAATTCAAACGGAACTAAAGATTATCTAATTCCACAAAATACTTGGACAGAAATCCTGCCCATGTTATTTTTCCCTCATGACAACTATTTCTTATACAGAAGCACGTGAAAGTCTGGCGACGATTTGGGATAAGACGGTTTCTACTCGTGAACCGATGATTATTTCACGGCCTGGGACAGAATCTCTCGTTATCATGCCTATTGATGAGTGGAGTAGTATGAAAGAGACGGCTTATTTATTACGATCACCAGCTAATGCACGTCGACTTCTTGGTGCGCTCGATAGGATTGAGCAAGGGGAAGGAGAGAATTTAACCATTGAAGAGCTTAAGACCAAGGTAGGTTTAGAGTAAATACTTCAATGAAAGAGATTGTTTTTGATAAAGATTTTCTCGCAGATCTTACTTATTGGACACGTACTAATCCTAGAATGGCTTTAAAGGTTTTGGAATTAATCGAGGCTGTTCGACGAGACCCCTTTTTTGGTATTGGAAAACCTGAGCCATTATGCCATCTGGGTAGCAATATCTGGTCGCGACGGATTAACCAAGAACATCAGATCGTCTATTGTGTTACAATGAATAAGGTCATTTTTGCCCAAGCTCGGTATCATTACTAGCATCGAATGAGAGGGAAATGAACGTGCAGACTGTAATTAAACACCATGTTTTTCTAAGAGTTTTTTTCTAATGTTTTTCATCGCCTCTTTTCCTGAAAGGAGAGCGGAATTTTTTCCTTCCAGAAGTAGAGATTGTACTTTCTTTAGCTTTGATTCTCTCTCTTCTAGTAGTTGAAGGCTTTCGATGACGATTTCATCAGAACAACAATAATTTCCTTCAGCAAGTTGTCTTGTTACAAACTTGTCTAATTTTTCTGTAAGGGTTACATTCATCGGATTAGTTTTTCTTAAACTTCAAAAATTAACAATGTTTTGACACAAATGGTACACTTTCGTGTTCTTTCTGAAAAGTGAAATTTTGGTCAAGATAGCGAGTTCTTTTCCCAATTTCCCTAGTCTATATTGGTATCATCCATAAAACTTTTGTGTTTTTTGTGTTCTTTTGTGACTATTTTCTTGTTAAAGATTAAGTCTGCCTAGTTGGTAAAATTTGTTGAGCTAGATTTGCTTCTCATGAGTCATGAAGTGACCAAAAATCAACTTAAACTTAAACTAAAAATAGACTTATTTTTATGCTGTCCCAAACTATTGCAGAATTTTGCAGGCACTGTGGTCTTCCTGGTCTTTCAATGCAGGAAGGCGGTACTTTAAAGTTATCAATTGAAGGGATTGGTAATTTTCAGATGATTCATAGCAGTCCTAAATTTTTAGCAGGTTTGCAAAGAAAAATTGAAAATCCTTATCTGCTCACAGGACAAAAGATTTTAAGTCATTGCCATTTTAGAGAGCCTCATCTGAAACCTCTGCATGCCCAAATTCGGAATGATGTCCTCGGTCTTTCTTATATTTTTAAAGAAGAGGAAATAACGGCAGCACTCCTTTCCTCAGCTTTAGATTCCTTGGTTGATATTATGGGGAGAATTTTGCAGTAAAAAATCTGAAAGAAATTAACCACAAAAGAACACAAAAGGACACAAAAGAAGAAGTAAATGCTGAAGCCTAAATTAGGAGATAGAAGATAGGAAATCGTGTCTTCGATAAGTATACGAAGTGCTAAGGAACCATCAATGTAGCTGAGGCTACAAAAATTCAGTTCTGCTTTTTTTTGAAATAGGAGGCTCTTAAAATGCTCCTTTCGAAAAGAGGCAAGAGAGTCTGATAGTTTTTTCTTTTTGTGTTCTTTTGTGTTCTTTTGTGGTTAAATTTTTGTAACCTCAACTTAACAATTAAAATTATGAAGACTCTATTATCTCTCGGATTAGTCTCCCTTCTAGGATTCTCTGTTAACTCCCTTTTTGCTCAGAGTGGAAATATAGATAATTCCACAACGTTGAATCAACCAGCTTGCGAATACGCAACCCATGAGCAAGCGACTACAGGAAATGAGGACAATGCTTTAGACCCTACCTCCAAAGGTAATCAAATTGTTGCCGTCCATTTCGAAGCACGCGATCACCAGAGTGGTGATCTCCTTATGGCAAGTGCTCCTGTTTACTATGGAAAAGTTAAAATTGATGATGACGGGTGTGGATCATCGCATAATGACAAGTATCATGATCCGCATACAGCATGGGAGCCAGGTGGTAGGCCTCTTAATGCTGATACTGATTCTTATGTTGTAGCTCCTCCTTGGGTTTTACAACAAGGAATTAAACTTGGTAGTCGAGCCGATGTTTACTTGTTTTTGGATGATGACGTAAAAGTGATCACTTCTATAGTGGGAGATACGGGACCTAATCAAGATGTGGGAGAAATGTCCATTGCCGCAGCTAGAGAGTTAGGTATTGGTATTCGCGAGACATCAAATGGACCAATGCCTACTTATAATGGTTCCGATGCTGATCTTTATGTGTATGTAACATATTATTTCTAATATGAAAAAACTCCTTAGTGCTTTCGTTCTCCTTTTAGTTTTTGCCTGCTTGGCTCATGCCAATCTTGTCATCGACTACCATGAATATATTTCTCCAGATAAGTTGTATGTAGCACAAGCTACTCATGAAGAGGGAGACACAATTTTGGGAATAAAAAACCGGAAGACTGGAGAAGTTGAGGCTTCATTTACGATTGTTCCTCTTGTAGTTCATGTCCAATGGGCGCCTGATTCAAAATCTTTACTTATTGTACAGCATATATCTGGAGGTTCTGTAGCAACCATTGTCCATCATGACGATAACAAATGGGTACACTATGATTGTGATCCTCCATTAAAAACGCAAGGTTACTATTATCTAGTAGGTGTTAAATTTTTAAAAGAAGTTGTTCGGTTAACTTATGGCGTTTATCCATCAAAGCGTAGTTCTTTAAGTGATACGAAAATATGTGTGTTTGATGTTAATTATAACACTGGCTTTATGGTTTTGGATCAATTTGGACCTCTTACAAAAAAAGGTTTTGATAAGTTAACTAAAAAAGAACAACGAAAATGGAAGATGTGGGAAAATGGAACCTCAGACAAAGAAATGAGGTCAAGTTATTAAGCTACTTAGAGAGGCCTTAAGGCTTGTCGTAAGTAATTGCTAATTTTTGTCGAAGACCCAATTTTTACCTGCAGTCTGTAGCCTGTAACCTGTAACCTTAGAGTTTTCCTGAAAAAGCATTTTTTTGAAAAATTCTAAATATTATGATCGAACGTCCTCTATCCTTTGATTTTTCAACGAGCATTGTTTCTGTTTCAGAGTTTAAGCTTCCGGCGACACTGCCAGCGAATGATCTTTCTCCGCCATTGCTCAGTGATGCTCCCATTTCGAGTAAGTTGGAGAATCTTTTTAAAGGCAATGAATTGGATCAACTAGAGAGTGATTCGATGGCCCTTGCTCCTGAGACTCTTCAAGTATTAGCAGGTGAGTCACTTCGATCGCTATTGACAAATCTTGAGCCATTGCTTGAATCGGCGGGAGGTATTGCTCCTATGCATGAGATTGATCAAGTAGCTCAACTGTTAAGCGAAGAATTAATTAATCAAGAATTACTCGCTGCTTTTCGTCGTGCTATTTTAGGAGGGTAGGCGTTCAGATCCCCTCCTTCGGAGGAAGGATCTGAACCAAATAGTTAGACTGAAGCGACTTTAAGGGCAAAAAGAATCGGAAAAATAAAACGTCGCTTTACTTCGTACACTGTCACGAAGTGACCAAAAATCAACTTAAACTTAAACTTATATTCGGCCTGTTGGCCGAATATGTACAATTTGTGCACAAGCAACACCATCATCCTTCCAATCGAGAGCGCCTCCATGCTTTGCTGGATGTCTTGGGCTATCTTTATCGAGTTCATGGAAAGCCGGTGCGTGCCAGGGATTACTTGCGATTGTTGGTAAGTCTGAGACCGAGTGAAAGTCGATGGATTCGTGCGTTAGCCTACGCAGAGCTTGAATCAGGTAATCCAGAGGAAGCCAAGATTCTATTAGAAAATACTCTTGCGATGAATATGAGTCGACAAGATAGGGCTGCAACGTTTTTAATCTTAAGTCGTGTGTTACTGCGCATGCATCGTAAAGAAGAAGCCGCATTAATTGCTGCTCGTTTCATAGAAGAAAAGGGGGTGATTAACAACATTATTTTATTTCAGTAAAATAAAATGACGTTGTTAATGTGAGCGTGAGCGTAATTTATAGCATACAACAAATATTTATTAATATCTTTGAGGTTTTTCTCTTTGAAATATACTCTGTAGCTCTTGTTGCCTTATCATGGCAATTAAATGTTTACTACGAATTGGAAAATAGGCCAAAAATACCAACGTCACTTTATTTCGCAGAAATAAAGTGACGTTGGTAGTCAATATGAATGAATTTTTAGAACAGTTTCAAGGTTGGATTACGCGCACACGGCGCTTTGGAGATCTCTATGTTGCGTTTCTTATCATCGCAATTATTGCTCTGTTTATTCTGCCTGTTCCTCCTTGGGTACTCGACTCACTCATCTCTCTTAACTTAACGATTTCCATCGTTCTGTTAATGATGGCGCTCTATGTTCCCAATGTTTTAGCTTTTTCGACGTTTCCAAGTATTTTGCTCATCACGACACTCTTTCGATTGTCACTGAACATTACGTCGACGCGCATGATTCTTCTGAATGCCTATGCAGGAGAGATTATCTACGCCTTCGGAAGTTTTGTGGTGGGAGGAAACTTTGTGGTTGGTGTTGTTGTCTGGATGATTCTTTTGGTCGTGCAGTTTATTGTTGTCACGAAGGGAGCTGAACGTGTTGCCGAAGTAGCTGCCCGTTTTACTCTTGATGCTATGCCTGGTAAACAGATGAGTATTGACGCCGACATGCGTGCCGGAGTGATTGATATTAAGGAGGCGCAAAAACGTCGTTCGAATGTTGAAAAAGAGAGTCAGGTTTTTGGTTCTATGGATGGTGCCATGAAATTTGTTAAAGGAGACGCTATTGCTACACTTATTATTGTCTCTATTAATATTATTGCCGGTATTACTATTGGTGTTGTTCAGAAAATGATGCCTATAGGAGAGGCAGTGCAGACTTATTCGATTCTTTCTATTGGTGATGCCTTGGTTTCTCAAATACCAGGTCTCTTGATTACGATTACTGCAGGTATTATCGTGACGCGGGTTGGTTCCGAAGAGAAAGAGGCGTTGGGCTCCGATATTTTAAATCAGATATTGTCTGTTCCTAAAGCGCTTCTCATAGGCGGTGTTATTTTGGCTTTCTTTGCGCTGGTTCCTGGATTTCCTAAGATTCAGTTTGGTCTTCTCTCCATTGTAGTTCTTGTTTTAGGATATATGCTTCAACGTGGTGCGCTTCCTATTTTAAAAAAAGGTTCAATGCTTCTCTCAAGTGGTCAGAAAACTCCTTCTGCTGCAGCTGGAGCGCCAGCAACAGCTCCGGATACCTCACAACAAGGGGACGAGTTTTCTATTACTGTTCCCGTATTACTTGAAATTGATGCTGCGATTCAGGAGTCTATTTCTCCTGAGGCCCTAAATACGGAACTTGTTCAAGTACGGCGTGCTCTCTATTACGATTTAGGAGTTCCTTTTCCTGGTATTCATTTGCGATTTAATGAGAACTTTAAAAAGGGCCAATACCAGCTTCTCTTGCAAGAAGTGCCCATGTCTACAGGCATTCTTCGTCCTGATTATCTCTATGTGAAGGAGAGCCAAGATCATTTGTTGGCTTTCCATATTCCTTTTGAGCCTGTTGAAAATCCGCCTGATTTAGTGCCAGCAGTATGGGTGCCTGTTTCGCAGCAGCACTTGTTACAGCAAGTTGGTCTTACTGGTATGGTTTCTTCCCAGTTATTAAGTTTTCATATCTCTCTCATTCTGAAAAAATATGCTGCTGATTTCATTGGACTTCAAGAAACACGAACGCTGCTTTCACAAATGGAGCCAGAGAATGCAGAAATTGTTCGCGAGGTGCAGCGCGTTCTTCCTGCAACGAAGATCGCAGAAGTCTTGCAACGCTTAGTTCAGGAAGAAATTTCTATTCGGAATTTGCGTACTATTTTACAAGCACTTATTGAGTGGGCCCCTAAGGAAAAAGATACCCTGTTGCTGACAGAGTATGTCCGTATTGCCCTTCGGCGCTATATAAGTTATTATTTCAGCGGAGGACGGAATGTTCTTGTTGCCTATATCTTAGAGCCGAGTGCTGAAGAGCAAATTAGAAAATCTGTACGTCAAACATCAGCAGGAAGTTTCTTGGCTATGGATCCAGCCATGAGTAAGCGCTTAGTGGATGCTGTTAAAAAAGAGGTTGGAGATATATCGAACAAAGAGCGTCCTCCTGTTCTTATTACCTCTATGGATGTGAGACGCTATATGAAGAAACTTATTGAACTTGATATCCCTCAACTTGCGGTTCTATCCCACCAAGAGCTTACTGAGGAGATTAATATCCAACCATTGGGTCGCATTGGGCTTTAATATTAGGATAACACAATGAATTTACCGCCAACAGCAAACCACGGACAGCAGGCCAACGCCGACGATAAGGATCTTGGGCGTTCTAAACCATGGTTAATGAAAGTGCTCAATGGTCCTCATGCCGGCGCACAAATTCTTATTTCTCAGGAGGAGATTGCGGTGGGAAGTGCTGCCGATTGTGATCTGGTTCTTAACGATCCTCATATTCGTCCTCACCATTGCCAGCTTAAGAAAGGTGATGCTGATGCTTTAGAACTTATCGTAAAAGAAGGAATTGTTTTTATTAATGGGAAAAAATTAGAGGAAGAAAAAGGAGTTCTTAAAATGGGAGATGTGCTCACTATTGGGAGTACTCATCTTGCCGCTGGTCCTAGTGATCAGTTGTGGCCATCCGTGACTCTTCCTGAAATCCAAGAAGTTGGAGGTGTCTATCAACCCATTGCATCTACAACAGCAAAGGCGTCTGTGATTGACTCTAAAGAAGGTATTTCGGGCAATATTCCAACACAAAAGCCCAGTTATAAAATCTCACCTCAATCATTTAAACTTCTTAAAATCATCATCGTTTTTCTTGTAATAGGAGCAGGATTGTTAGGAGTAGTTTTCTATAGAAATGGGTTTCTTCCTAAGCAGGAATTTACCCCAACTGCTTTTGAGGCAGAAGAATTATTAGCACCAAAAAAAGAGCTATTTCGTGCAGAGATTCTGGCAACAGAACTGCGCAAAAAAATTCCTCAAAGTATTATCAAACCTATCAGTAATAACGGATCAACAGTTCTCACTATCTATATTGTTGATCCCATGCAACGTGATGAAGTAAGCAAGATTATCAATGATCAGAGAATTCCTATTCCCTTTAATATTGTTACTATTAGTGAGATCCAAGAGAGCGCGCGGACGATGATTAAATCTCTTAATCTTTCTCTTACTGTTGTCATTGATCGCTTTGGAAAAGCAACATGGATGGGTTATCTTTCCACTCATCATGCTCTTGATGAGCTACAACAACAAGTGGGAAGAGATCTTCCTTCTATTACTGAGAATGAGTATAATATTGTTTTTGGGGATACTATTGCAAAAAAAGTGCGTGAAATTCTCATGCAATACCAATTTGGAATGGTTCGTGTTTTACCAGAACAGAGCGATATTTTATTGATAGGAACAATTTCTTTTTCCGATAAAGATCGCTGGAAAAAAACACTGCATGAACTGGAAAGTCAGTTTTCTGACCAAGTGCCGTTTGTTGATAAAGTTATCACAGGTGTCATTGCTGAAAGACTTCATGGTGTTTTTAACTCACCAATAGTTTCTGTTTCTGTTTCTCATACTCCTTATGCTGTGCTTCAAAATGGAGAGCATATTTTTATAGGAGCTAAGGTTGATGATGGGTATGAAGTTGAATCAATCACCACTCAAGGGATTGGATTAAAAAGTAAAATGGGAAAGAAGTTAATTCCTATGAGTTCTGTTCGGCCCCCGCCTTGTAAGGATGTACTTCTTCAGCCCCTGCATTGCAGGGGTTGAAGGGGTACAGAAAAGTTTTTTGTTTGCCAGGAAATTAGGGGTCAGTGTTTGACTGTTACGATGATATTGGTGTAAAAAACTTCAGTTCAATTTGAGCTCATGTTTTTTCTTTTGTGTTCTTTTTGTGTTCTTTTGTGTTTAATTTCTTACAGCCGGTGTCACTGTAGCCGTTATTTTTTTCCTCTAAACTTTTAAACTTTTAAACCCTTAAACACTGTTAAGATTCTAATTTTGGCAGTTACAAATTATGATTAATACCGAGAAAAAACAGTTTGTTGAAATGGGTAACTTACTTCGACATGATACTCATGGAAAATATCGAACGACCCTTCGCAATCGTATCATAGAGTTGCGGTGTGAAATAGAGCATCGCATTCAGATAGAGGTTGATCGTGAAGAGAGAGCTCGATTGGAAGCCTTGATGCGCGCTTTTATTATAGCTGATCGCATTTTAGATAAAGTTTTTGTCTCAGAGCCTCATGAGATGAACGCTAAGAGTAGGGCGATTTAGTAACTATAACTGTTCGGCCAAAGGGCGAACAATTATAGTTACAGTTTAAGTTTAGAGTTTAAGTTTAAGTTGATTTTTCGTCACTGCGTGACCTTATTACTATTTGGTTTTTGACGGAATAGCTACAATCGGACAGTTATGAATGAATGTATCAAAAATATTTTTTGTGTTTTTTTGTGTTTTTTTGTGGCTATTATTTTAGCCTCTTCGATCATGGCCACAGAGGTTATTAAAATTGTTGCTGCGGAGAATGTTTATGGAGGCATTGCTCAGCAAATTGGTGATTCTTCGGTTACGGTTGTAAGCATTATGAATAATCCCAATCAAGATCCGCATGAGTTTCAAGCCGATAGTGCTACTGCAAAGGCTGTGGCTGATGCCGATATCATTATTTATAATGGAATCGGTTATGACAGTTGGATGGAGAAGTTGCTGGGAACTCGTGGCAAACCAGGACGTCAGGTGATTAAAGTTTCTGATCTTGTAGGTGCTAAGATGGGTGACAATCCTCATCTTTGGTATGATCCCAAAACAATGCCTGCTTTAGCAACAAGGCTTAGTAATATGCTTTCAAAAAAAACAGAACTACTGATCTTTCTGCAATCCATGCAACCCTTCTTAGATAAAATAGTAATACTGAAGGAAAGATATCATGGTATTAGTGTCTCGGCTACAGAACCTCTTTTTGGCCTAATGGCCTCGGCGCTTGACTGGAAGATGCTCAATAATGGTTATCAGTTAGCCATTATGAATGGTACGGAACCTAGTTTTAAGCAAATTATCGATTTTCAAAAAAGTCTTACCTCAAAAAAAATACAGCTGCTTTTTTATAATAGCCAAGTTATGAATCCAGCAACAGCACAGCTCCAGAAAATAGCTCAGCAGAACGGCATCCCTGTTTTAGGAATTGCTGAAACCCAGCCAGCAACGAGTAAAAATTATCAAGAGTGGATGATACAGCAGCTTTCTGAAGTGGAGCGAGCACTCAAGTAATTATGAATCCAGACGCTATTTCTATTTCTGAAGCCACTATCTGTTTGGGTGGTCATGATATCTTGCGCAATGTCACCGCAAGTATTGCCCCTGGTGAATTTATTGGTATTTTGGGACCTAATGGTTCGGGGAAAACGACCTTGATTCGAGCATTGCTTGGATTAATACCATTCTCTACTGGAAGAGTATCGCTTTTTAACCAGGCTCCAGGTAAGGCTAATCATCTTATAGGGTATATGCCCCAGACATTAAGTATTCCTAGAACAACCTCATTAAATGCTCGTTCTCTTGTGACGGTAGTACAAGAAGGAAATCGTTGGGGGGTGCCTTGGAATAGCATGGCAACATGTAAAGAAGTGGATAAGGTTCTCGAGTTAACAGAAACAAATGATTATGCTGATGTCCCTTTTAATATGCTCTCTGGTGGGGAGAAACAGCGTATTCTTTTGGCTCAAGCGCTCCTTAGTAAGCCCCGTCTTTTGTTGCTTGATGAACCATTGGCAAGTCTTGATCCCCATCATCAAGGAAAGCTTGTACAATGTATTCACAACATTAAAGTGGCCACAGGTGCAACCATCCTATTTATTTCCCATGATATCAATCCTCTCTTAGGTATGATGGATCGTGTTCTTTATATGGCTGGAGGAAGTGCTATTATTGGAACCGTGGAAGATGTTGTTTCTAGTGAAGTTTTAAGTAAGCTTTATAATGGAAAGATGCACGTTGTGCGCGCAGAAGGGCGTGTATTTATTGTTAATGCCGAAAGCAATTCTGCAGAACCTATTTGTTGCCATCACTCCTAAATCTGTTATCCCTTCCATCGCTTCCATCCCTGTTAATTTTCTTACTATAAAATGATCGATTATTTTCATTATGAATTTGTCCGCAATGCGCTTCTTGCGGGCTCCTTGGCTGCCTTTTTAGGCGCTGTTGTTGGCTATTTTGTGGTTATTCGCAATGTTGGATTTGCTGTCCACGCCCTTTCGCATATTGGATTTACCGGAGCCACCGGAGCCGCGTTGTTTGCTCTGAGTCCCTTAGAGGGGATGTTGTTGATTTCTATGTTGGCAGGTGCCCTTATGGGGGCTTCAGGAAATCGCTTGCATCGAAGTGAAATGGCCATTGGTATGGTTCTTTCCGTTGCTCTTGGTCTTGGAGCGCTTTTTCTTGCGCTCTATCAAGGCTTCGCTGGGGAGGCAACAGCAATTCTTTTTGGTAATATTTTTGGAGTTTCCCATCATCAAATTATGCAGACATTATTGCTCACTATCATTACGATGACAGTTTTGTTTTTTTTCTCTCGTAAACTTCTCTTCGCCAGTATTCAGCCCGATCTTGCCGAGGCGCGTGGCCTCTCTATTTCTTGGTTGTCGATCCTTTTTATGATGATCGTTGCGATTTCAGTGACCCTCGCCAGTCAAGTAGTAGGTATTCTTCTTGTCTTCACCTTAGTGATTGGTCCAGCGGGGATTGCTGCTAAAATTTGCCGGAGTTTTTGGAGTGGTCTTATAACCTCTATTGCTATTGCTCTTGTAACGGTCTGGGGAGGCATTTTTTTAGCATGTCTTACGAATTGGCCTCCCAGTTTTTGGATTACGACGACCCTCTTTGTTCTGTATCTTGTAACAGAGATGAGGGAACGTTTGCAGAGGTGACTACCAATGTTCTTTTTTATTTCTGCGAAATGGAAAAA
>DATEBV010000183.1:0-6169 GCA_035287205.1 Chthoniobacterales bacterium | reverse complement strand
TGAATCCATCAGCAGTCAAAATGAGATCAGGACGTATTACCTTGGTCACTTCTCCTCGAAAAACTTTAGAGCGTCCTAGTTCCACCAACTCCGGAGGCTTACCTCGATCAAGTAGTTCTGCAATCCAGAGAGGCTGTTTTCCTTCCACACTTTGACGATAGAGAAGCTCACAGGCTTGATTAAACTGATATAAACGATGCCCAAGCTGTTCTAAGGACTTCTGAAATTCAGCAGAAATTATGAAAGGTTCAGGTGCTTGACGCCATGACTTCTCAGCGAAGAGCCCTTGCTCTGGCATTGATGCAATCAATTTTTTTAAAACCTTCTGTTCTTGTTCGGTCGCTGATCGGAAAGAAGTATTATTCATTGGAAGCTCACGAAACCAACCGTTTCAACGTCTCTCTCACAATCTCTTCTGTAGAAGCAGTAGTTCCCAGCGACACAACAACTTTTCGAGCTTCTCGATCAGCATCAACCTGTTTATAACCAAGAGAAATCAGAGCAAGCACGGCATCATGCAGATATTTTTCATGACCTCCTAAGGCGTTCAGTCGACTAGCCGCCTCCCACTGGGCAGCAACACCAAGTTTATCCTTGAGTTCAAGAACAATTCTTTCTGCTGTCTTTTTTCCCAAGCCAGAAATTTTAGAAATAGCAACCGTATCAGAACACACCACTGCACTTTTGAATGCATCAAGCGACATGCCACTAAGAACGGCAAGGGCCAACTTCGGCCCAACACCAGAAACATGAGCCAGCAACAATCGAAAAAGATCACGTTCTGGCTCTGAAGAAAAACCGTAAAGAATCTGCGCATCTTCCCGCACATGATGATGCGTTAAAACTTTAATCTTAGATCCTAATCCTGGCATTCGATCAAAACTCGAAAGAGGAATAAGAATTTGATAGCCGATACCTCCAGCATTGATAACGATCATCGTTGGTAGTACTGTTTCTAAAATTCCTTCAACAAATGTAATCATGATAGGAATCACCAAATTAATAGATATACTATTAATTTGGTGATCAGTTCGTAGTTCGTAGTTCGTGGTTCGTGGTTCGTAGTTGACTTTTTCGTTAACACTCAAAAGTCTATGCTAACTAGCGGCATTGTTATACCTTTGTCGGATGAATTTTAGGATTTTTTTACGCAGGAGTTTTTGGGGCTAGCAAGGCGTCAGAGCGTGCTGCTACCGAGGTAATAGTAGCAATGACAACGCCGCTAGCGCCAAAAAGAACCAGTAAAATTTCCTGAAATTCATTCGAGAAAGGTATATGATATCTATTTAAACTTAAACTCTCAACTTAAACTTACTGCAAAGCAGGAAAAAACTATGCATTGCATCGCACGTAAAGTATCCGGGCTTACCTCTATTCGGCTAATTTGCCGAATGGTTGTATGCATACTCCTATCCCCCCCGTTTTTGCTCGCTTCTGATAATAAACGAGAAAACGAAGAACAGCCCATCCTACTAATTGAACCTTCATTTTTACGTCCTCCTATCTCCCACCTTATCCCTGGAGCAGAACGTACTATTATTGTCCCTGCGACAATGAAAAAAAATAACATATTTCCTCCCATACTTTCTTTTCTGAAACCAGGATGGAAAACACTTCATCATTCTGACATGAGTCGCTTTGTTCAAGGAGCCCGTTCGCATCTTTCAGAGACGTTAGCCTCGCTACATCCTAAATTCCTACGTGATGAACATCACGTTATTCAAGTAGCTCTTCTCGAATCCACCGATCCTTTAGCATCTGTTACAGCCTCGACTATCTTAGCTCCTGATTTCGCTAATGGGTTCATGAATATCTTCGGCCCAGAACTTCTTCTAGCAATTCCCTGCGCTAACCGAGTATATGTCTTTTCAAAATTAGCCTCCCCTCTTGAAAGCATCGCCCCTGCAATTCGTGATGATTACAAACTCTCTCCTTCTCCCGTGAGTACTGAAATTTTTGAACTAAGTAATGGACGACTTCGTGCTATCGGCTCCTTAGATTGAGCAATCCAAGAACGATAAGTCATCGGCGTATAGTTTCGAAGAGCTCGTTGCACTGTGGCTAAAGCATGATGACGGATAGAATCATAACGCCAATCAGGAGGATGGAGGCCAAGGCGCAAGAGAGGTTTTTTCTTGAGCTTTAAAAAGAAAAAAAGTCCTTCATTCCATAGGAGACTCAACTGACGCCGCCACCAAGAACGCACACTATAAACCATACTTTGTGAGGAATAAATTTTGGATTGAACAAGGTCAATTACTGCACCAAGACGTGTCGTGTAGGAAAACTCCTCATTACGAAGAGCCCGTTCGGCTTCTGAACTCAATAACCAAGCAGGAGCAATAAAGCCTATAACGTCTATTTGCTCAAGACCCGCTTGCTGTAGTTGCTTTCTTCCCTTACGAAGTTTTGCACAAGCTTCTTCATAACTCAGATCATAAAATTCTCCCTCCCCCGCTGTATAACACTGCGTAATCCAACGAGTGAAACATCCTTCTAGCTTACGGGAAGGACGAAGATGTTCGTATCCATGTAAAACCACTTCATGACCTTGAGCAACCTGCTCATGAAGCCAAGAGATAAAAGAAGGATACTGGCTCATCGCGCCACGACCGTGATGATCAGGAATGACAAGCAGTGAGCAATAATTCACGCCATGCCGTTTTAAATCCTTCAGCATGACCTCCACCTCTTTCTGGGTCCATGGTGACACATCATGAATGGAGACAATGAAGGCGTTCAGACCCCCTCCTTCGGAGGACGGATCTGAACCAAATGATTGTGCTGCGAAAGTGTCGTTTTTCATCGTTTATAATTTTTGTCGAAGACTTAATTTTACCTGTAACCTGCAACCTGTAACCTGTAACCTTAGAGCTTTCTAAAAAAAATCATTTTTTGGAAAGCTCTACATACTTGCATTTAAAAACTATCTCTGTAAATTAGAGGATCTTCTTTTTTGCGAAATTGCAAACGACAACATACCCAGTTAGACAGAAGTCGATAATAAAAAGAACCAAAAAATTTAATCCGCTTTCATTTAATCTTGTCCCATCATGTCTAAAACAAACACTCCTTCTCCTAAAGACCAGCAGCCTCAACCTAAGGGAGGTAAAGATCCCGATCAAGAAATGAATTGGAGAGGCCTCGCTATTCTTTTCATTGCCATTGCACTCATTGGAGGTGCTTTCTTATTCAAAGGCAATAATATTGCTCAAATCGAAGACATACCACTTCCAAAATTTGAAAGCCTTTTAAAAGATGGAAAAATCATCTCTACTGCTGATAAACCAGTTGAACTTATCATTGAAGAAGGAAAAAACACTCAGTTATTAACTGGTTTTTATCGCAAAAAAACAGCTACCTCCCCTGAAGAAGTTCCCACAGCTTTTAAAACAACTGTCTACATGCCCTATAATGGAACAACTCTTGAAAAAGAGATGGCTGCTGCAGGCATTACACCGACACCACACACAGACTCTAATGTACTTGTTTCAACAATTATTAGTTTTCTGCCGATTGCTCTCTTTCTCCTCGTTCTCTACTTCTTCTTTCGTTCCCAAATTAAAATGGCAGGACGCAGCGCGATGAGTTTTGGCAAAAGCAAAGCTAAAATGTTAGCTCGAGAAAAAAATAAAATTACTTTTAAGGATGTTGCTGGCGTTGAAGAAGCCAAAGATGAAGTTCAAGAACTTGTAGAATTCCTTAAAGATCCTAAACGTTTTCAAAAGCTCGGAGGACGCATTCCTAAAGGAGTTCTCATGATTGGCGCTCCTGGCACAGGAAAAACCTTACTCGCTCGTGCTATTGCAGGAGAAGCTGATGTTCCCTTCTTCAACATTAGTGGTTCTGATTTTGTAGAGATGTTTGTCGGCGTAGGAGCTTCTCGTGTTCGTGATATGTTTGAACAAGGAAGAAAATCAGCTCCTTGTTTGATCTTTATTGATGAAATTGATGCTGTAGGACGTCAGCGTGGGCAAGGCATGGGAGGAGGACATGATGAACGAGAGCAGACCCTCAACCAACTTTTAGTCGAAATGGATGGCTTTGATGCCCAAGAAGGAGTGATCATTATTGCGGCAACCAATCGTCCCGATGTTCTTGATCCAGCCTTACTCCGCCCAGGCCGCTTTGATCGTCAAGTCACCATTAGCCTCCCCGATGTCAAAGGTCGCGAAGAAATTCTTAAAGTTCATGCTAAAAAAGTCAAACTTTCTGAACATGTTGATCTTTCTCGCCTTGCCCGAGGAACTCCTGGTTATTCCGGAGCAGAACTAGCCAATGTCCTCAATGAAGCTGCTCTTTTAGCCGCTCGCAGAGGACTTAAATCAATCACTCAAGCAGAACTAGAAGAAGCTCGTGATAAAGTCCGTTGGGGAAAAGAACGCCGTAGCATGGCTATGAGTGAAAAAGAAAAAATCTCCACGGCATGGCATGAAGCAGGACATGCTCTCCTCAATGTTGTCCTCAAAAACACAAATCCTCTGCATAAAGTCACTATTATTCCTCGAGGGCAATATCTCGGAGCTACGATGAATCTCCCTGAAGGAGACAAATACTCGACACAATGTAAAGAGGCCTTAGATACACTTACGATGACGATGGGGGGGCGTATTGCCGAAGAGATGTTCACCGATGATGTCTCTAACGGAGCCGCTGGCGATATTGCTCAAGCAACCAGTTTAGCCCGTAAAATGGTCTGCGAATGGGGCATGAGCAGCCTTGGCATGATTCGTTTTACAGAGGAATCTGATTATCAATTTCTCGGACGAGAGGTCTCTTCCAAACGTGCCTATAGTGAGGCTACAGCGCAGATGATTGACACTGAAGTCAAACGCCTCATTGATGAAGCCTATGCACGTGCCACACAACTTCTTGAAGAAAAACGAGACAAGGTAGCTCTTATTGCTAAGGGACTTCTTGAATTTGAAACGTTAGATGGAGAACAAGTCACTGACCTAATTAATTTTGGTAGTATGAAAAACCCTCCTATTATTGAACAGAAGCCACCTCCACTACCTCCAACGCCTATTGTCTCTTCAGGGGAAGTTTCAAAGCCAAAACTCCCAGACTTTCCTACAGGCGGACTTGCAGCACCTGTGCCGGCGTGAACAGCATTCGCCAGCAGGCCGAATGCAAGTTTAAGCTATAAGTTTAAGTTTATTTAAATTATCAATGTGCGTAAGTTATTATTTTTTGCATAAAACTAGCACTATAAAAGATAGGAGATGGAAGATGGAAAACGAGGTTACAAGATAACCAAAAATCTACTTACTTAAACTTAAACTTTTTACTTAAACTTACTGCAAAGCAGTAAAAAAACTACGCGATGCACTCACATGACTACCTCGCAGTCCGACCATTTAATTCAGATCCCTCCTCAGAAGGAGGTGGATCTGAATACCTACCTCTTACTCTTGGGAATTTTTTAAAGGCTGCTCATCAAAATCCAAATGCAACTAACTTAGTTCTTCAAGGCGAAGGGGCTCAAACGACAATTATCCCGAATAATGTCTCTTTCTTTGGCAGAATAGTGCGACAAGTTGATCAGAGAGAAAATTATAAAAATAGAGCTATTCTTGAAGCTTTCAAACTACTCCTGTGCAAAATCTACGGCAATAAACTTGGTTCCTACGTTATTAATCAAAAATTTTCCGAAAGAGAAGAAAATCGATTTTTAAGAGAGGGACTTAAAAGCAGCGATGTTAAAGATATTATTTCTCTCGCTGATGAAGGCATTCACAGAAAAGAAGAGCAGTTACAATCAGATTTAAAAACTGCCTTTAGCATGCACCTTAATGATCTGCGTGCTAGGACACTGACCCAACTTCCATCCATTCAGAATATAAAGGATGATATTGCCGCTCATGAAAAAGCAGCACTCCGAATTGAAATTAATAAAACTTCCCCTGAAGCCACTATTGATCGACTTATTCACGAAGGAAACAGTCATGAAATAGCAAATCAAATGCTCAAGGAAGCAATCGAAGATGAGCATCCTCGTCAAGCAGAAGCCGTTTTTATACCTATTGCTCCAGTTATTGAAGCTCACCTAGCTCAAGGAAGCCCATCAGAGCAAATATCCCCAACAGGATCAACCCCGACTGCTGAGGAAGTTTAAGTAACTTACCAATTCTGTAGTGACCTTCCCCTAGATTCCAGCGTCCGCTGG
>DATEBV010000182.1:0-6056 GCA_035287205.1 Chthoniobacterales bacterium | reverse complement strand
TCAGAGGACAGATGTGTTATCTCGCCCACTCCATTGACAATAGTTTCCATACCAGAATGATAGCTATAGTTTTTTGTTTGTTTTGCGTTTGCGCCAGAAGCTGTAGGTCCTTGGGCTGATTTCACACGATTTAATCCATCGTACGTTGTTGTGAATTTATTCCCTGCACGATCAATCTGTTCAATAACATTTCCACGACCATCGAAGGTTTTACTTTCGGTAGTAAGAATTGCGCCGGCAGCATCACAGAAGCTACGCATCACCGTACGGTTGGCATCGTCATAGGTCGTCTTCCAACTACTGCCGTTAGGAAGGGTTTCTTGAACCAGACGGCCGCTAAGATCATAACGGTAGCTACTTGTTGTTCCATCAGGATGAGTGCTGCATTGCAAAAGACCCGTGGAGGTATAGCCATTTTTCTCTTCTCCACGAAGAACGGTGGCATGTGTTGCCACGAAACCTCCAGGTTCGTAAGTGAATAATTCAATAGCCATCCCATTACCGAACATGCGTGTCATCATTTGACCTAAAGCATCATAGGTCATTTTTGTAGAATGATGATTAGGATCAATTATTTCAACAAGGTTGCCTTGAGCATCATAATTATATCTGGTATCAGCCATTCCAACATCCATGACGCAAGATCCATTAGAAATAGCGGCTATAAGGGTCGTTGCTTTGTGAATTAAATGACCTGTATGATCATATTCATTACACGTTTTGTTGATAGGATTGTAACAAGCTCCTTGTTGCCAGTCGACATCTCCATTCTCATTATAGTAAGTAGAACGCTCATCGATACAAACTCCTATCTCATCGTAAGTTTCTTTTTTGGTGCGACGTCCCATGGCATCATAAGTGTATATTTTTTTACCCCCGAGGGCATCGGTTTCAGAAAGAATATCACCACATTCGTTCGTGGTATAGTCAGTGGTAATATCAGGATCATCGGTTCCTGTTTTTTGAGTAATTGAAGCAATAAATCCATGCCCATCATATGTATAGCTTGTTATGGCTCCATCAGAAGATTGCAGAGCAAGTAGTCCACATGCTTTAACGTTACCACTCCCGACATCTTGATACGTTAACTTGGTCGTACTAATCGTCTTACCTGAAGCTAGTTGAGTAATGCTTGTCGGATTATAAGGATGCGATCTATCATCATAACCATAAGCTGTACTATGACCAATAGGATCAGTAATACTTGTCAGAAGGTTCCGAGCGTTATAGGTCATTGCAGTTACAGCTGCTTCATTACCTCCATTTCCTGTGATATTACCACTGAGAGTTCGTTTGGTAAGATTCCCTTGAACATCGTATTGATAATTTGTGACAAGTCCACGTCGATCCGTTTTACTCTTAAGAGCACGAGCAATCCCTTCGGTCCCCGTATACCATTCTTGAGTGATGACAGGTGTCGTCCAACTGTTGTTTTGAGGTGGATAGATTACTTGCGTAATCTGACTATTATTAAGAGTATAAATTGTCTTATTGCCATTGACATCGGTAATGATTGTTAAACCATTAATTGTTTTATCAGCATGAGTTGCTGCGACGTTGTAGTTAAAAGCAGCTTTTTGGATCAATCTTGAACTCACATCAAATGTTGAAGATTGGGTTGCAACGCGACCTTGTTCGTCATAAGTGTTTTGTAAAATGCGTCCCTCAGGTTTTGTTTCTTGAGTAAGCAGATGAGTCGAGTAGGTTGTGTTAGCGATTCCTACTACTGTTGCTTTTGTGTGTTGGTAGCTGTACGTGATGATCGAAGCATCAGGAAGAGTCACTTGAATAAGATCGCCAAAAGTATCGTAGCTGTACGCTAGAGATCGTCCATCACTCGTAAGAACTTCTGTAATATGACCTAAGGTGTCATAATTAAAATGAACACTATTTCCATTGCTAGAAATAATAGTCTTCAGTTGTCCCCAGTCAGAAGCTTTATTGTCTTCTCCAAAACTGAAACGATAAAAGTTGCCTTGATTGTCTTGCCAAGTATCCAGGTAGGGGCGTTTTCTTTCCGTCGGATGACCACCAAGGGTAGGGAAGGCGCGCATTTTAAAAATACGGATGCTACCATCAGAACCCGTCAAGATATAACTCCCCCCCTTTTTTTGAATCCGATTATTAAAAAGATTAGGACTTGGAGCAGCACTTCCATCGGCTTCATTAATCAAATTGGGATTATCCTCAACAGTCGGCATCCAGCAGTTTTGATTCTGTTGGTAACGATAGATCAGCATAGAGCCATCGAGTTCAGCAGAACTAATCAAACTTGGCATTTCTTCCTGATCACTTGAAAGGATTAGATAAGGAAAAGTACTAAGTTGCCATCCATAGCCTAACCCGCTTTCTAATTGATTCTTAGAACTGTAAACCCTTCGAATCTCTAGCGGCATAGGACCATTCATTTTCAAATCAAGCGCATTGATATAAAATTCCCCTGTAACAACATTGACAGAATTCATCGCAAAGTTAGAGCGCTTTTTCCCGTAATAGGTAGGAAAAACCATATTATTACTGAAATCACTATTCTCTTCTCCCGAAGTAATTCCTAAAGAATCGGCATGATGAACATCAAGAGGCGCTCCTCCTTGGCCCCCAAAAGCACCTAGGGACCCAGAAACAAACAGCGCCGTGGCAAATAAATAGAATAGATAATTTTTCATAGAATGTAGGTGTTTAGATCCACCTCCTTCGGAGGAAGGATCTGGAGCAAATAATTGAATTGCGAAGTCATAGTTTGAATGTTGGTTGAAGAACTGCTAAACAGTTATTGGGGTCTGCAGTCTCAGTCTGTAGTTGAGAGCTTACCTCTGAAAGAGGGGGGATCTGAACAGTTACCATTGCTCTTTTCTCCCTTTTTTTCTGCTTATGCAGTTCTCGTTGCGCCCTCCATTCTCTACGCTTAGCATACTTCTCGGCTTGGGCCATCACCTCTTCATACGTTTCGTTAGAAAAGAGAAAGGGATAATCGCTATCATCGTCTCTAGCGTATGATGGCATACTCATATATTCATCTGGAGTATCATCGCCATCCAAGAGGAACGATTTATCAGAAAAAATATTATTGCCCATAAAAAATTTATGATCCCAATTACACTATTTCAACAACCCATGAAATTAAATAAAAACTTCTCGCCTCCGATATAATTGGAGAATATGCTGAATAATAATGTGTGCCATTTGCGCGGACTTTTCAAGATTTATTTAAACTAAAACCCTACCACTCTATGAAAAAGATTATTACCCTCTTTCTCCTTACTATTTCAACAAGTTCTAACCTTCTTCTTGCACAGGTTAATAGCAAGATGGCAGAAAATCAGGCTACAGGTTACAGGTTACAGGCTACAGGATCGAAAACTGCAGAACTACTAACAACAGACTTTTCTTTTCAGATTGGCCAACGAGTTGAGTCTACTACGAACAGCGAACTACCAACTACCAACTGTGATAATTCAGCTGGAAACTCGAATTATCACCTTATGATGAATCCTTCGATTGAAGAAGGTGTGGAAACTCTGCGAGAAGCCTTGGGAATGTTGGGAAAAGAAGCCGTCATCACTGATACAACAAAAGCTATTGAGGCTACCCAGCATATATTGGCTCAGCCAGATACAAGTCGTCTTTTCGTGCCGCCTGTAAAGCCAAGGGGATGGGGAGAATACTTTATGCAGTCCTCCCTACAAGCGAGAACCCATGAAAATGTTATTGCCATAATACAAGGTGTGGATCAGGAAATGAACCAGTCTATAGAGAAAGCGGGGCATAAGGCTAGAGCGGCACTTCAAGCTGCAATCACAGCTCAAAAAGAGCTTCAAGATCTCCCAAAAACGTCCGAAACTGCTGAAGCATTGCTTTCTCAAGCGACCGAAAAAGCAAAGAATACTGCTTTCCTTGCTGCAGCTGCCGCAAATAAACTGAGTGCAGCTAAAGAACCGAGTGCCTATGCTCTGTGTCTAGCGAAGGCTTCTAGTACTATCTTTGATAGAGCGTTCAATATTATTGAAGAAAGGGAGAGAAATCAATCTCAGCGTACATTTGATAGTGCCATTGCCTATGAATTAGAGCTTTCTACAGCTACTGCTGCCACGATGTACAAAATGGTTGTTGAAGCTGCAGAGCAAGCCTTAGTAGCAGCTTTTGCTGATGTCGTCACCAATCCAGCGATTACTGTTGAACAGCTTCTAAGTAATGAACGCATTAAAACTGCAGCCCACCTTGTTGCGATTAGTCGCATTACTGCTACAAAGGTAGAAGGCAATGATTTTAGCTTGGCTAAGAATTATGGCCCAAGAATTACAGCAGAAGCGGATACACTCAAATGGGATAGAGATATTCCAAAATCTTTTATCTGCTTTGCTCAGAATACTATTCGCAGTGCTCAGAGTGCTCATAATGCTATTATAAATGGAGCACAATATCCTCAGCCCTCTCTTCCTCTTAACCAATCCGTTCTTATTATGAAGGCAATTGACGCTGCCATGGCGTATAGAACAGAAACGCAAGATTCTCATCATGGACATCTGACTAAACACCGTTCTGAAGGTGATCTGTATAATGGTCTTTTTACGGAGAATCTTCCAACCACTCCGAAGAAATCCTCCCTACAATTCCATGACATTGCTATCGATGCTCAAATAGCAACTCGTCTAGCAGGTTGTACACTTTGTCCTAATTTAAACAATGAAATCGCAGAGAAGAGTCAACTTGCTAAAACACAACTTAAAGAAGCTGAAAATATTTTTTTTAAGGTAGGAAATAATTCTAAGCGGTATTATAAGCAGAAAGAGGTTTTTGAAAAATTTGTGAATTTTGCATATATGCACAAGAACAATATGGGTGTAGGACCCGATTATGTTTATTTTCAAGGTGTTCAAAATGCCCTCAAAGAAATTGATGGAGCTGCCAGCGCCCGTAACGAGAGTGATTCTGCTAGTATCGTGAGAGAGCTTATGGAAATAAGTGTTGCCAATGCTATGATCGATCTTAGTAATGAAGCAGGCATTGAACCGATGCTTAAAAACTGTGAACGTAATGTTAGGTTTGAAAGTTTCCAGTTTTCAGAACTCTATCGTTCGATAAGGACTTATTGTAAAGAGAATCTCCGTGAAACAGCCAGTGACATTGCCTCTCTTGATCCTGCGGTAACTGCCATTACAAGCAATCCATTTGATTCCAATTCCTATTCTACTATGGGCGAGACAGCAACAGAAAGAATGAGTGATTGTGCTAAATCCTTACTGATGGATGAATTAAGGGATCAAATGTCTATAATAAGTTCTATCGATGTACTACTCGCTGTGAGACAGGCAATCAATCCTTCTGGAGTTCTTAACATTAGTAGAGCTGTCAATAATGCGCTTCCTGCCATAATGAGTATTCATCAGCATATTGCTAGAGCATGGCTCGATACAGCGACAGCTTTTCCTGACAATGCTTCCGAGAGAGAAGCTCGTTATTTAATAGTTCGAGATACGAATACCTTTGTTAATGATTTGTTAACTGCTGCAGCAATGGATGAGATGAGCATTGAAAAAGAATCTGCTTTTTATGATGTCAGAGAGGCCTATGATAATGCTGCAGATGCACTCGATTGTGTTGATAGAGCTTGCCAAGTAGCAACAAACCCCACGGAACACCCTAATATTCAGGAAGCAAAGAGAACAGCTCTGGAAGCGTGTGCTGCTGCTCAGCATGCGATGCAAGACTATATTAATTTCCAGTAACTAGAGTCTGTCCTAGAGTCAACAATTTTTAATTTTATTGGTAGTCAAAATTGCTGAGCTCAAAGGCTGGAGATCCCGCTACTGCGGTAGAAGATAGAAGATGGGGTCGAGGCCTGCTAAAGCAGGCAAATAGTAATAGGTATAGCTTTTATTGATTTTTCAGGGCTAATTCTTCCAACGGAATAACAGGTTGAAATTTAATAAATAATAGACGACGCCAAAGCACTTCACAAAAACTTTTTTCATTAATCAGCTTCTCTCTGTATTTATCCCTTCCATCCCTTCCATCCCTGTTAATATTCTTCTTCTTTCATCCTCTTTCATCCATGT
>DATEBV010000181.1:0-4225 GCA_035287205.1 Chthoniobacterales bacterium | reverse complement strand
CCTTGCAGCTTTCTACTTGGTTACCGCCTTGCCTTTCGCTACGATTTATTTCACTGTTCTCGGTCAACTCCTTTCATTTGACTAGTTCACACTCATGTCGGGCGACACTTCGTTAAAGAATTTTTATAAAAATTCTTTTTTGTGTTCTGATTCTTTGTGCTCTTTTGTGGCTATTTTCTTTCTTTTTCTTGTTACTTCAGTTCAGTTTGAACTCACTCAGAGATTCTTTAAGAGATGGAAAGCAAAACTGATAACCATGCTGTACGGCCTTGCTTGGTATTACACGTTGACTATCGAGTACAAGATGAGAAAGATCGCCGAGCGCTAAACGAAGACACCACGCTGGAACATGAAAGAATGCTGGACGTTCAACGGCCTTGGCAACGGTTTTAGTAAATTCACGGTTTGTCATGGGATGAGGCATGACAGCATTAACAGGACCAGTGATAGAAGGAGTATGAAGACAATAAAGTGCTAGTCCTGCGACATCATGGATATCGATACAGGACATCCATTGATTGCCAGAACCAAGCCTTCCTCCTAGACCCCAGCGAAAAAGAGGTTGAATAAACTTCATAGCACCACCATTTTTTCCAAGAACTAATCCAAAGCGCAAGAGCACAACACGAACCCCAAACTGTTCGGCTTGCAGAGCTTCTTCTTCCCAGATTTTTGTTACTTCAGAAAGAAATCCACTGCCAGGAGGGGAAGTCTCATCAAGGATTTGATCGCCGCAATCACCATAGTACCCAACCGCGGAAGCACTGACTAAAACAGAAGGTTTTCTTGAGGCCTGAGCAATCCCTTCCACAAGACGACGCGTTCCTTCACGACGACTCTCTAAAATCTTACGTCGTTTTTCTTTGGTCCAAAACCCCATGATCGATTCTCCTGCAAGATGAATGAGCCCTTCACAACCATTCACATCGGGAACTGTAGTAGAGGTAAATCTTCGGGCTTCTCTCAAAAATTCAGGATGTCGACTAAAAAGGATAACCTGATCGCCACTACTTGCCGCAGCCTCCTGAATGGCATTGCCAATAAAACCAGTTCCACCTGTAATTCCAATAATCATTTGTCATTGTTTAGTCACTACTCAACGAAAACGGAACAGGCATAATCTCTGCCGCCGTCTTAAAATGCATCTTGGCCACTTCCGGCAAGATGGTAGATCCATGTTTTTCTACTAGAGTTCTTGCTGCCTTTTTTACGTGTGAAGAAGCACCCTTTGGTAAAACAATTCCTAAACGACTCCCTGTCTTATCCAACCAATCAATAAATCCTTCCCTGGCCAAAATGGAAGCGGCTGCCACTGCATAATCCGATTCTGCCTTAGTCTGCTGATCTAGCTGGAGTTGTCGTCCCTTCTCTAAAAGAGCACGTTGAAGCACCCGTTCGTTAGCAAATTTATCAGAGAGTGCTCTCGAGCAAGTAGGCACTTTTTCACAGAGGTTTTCAAGCACCCTCGCATGCCCCCAAGCAAGAAGACTATTGAGATTTTTGAAACTCCCATACAGTTGATTGTATTTCTGAGGAGAAATAACGATGCGTTCAAAAGGAGCTTTTGAGTTACGAACGATCGCTGCTAGTTCACGAATTTTTTTATCAGTCCCAATCTTCTTACTATCGCAAATTCCTGCATCACGCAAATCCTTGGCTAGCCATTTGTCAACATAGACCCCAGCAATCACTAATGGCCCCAAGAAATCTCCCTTACCACTCTCATCGACTCCAAAGTGAGGAAGAAAGCGTTCTGGCGAGTTCTCTTCTTCATAACCCAATTGAACCACGCCAGTAACTTCTGGCTCTAACGTGAAGGTGATAAAATCCTCAATACCTCTTCCCTGAAGAAGAACCTTAGGCCCCTTTTCATAAACAGCAATATTCAGTTTATCTTTAGTGGCAGCAAAAAGAGTATACGATTTTTTTTCAAAAAGAAATCCTCGCTCTTTTAAAATAAGACGCAACTTCTCTGCCTGCTGAGAGGTTAATGCTGCGGTATAGGAATGGATCGGTTTAGAAGACACAGAAAGTAATTATTCGACCAACAGACCGAATAATAGTTTAAGTTTAAGTTGATTTTTAGTCACTTCGTAACTTGCATTCGGCCTGTTGGCCGAATAGTTACTTCTGCCACATAGCAATCTTACGAAAATTCTCTGAAATAAGCATCGACTCTGAAACTCGTTGCCAAAAACAGCGCTCTAATTCCAATGCACGCTCAGGACAACCTGACTGAATTTTTCGTTCAATAGTTGAAGGGAGTTCTCCTTGGATATTAGGGCGCAACGACATTGGTAACATATCATAACTTGGAGCAAGTACCACCGGAAGCTCTTTTTTTAGTAAAAAACTGATATTACCATAATGCATGTCATTATTTCCAATAAGAGACCCAAAGTGCCATAAGAGCCGCATACGAGCCGCATCCTCAGATGAAATCCAATGCGTCTGTTCAAGACGGTCCGCTGCATCACTCCACGAGGTATACGCTTGCCCAAAAAAGGCACTATCAAGCGCCAAAAGTGATATCATCGCACGCCGACCGGTTAGTCCAACGCGATCAAAACGATCGATTGAGAGAAAGCGCCTCCCTGCCGCATCTAACACGGTTGCCTTTCCAGAAGTTAGTCCTTCTTCTGCTAGCAAAGTAAAAGCAATCTGCTCCGCCGCCAAAAGATCAGCCCAACGCTCTTCTTCCAAATGTTCCCTATTACCTGAGAATTTCACAAGGAGATGGCGCAAGGAACCATCTTCTTCCTGCACAAGCAGAGTGAACTTTGGTTGCTCTCCACCCGCGGACGACCCAGGAAGAGTTCCTTTTATTGCAGCTTCTGCAAGGAGGGGATAGACTTGCTCTCTTTGCTTATAATGTACAATAGACTTCTCACTAGGTAATCTGGTTGCGAAGGTTAAAGCCTCCTCTCCTATAACAAATGAACCAGAAAGATCCCCCCCAAAGCTTGAGAACCGAAGAAATGCTTCTATAATAGCATCACCAGTCCATCTTGTAGGGTCTCCTCCATATCCTATCAAAGGGCCATGAATTTTTGCAAAAGCTCTACCTAAAAATCCCTGGGGTCTTACATCATCCAAAAACCAAGGCAATCCAGGAAAGATACCATTACTAAAATCATCCCCTTTCAAAGAGTTCCAATCTGTTTCAACATGCCATTTGTTAGCGTGCAATGCACTCAGTTGACCAATTTTTCTCTCCTTTCCATCTTCTTGAATTTCAAAAAGAGGCCAAGACGAACCAACAGTAGAAACCGTTCTTTTGAGCGAATAAAGAGCAGATCTCCCTGCCCCAATACGAAGAATGGGCAGGGCTGTTTTGGAAAGCTTTCTAGAAAGGGTCGGTTGAGAAATGCGCAAGGAAGCAGCAAGCTGTGCCGCCGAACGCACACCATGATATAGAAATTCTTTTCTGATACGTTCCTCAAGATTCATTGTGAAGTAACCAAGGTAAACACCTTGGTAGTTGTTTAGGAGGTTAGAGAATAAAATGGAGGCGTCTCAGAAAAACTTTCGCCTAAACATTTAAACCTAGTACCTCATATCATTGAAAAATTCGGATCAAATTGGGCTAAAAAAGGGGTCAGTACCAGCTAATTCATTGACGAAGTGATGAATTACGGGATTGACCCACTTTTTGGTGGAATGCGAAATTATCGCTGATATAAGGTACTAGAAACGGGAATAGAACTGGATGAGATTTCGTAAGGACTTTGTTCCAAAATTGTTTTCACGAAGCCGTGGCATACCTTAACGGTACGTAAGGCTTCGGGAAAAACATTTGGAGGCAAAGTCCTTACGAAAGATCGCCAGTCTCTATTTTCGTTTCTAGGTTAAACACTACCAACGTCTTCATAGACGTTGGTAGTTACATTGTGAATAGAATAAACAAAGAATTATTATTACACAAGATGCTATTTTAAAAATAAATACATTATTTAGATTTTAAAATATGAATAGATTATACTATTCAGCCAATAGACCGAATAATGGTTTAGGTTTAAGTTAATTTTTGGTCACGCCATGATGCTCTGAGAAACCAGGGCTAATTCTTCCAACGGAATAACAAGTTGAAATTTAATAAATAATAGACGACGCCAAAGCACTTCACAAAAACTTTTTTCATTAATCAGCTTCTCTCTGTATTTATCCCTTCCATCCCTTCCATCCCTGTTAATATTCTTCTTCTTTCATCCTCTTTCATCCATGT
>DATEBV010000180.1:0-2735 GCA_035287205.1 Chthoniobacterales bacterium | reverse complement strand
CGTGAGTCATCTGGTGAAAAAATCGATTTAAAACTTATTGAAAGAGACCCAGCCACCACCAAGGCGATGCAGCTTTGGGCAGAAGCTGCTAAGACAGGTAAGGTTCAGGAAAGAGATGCATTTTTAGGTAAAGAGGTTGCGCCCATCGTTTCAAAACCACCTCTTCCTCCTATCACCCCAGAAATCAAGGCCATCTTAGCAAGGATTAATGAGCCTTTAAATCAGGCTCTTCAAATAAAAGTTGCTGCAAGAACAGATTATCTTACCAATAGAGATAGAGCTTTGGCATTACAAGAAGAGGCTCGTCAACATCGGATCAACGCTGAACAACAAATGCATGTTTATAGCCAGCCAACATATGGACAAGTAGCTGTTCCTCAAGCAGGAGGCGGCTATAGTTATCAATTAGGTGTGATTGGAGGCATTCAATACAAACAAGAAACTGCTGCTTCTCAAAACTCGAAAAGACTTGCCCAACAAGCCCAAGCAGAATCTGATACAATTTATTCTACCCTTCCATCTAAAATGAAGAAATACCAAGAAACTTCTAATGCTATTACTCCTGCGGCAGGTCAAGCGGTAAGAGGCGCTGAAGAACAAGGCATCTTCGATTACTACCTTGCGGAAAAGCAGAAACTCTTTGAAATTGCTCGAAGAAATGCTCCTCCTAGGTATAGTTCTATAGCCCTAAAAGATAGTGGGCTTTCAGATGTTACCATCAGTGAAGATATTTTAGAAATTGCTAAGCGAATTGAAGCCATCCGACAGGCATTTCCTCATTGGAATAGTCTACTATGGAAAGAAAGACTAACTCACATTAATGATTGTACTCGTTATTTGACCAAGCTTCTTACTCGTCGAGAACAGATGATTAATGAGCTTTTTGCACCCTCTTTTAGAGCACAATGCGATTATCCTGATTCCAGTAAATATCCACTCCCTCTCACCATTACTTCTTTTGGCAAACTCAAAGCCTCTCAAGAAGCTTTTAAAGGTTTAATGCCTCTAGAGCTTTCTAATCGGAGAGAGTATGCAGCTGCTATGAGGAAAGTCATGATGGAAGAGTCTCAGAAAAATATTCCTGGAGCTAAAGCCTCTTGGTCTGAAATAATAACAGAAGCCAAAAGAGTGGAATGGCTAGCTTATCGTGACGTATGGGAACACCCTCTTTTTGCAGCTTATGAAAAAATTAAAGATCGTGATTTTATCACCATGAGTCGATTTCACCTCCTAGATAGCGCTGAACAAGCTTGGGCAAACTTCGATGAGTTTGGTGCTGCTGGAAGGCGTGATTTTTATAGAGGCCTTTTTACCCATCAACGGTGTCAGTTTATTATAGAGGCTACACGAGAAGCTTGGGAAGAGGCTTGGGCTAAAAAATAAGGTCGTATTGCACATTAAAAAACCCTTATCCACAAAGCAGATAAGGGTCTTTCTGATTTAATTATCTTATAAGTTTTATCTTATCAACCAGGACGCGTGCTAGCTACCATTTGACTCTCATCTTGTGCTAATCCTGAGAGATCTTGAAGTGTTTCACCAAAGGTCTGTAAGATACTGGTTAACATGGATGCTGATCCTTGAACTTCAGTATTATAAGCTGATTCAAGACCTTCAGCTTTTGTGGCTGCTGCTGTTTGTGCAGCAGAATAGGACTGTCCAATACCGCCAATTAATTGACTTGAAGCTTGTCCTAATGCATTCCAAGCCATTGCTCCCCCAACGATATCACTAATCTTCTGTCCTATAGATGGTTTTACTTGTATGTTTTTACCACCACCTGCGGGAGTGGGTTTATTAGCTTCAACAGTTTTTTCAGATTGTGATTTTAAAGGCTCCCCTTCTCCTTCTGTTGACCCTACTGTCTCAGGTTTATTAACTGCTTGCTGTTGTTCATCCACTTGATTACTCGAAGAAGTGTCCCCCGATTCTTTAGCAGCAGTGACTGATTGTTGATTTTGAGATGTTGCTTTGGCCTCTGGAGATATTTCATCAGAATCTCTTACACTTGGAGTCCCTCCCTCTGTCTCCCCTATTTTTGGAGTAGTCTCTGCTACAGGTTTTGCTGCAGTTGGTGTTGTAGCAGTATCGTCACTACTAAGACCTGAAGCACTTTTTCCACCATAGTAAGACCCTACACCAAGGCATACTGTAGAAACTGCAAACCCAGCAATTGCTGTATCCATGGCATCAACACCGGCTTGGTGTTGTGCATTGGCCGCCTTATCGGCATAATTAAGTCCTTGTGTAATGCCTGCTTCTTCAGCAGTGTATTCTGACTGAATTTCAGTACCTTGATCTTGTTGCAAAGTAGCAAGCATATCTTCGATATCAGTCATTGTCATCGGATCATTATTAATGTCATCTGTACTATCTGTGAAAGACTGTGTTGTTGTATTACTTGTGGGGGCCTCAAGTGTGGGCGCTTTAGACGCAGCAGCAGAACCACCACTGGAAGACGAAGGAACATTAGAATCAATAGTTAATGAGGAACTGCCAGAACCTTGGGCTCCTGAAGTTGTTCCAGATTTCTGAGCTCCTTTTGTTTCCTCAGCAGAAGAAAGATTAGGAGGAAGCTCATTGAGTTGAGGAGAGGAAGATTGTGTAACGGATGAAGTATTCATAATAAAGTTTTAAGTTTAAGTTTAAGTTGATTTTTGGTCACTTCGTGACAAGGTTTAAAAAACGAAGCCGTATTTTTATTCGGTTCTTAATTTTTGCGTAAGTATTCGGCT
>DATEBV010000179.1:0-3306 GCA_035287205.1 Chthoniobacterales bacterium | reverse complement strand
GAGTTGGAGGCATTGAAAGCTGTTGAAGTAGCAATGACCGATGTGAAAACTAAGGCTGATCTTATGAGCAGTGCCGAGGCCAATCTGGCCGATGCTAAGAAAACAGCGATCGGAACTAGTGGAACCAATCCTGCTCCTCCGATGACAGCAGCTCAGAGAGTTGCCATGAGAGAGATTGAAGAAGACAAAGCAATTGCCGAGGCAGCTAAGAGTAAAGCCAAAAAAGTAGAATTAACCGCAAATGTGGCTAAAGGGAAAGTTCATGAAATGAATTTTGAGAGGGAACTAAAAGCTTACCATGATGCAGAAGAAGCATGGATAGAAGCAGTGGAAGGATATAAAACAGCACTTGCAAAAGTTAAGGACGCAGAGCTTAACGATGAAGAACTAGAAGCAGCTTTGGCTAGTGCTGAAGTTCACCAAGCGACTTGGAGAGCTCATGCTCGTTGGGTGAAAGCAAGGCAAGCAGATCAGATTATTGTTAGCTCTGGAGCTTCTCTTGATCAGCTTACCGTTGCAGAGATTGCTTGGGCTAATGTAGTAGAGGGATATAACATGGCCATTGAAAAGGCGATGCAAACGAAGTTGAAATGTGTAGAATTAACAGATTCACTTAATAACGCTCTAAGTGCTCAAGAAAGCGCCCAAGCTGAGGCAATAGCCTTTTTACAAACAAAAGAGATTCAAGCGAGGGAACAGGCAACTACTGCTAAGATAGCATCAAGAACAGCTTTGGATAACAATCACTGTGTAGAGAGTGATGATTGGAATAGAGTAGTAGTTCAGGCAGAACAAGCGGCAAAAAATTGGCAAAAAGTAAGAGAAACACTTGCCCAAGGAAAATTAGAAAGAGCTGCTTTCTGGAGAAAGGCAGCCGAACAATCAGAAATTTCGGCTGAAGAATGGAGGCAGTATATAATACAAATCCGTACATTTGGAAATAAATATACAGAAGAGGAAGAAAATACATTTGTATGTCAAAGAAAAGCAGCTTTTATTACCTGTTGTCTATCTAATGATACAACAAGCAAAGCAAGATTTGAAGAAGCCACTAATGAAGGCAACCAATTTTTAGCAGATCTCTGGAGTAAATCAGCCGAGCAAAATCAACAATTTGCCAAGTATTTACGCAAAGGAAGAGATTGTTATACAGGTGAACCATTAGAGGGAGCCGCCTTAGCCCTCGAGAAAACAACCATTGCGATAGAAAATAAAAATGAGCCTCTAGCAATGCTCTGGAGTAAAGTAGTTACGCGGTATCAAGAAAGTATTGAGCATTTTTGTAATGAAGCGGAAGCAGAATTAAAAGGAAACGATGAGAATGCAACCAGTTGGAATAACGTAGGTTGCTCTATTGTAGAAAGTGCTTGGATGTTAGGATTAGCCAGCGAAGCTGTTGAAAAAGAGGTTATTGCAAAAGCTGATAAAAACAAACTATTAGCAGAGCTATGGAGTAAATCAGCCGCGCAGTATCAAGAAGTAGCCGAACATTACCGAAAAGTTGCAGAAGCAAAACTAAATAAGAATAATGTTGAGGTAGATTTCTTGGGGAAAGTAATATTTTCTGCTAAAGATAGTGCTTTTAGATTAAAATCAGCTGCTGAGGCTCTCGAAAAAGCGGTAGAAGCAACAGCCAAAGGAAACCAACCACTTGCAGAGCTATGGAATAAAACAGCCGCACAATATCAAAAAACAGCTGAGCATTACCAGAAAATGGTAGAAGCGAAACTAAATAGAAATGACGTAGAGACAGATCACTGGGAAAAGTTAGCTGTCTTTGCTGAAGATAGTGCTTCTCAGTTAAACTCCGCCTCCAAAGCCCTCGAGGAAGCAACTACTGCAAAAATGAAAGGAAACCAATTGCTTGCAGAACTATGGAGTAAAACAGCCATGCAGTATCAAGAAATAGTAGAGCTTGTCCGAAAAGCTGCAGAAGTGAAATCAAATGAAAATGATGAAGAGGAAGATCGTTGGGGTAAAATAGCTGACTTTGCTAAAGATAGTGTTTACCAGTTAGAATCAGCCTCTAGAGCCCTCGAGGAAGCAACTACTGCAAAAATGAAAGGAAACCAATTGATTGCAGAGCTATGGAGTAAAACAGCCGTGCAGTGTCAAGAAACAGCCGAGTATAAGCGAAAAGCCGCAGAAGCGAAACTAAATGGAAATGATGAAGGGGCAGATTACTGGGAAGAAGTAGCTTCTTTTGCAGTAAGTGCTGCTTTGAGGTTAAACTCAGCCGCCGAGGCCGTTGGGAAAGCGGCTGCAGTGACAACTAAAGGAAACCAAGCACTTGCAGAACTATGGAGTAAAACAGCTGTGCAGAACCAAGAAATAGCCGAGTATGACCAAAAGGCCGCAGGGGCGAGATTAAGTGGGAATAACTCAGAAGTTGTCCGATGGAGGGAGTTAGCTTCTTCTGCTAACCAAGCTTTTGGTCTAGAGTTAGCTGCTGAGGCTCTCGAGAAAGCGACTGAAACGACAGCTGAAGGAAACCAAGCACTTACAGAGCTATGGAGTAAATCAGCTGTGCAGAATCAAGAATCAGTTGAGTTTTTCCGAAAAGCCGCAGAAGCGAGGTTAATCGAAAATGACTCAGAGGTTGACCGATGGCAGAAAATGGCCCATTCTGCTTATCAAAGTGCAGTGGCACTAGATAAGAAAGCAAAAAAATTAGCAAAAAAGAAATGTGAAAAGTAGTATAAAATAATCATTGCGATAACTACTTAATCAGCAATTTAATAAATAAATATTAATACATACCCACTCTATGAAAAAAATTATTCCATCCATCCTCCTTGCTGCTTCAGCAAGCTCTAGCCTACTTCTTGCGCAAAATGAAAAGCAGGCTACAGGCTGCAGGCTGCAGGTTGAAAATAGGCTAAAGGCTGAAGGTTATAGGCTGGAGATGCCGCTGCTGCGGCAGAAGATGGAAGATAGGAGATGGAAGATGGAAGTTAAGGATCAAGGCTGTAGCTTACAGGAAGTTGAAGACAATGCAATCATCAGTAGAGGAAAGGATAACGATTTTGATAACCAATCATCGCTATTAGAACCTATCTTAGAAAGAAGCTCTACCCCAATCTTCTATCTTCCATCTTCTATCTCCTATTTGGGCGTTACGCCCAAATTGATGATGGATCCTGCAGAATTGAAAAATATTGAAAATGGAACTCAAGCTATAGGAGAAGCCTTAGGTATCGTTGAAAAGGAAGTTGGCACTACTGAGACAGCAGTGGTTACAGGAGCAGGAAGAAGCGCTATTGAGAGATCTATCGCTTCTAGTAATTCCTCTCATCAAGTTCTGAG
>DATEBV010000178.1:0-2020 GCA_035287205.1 Chthoniobacterales bacterium | reverse complement strand
TTGAGCATTTTTTAAAGCTTCTTGCGCCTTTTCATTGTACTGCTTGTTTCTACTTGTTGCTGCATTAATTTTTTCAGTAACAGCAGTTTTCTCTGACTCAGCAGTTTTGGATAAGACAACTTTCTGGGCTTCTGCCGCTTTCATCCACATATTTTGAGTATTTTGAGCGAGACGGTTAACTTCATTATAGGCACTTTCAGTTTTTGTTCTCTCGGCTGCCACGCTAGCTTCATCAAATCGACGAATCGCCTCAACAGCGTTATCCCAAGCACGAGTAGCAATCTCTTGAGTTTCTCTTAATTCTTTAGCTGCTTCTTTTTCAGCTACTTCTTGAGCATTTTTTAAAGCTACTTTCGCCTTCTCGCTATAGTGCTCATTTCTACTTATTGCTGTATTTATTTTTTCAGTTATAGAAGATTTATTTGCTTCAGAAGCTTTGGATAAGAGAGTTTGTTTTGCCTTTGCAGCTTTCATCCACAGATCTTGAGCATTTTGAGCAAGGAGGTTAAGCTTGGTATAGGCACTTTCCGTTTTCGTTCTCTCGGCTAACATGTTAGCTTCACCTGCTTGCCGAGCTGCTTCAATAGCATCGTCCCAAGCAGTATTAGCATTTTGTTGTAGTTCTTGGATTATGTTATATTCCTTTATTTCAGTGCTTAAACGATTCCTTTCAATTTCAGCTATTTTATAATCACTACCATATCGAGATCTCGTCACGTCAATAAGATCTGCTGGATAATAACTTACTACTTGTTCTTGATAATTTTTATAAATGCTTAAAAGTTCATTATAAGCTTGCTCAGCTTTTTCTGCTTCCTCTATCGCTTTTGCCCATAGTTCTTCAGAAGTGACGGCTTTTTCAGCTTTTGTTCTAGCAGCAAAAGCAATCATAGTTGTTGCTTCTACTATAGTTTTTTCCGTTTTAATCTTTTGGTCGAAAGAATCTTCAAAATCTGCAACTTTAATCATATGAGAGGAAGATCTTTCAATAGAAGTAATTCTCTTAAAATCTGCCTTTACAGCTGCTTGGCCATCTAGAAGTGAACCATTTATTGCATAGTCACTACCAAGTCTATTTTCTACAGAAACTGTATTAATTTGATTATTATTTTCAAATTGTGAAAATAGGCTCTTATCTTTTTCATGATGAATTGAAGTCATTGGAATCTGTTTATCTACTGATAGATGAGTTTGATCTGATGCATTCACAACTTCCTCTGTTTCGAAATTTGAATCTGGTATTTGTCTACCTTGAAGACACTCATTAGCATTCTTGATTTCATTTACCCAATAGTCTCTCTTAACTGCGGCTTGTTTCTGATCTTGATTATATTGCACTCGCTTTGAATTCAATATCTCTCCTGTATAATATTGAGCTAGATACCCTCTATACTGCATATAAAGTTGAATAACTGTTTTATAAGCAGTTTCAGCATCTGTTGCTTTGCCGATAACGTTCTCCCATGCCCTTTTTCTTTTTTGAGCCTCTAATTTACCAGCCTTCTCTTTTGCCTCAGCAAGTACTTCCTCGGCCTCTTGATCTGTTTCCTCTGCTTGATCCTTTGCGTCTGCAATCATCTTAGAAAAATGGGCTTCAAATTCTTTAGCTTCAGGAGAAACGCTATCCTCTTGCTGTTGTCCTGCTATATCTCCATAAGCTGCAACAGAGGTATTTTCAGGAACGACATATTTGGCATAACTACTACTGTTGCTAGGGACTGCACTCGGTTTTATTCGCACTGCCGCAGAAATAGCACCTTCTTCTTCTGGATAAACGGAAGGCTTAACAAAGCGTGATAAGGCTTTCATTCCTTCTCCAAGCTTTGAAGTGCTTGATGGGTCCATCATTAAGTGACAACGTATACCGTTGTCACAGTTGGCAGTTGGCAGTTGGCAGTTGGTAGTGGATTCAACGCGTTGGCCAATCTGAAAAGAAGGGTTTTCTGGTTTTTCTGGTATTGATAATGCTATCTTTTCATTGTCTGTTCTCTGTCTTCTGTTCCCTGTTCCCTGTAACCTG
>DATEBV010000177.1:0-6006 GCA_035287205.1 Chthoniobacterales bacterium | reverse complement strand
CAAGCTCTCATTACGCAAACAAAGTTGATCTAAGCAAGGAAGAAGTTCTTTAATTTGCTTGGATGCTGCTTCAGAAGTTTTTTGATCTCCGGCAATAAGTTGCTTGGATATTTGCGCAGCTTGCTCAAGGAGGTTAGTAATTTCTTCTAACAAGCTTTTTTGAGCCTGAGCAAGGGACTCTTCACCACGAATCTGCGAAGAGATGATTCCATTTTCCAAAGTTTCAGCACAGACTTTAAGCGCAGACTCTTTTTGTAATAAATCTCTAAGTTGTGTTAAATATTCTTGAAGACGTTTGTCGCGTTGTTCTAGTAAGGTAAGTTCTTTGAAAAGAGTTTGTGTTTGTTCTTGAACATTAAATGCCCCAGATATAAGTTGTTTGGCATTCTGATGAATCTTGGAGAGAGCTTGATGGAGCTCTAGAAGAAATTGTTGTTGGACTACTACAAGTGATTGTTCCTCTTTACCAACTTTGAGTTCTCTAGTAATGGTGTCAATACGATCTTGAAAGAAATTTTTCTTCTCGCTTAATTTTACTAAAGTAGGAGTATTTTCTTGCAACTGCTGATCTCTCTTTACTAGTTCTTCAAGTTGAGCTAAAAGTTGTTTTGCTTCTTCAGAACCCTCACTAATCAATAATTTTCTAGCAGTCTCATTAATTTTAGAGAGAAAGTTATTTATCTCACTAGTCAAGGATTCTTGAGCTTCGCTAAGATAGCTTTGAGAAACTTTGGAAGCTGCTAAATCTTCAAGAAGCTGATTAAGTCGTGTTTGGAAGAAATTTCTTTTTTGTTCTAATGCAATTAGTATAGGACTATTTTTTTGGAAGCATTGATCTCTGCCTTCAAGTTGTTTTATTTGCACAAGAAGGACCTTTCCTTCTTCAAAGGAGTTGCTCTCAAGCATTTTATGAGTCGTCTGTTCTATTGCTTTTAGGGCTTGAGTGATTTCTTGAAGAAGTTTTTGTTGACCTTCATTAAGCCACATTTCCCCTTTACTTTGAGAAGCTGCAATATCGCGTTTGAGTATTCCTTCACGCTTTTGGAGGTTGTTTTTTTCCTGACCAAGTTCGCGTAAGAAGGTGGCATTTTCTTGTAATGTTCTATCTTCTCGTTCAAATTGAGCATTCTGAAGGAGTATTTCATCAGCTTGCTTAGCAGCACCTATACTTCCAGTGAGAAGCTGCTCTGCAACTGGATCAATTTCTAAAAGTATTCTCTTTGCTTGCTTTAAGAGCTTTTCCTGACTTTGAATAAGGATGGTTTCTCCTAAACTCTGAGATGTTGTTTCCTCTTTTTTTAAAGAGGTAATGCGCGTTTGAAGACTATTTTTCTTTTGATCAAGTTGTTGAAGTTGAGGTATCGTTTTCTGAAACTCTTGATCTCTCGTTTTAAGGTGATTGAGTTTGTCCATACAAGTTTCACAGTGAGCTAAAGCTCCTGTGTCTTGAAATGCTTCTTCTAAAAGTTGATCCTGTATTTTTTTAGCCTCTTGCAAAGCTTGTTTGAATTGGAGGAAGAGTTCTTCTTCTCCTCTAACTAAAAATAATTTTCTATTACCTTGAGAGGTTGCTACCGCAGAATTCAAAAACAAAGCCCTTTGTATTAAAGGAGTTGCTTGTTCTGCAAGCTGATCTATTTTATCACTAACTTCCTGAAATTGCTGATCTTTGTCTTGGTAGGTACGGAGCGCTGTAAGAATAGTCGCTGCTTGTTGACTACTCTCAGGAATTTCTTGCAGAAGGCTTTCTAAAGCTTGTTTACAAGAAGGAAGAAGTTCTTGAAGGGTTGTTACAAGAATTTCTTTTTTGCATGCCAATGTTTCTTTAACTCGATTGTGAAAAATTTCACTTTCTTTTAAAAATTCTTCCAATCGCTTTTCTAGCAAAGGAAGATTTTCTTGCAGCTCTTCTATTTGAGCTCCTCGAGTACCAAGATAGCGTTCAATTTTTTTCTCTAGCTGATAGAGGGTTCCCTCTAATTCAGAACTATCAGTATTAATCTCTTCGCTTGCTTGTTGGTCTGCGAGCTGTTCATAGCACCTTCCCTGCTCGTTATAAAGCAAGATTAAGGTTTCTTTACCCTGATTATTATTCTGTAATTCCGCTTTCTTTTGCGCTGCTTTTTTATAGGCTTCTGCAGCTTGTTCGTAGGTAGCAGCAATTTGTTCGTTTTCTTCTTGTTCTATTTCCCTACTATTATCATCGGCACTTCGTTCCCAATACCTACTAGCTTTTTCATAACATTCTGCAGCTGGCTTCCAATACTGATTTGCTTTGCTAATTTTTTCCTCGCAATTTTGAGCTTCCGTTAAGGCTTTATAGTAGTTTTCTTTTTGTCTGGCTCTTGCACCAAAACGAAGAGCTTCTTCTTGTTCTTCTAATTCGTCAGAGCTTTTCTTCATGGTATTCTCTATTTCTACTAATTGTTGCTGCAATTGATTGACTTTTTCTTTCTTGTTAAAAACAACTAAGCTTTTTTCAATACGTTTTATTTCCGTTTCTATTTTTAATTTTTCTGATTGAGCATCAGCAATGACTATTTTTGATTCTTTTATTTTTTGGTTGTATTCTTCGTTAGCTTTTTTAGCTTCGTCATTATAACGCATCTGTTCTTGCTCGCTTAATGAATTCCAATCGTACCGATTTCCTCGATGATATGCATGTGCTGCTTGTTCTCTAGCCTCTTTTAATGCTGCTTGCTCTGTTTTTAAGATTCCTTTCCAAATAGTTTCAATTTTATCAAGCCTGTGAGCTTCTTCTTTAAAAACGGCCGCTGCTTGTTGATTGATTTCTTGTTGTGGTGTTACCTCTTTTGCCATTCCTATTTCTTTCCAAATTTCTGCCATTTCTTTGGGATATCTACATGCATTTTCTAAAGCTTTTTTGAAGGCTACCTCCTTATAATGATCTAAGGCTTTTTCTTTACTACTATAGGTGATCAAGCTCTCCTGGTAGGCTCGCTCAAGCTGATCTTTGAGGTCCATAATGACTCCATTAATCTCTTCTTGTTCGACATCACTCTTTTCAACCCCAGAATTTTGATAGGTAGCAAGAAGTTTTTCCCAACGTCTATTAACCGCCCTATCCCTCCCTTTGAGGTGTTCATTGCTTTGTTCTTGAGACACACCATGTACTGAATGCTCATCACAATATTCTTGAGCTATTTTATCCCATTCGCCTTCTACTACAAAGTAAGCTTCTTGCAATCTTGTTTCTTCTACAAAGGCCTCTTTCTTTTTTCTATTAGCTTCCGTTAACTCTGCTGTGTTTCTCGCTCTTGTTGCTTCTTCTCCTAATTTTAAACTCTGTTGTTGCGCCTTACGAAAAATTTCAAAAGCTTGATCTGCTTTAGCACGCGCCCTCCATCTTTCTGTATTTATTTGCCAACTTTTCTGTTCTTCTTGAGCTATCTTTTTTACCTTTTCTGCTTCGCGTCTCTCTTGAATAGCAATAATACTTTTTCGATCTGCCTGTTCCCAAGCATGATTACGATCTGCTTCTTCACTAAAGGAAATTGCCCCTTTTTGACCCAATAGGCTAAGACGTTCGTTTTCGGCTTGATCTAGAAACTCAAAATACATCTTCTTCAATCCACTTGCTTGGGCTTGAAGTTGTTTTAGTTTTTCTGGTAATTCTTGATTGTTTTGACAACTTTGAGTCTCTTCATTAATGGGAAAAAGAGATGAAGCAGACTTTTTTTTACTGTTACGGTTAGTATTAAGTGTTTTCCCTCCAAAACTAAAAACACTACTTTTACTAGCACTCAAGAAAGAAGAAGAGGAAGAGGAACTTTGTTTTGTAGCAGTACTAAGTTTACTTCTTACATCATCCTCTTCATCCCCATCAATCTCATTACTATTACGCTCCACTCCATCTATTAATTCATTTTTGAGTTCCTTTCTTTTAACTCTTATCTCTATTTGTAGTTGATCTAGTTTTTCTAAAATTGCCCAACGTTTTTGATCTTGTGCACTCTCTTGTCCTTTGAATTGTTTGTTTTGTACCCATTCTTTAACTTGATCTAAGCTGCTTTGCGAGAAATATAAAAATGAGGCTTGCTTTTTTAGAGATGGCTGTTTTGAAAAAACATTTGCTACTGTTGTTAGAACATTATGTTTCGCTAATGTCTCCATATTTTTTTCCCGTGCCTGGAGATCTCGTCCCTGCATTTCTATCTCTTCTAATCGTTGTATAGGAGGTTCACTTTCTTCATTTTTTATTGTTTCTTCAAAAGAATCTTTGTTTTCAACCTCTTGAGTCACATTGATCTCTGGCAAACTCCAATCTTTATAGTTACTAGAAGCACTTTTAAGCCATATTTTTTGCAAGAGTTCTCGATCGGTTTGATAAGCTTTTTTAGCTCGGGAAAGGATTCTACCGGCTTCTTCTTTTGCTTGATGATAGGCTTTAGAAGCTATCCAGCGTTCTTCATCTTGCTCTTTTGTACGTTGCACCACTTTTTCCCATCTTTCCTGCAACCGTTGCTGCTGCAGTTGCGCCTTTTCTAATTTTTTAAGACTTTCAATAAATTCTTTCTTTTTTCGCTCAAATTGAACTCTATCTCGATTTTCAAGGCGCTCCATTTCTGCAACTTGTTTTTCTATTTCACCTTTGATACCCTCTATCTCTTGCTGTTCTATATTTAAATTTCTGAGTTTCTGTGCTTCTTCTGTTTGAGAACTTTCATGTTGAGTGCAAGTACGTTCATACTTATGTTTTAATGAGCTTAGATTTACTTTCTTTTGATACGCTAGAAGTTCCTCTTGACCTGTGTCAATTTTTTGCAACCATGCTTTTTGGGTCATTTCTTCTATCCAATTTGGATGGGTTTGAGCTAGCCTTATAAAACGCACCCTCTCTTGCTCACTCCATGTCGAATTAATAAATTTAGCCCAACTTTGCCACTGGCTTTCGTGCCAGTTTGGTTGAGGATGTATTTGTTCCGCTAATTGCTTAATAGCTTGATTAGCTTCTTCACGAGCCTTCTTTTCCATTGTTGCAGTTTGTTGCTCTAATGGGAGAAGCTGCTGTCTTATAGCCTCCTCTTGCTCCTGAGCTAGTTTATGTTCTTGGCTAATCTTTTGATGTTCTCTTTCAACAATGACTAATCTACCATAAGCCCAAGCTTTATTGATAGCTCCCACAAATCCTCCCAGCGTTGAAGCTCCTGCACTAGCTACTTGAGTATTCGGCTCAGGGACTGTACCTAATGCACCTCCAACCATCCCTGCATATCGCTCAATCTTACCCAATCGAGTTTTGGCAAGTGCTTCATCACTTGTTGCCTTTCTCGCTTCATCGAGTTTCTGCTTGGACAAAGTGAGTTGCTTGAACTTCTCTTGAGACTTATAATAAAGCTTTCTCTGCTCTTGCCATGCATCATCATATTCTTTCCATGCATCATCTGCTTTTTTATAATGATTTTGGAGACAGACTATAGAATCATTAATAACCTTTTTTATTGCTTTTTGTGTTTGGTTTTCAAGGGCTGGATCTACTGGTTGCTCAGCTGATGAAACAACATTGGAAGCACGATTTATAGTAAACGAAGTAGAACTTGCAGGCTTCTCTGCAATAGTCGACGTTTTTTCTGGAGATCCTTTTTTGTCTGAAATTCTTAATCCTTTTTTAAATGCTGATTCTACTCCTTTAATTACTTCAGCATTTATTTTAGGATCCATCATGAGCTCAGGAGCATAATCATTTTGGCAACCATTTACTGAAAGCGTAAATGAAGAATAAAAATTAGAAGTCAAATCTCCTTCTGTTTCTTGCTTTATACGGTAGGTAGTTCCTGGCTTCTCCGCTATAATTTCATCTTGCCCTTCATTATTACCTAAAGCATAAACTCCATCTTCTGTAGTTTTGGGACCTTGGAAATCTGTGGGTTGATGATTCTCCATCCAGTTGCAAAACCGTGCCTTCGTAAACCAGCTGAGTTGGGTTATAGGACTATCTTCTTTTCCTTTAACAACAGAATAGTTGTAATTGCCAGGAGTTCCCGA
>DATEBV010000176.1:0-8848 GCA_035287205.1 Chthoniobacterales bacterium | reverse complement strand
AGTTTCTCAAGGGGTCGATCCTGCCGAGATCTTAGCGGTTACCTTTACCAATAAAGCAGCACGTGAAATGCGTGAACGTATTACAAAAGCCTTGAGCGCTGAAAAAGCAAAAGCAATGACTCTTTGTACCTTTCATTCACTTTGTGTACGGATTCTGCGGCGTGATGCCGCTCTTCTTGGATATAAGGAGAATTTTAGTATTTTTGATGAGTCAGATCAGATGGGATTGGTTAAAAAATTGGCAGGACATATTCATGATCGACAAGATCCGATTAATCCTGATATGGCGCGTGCTATGATTAGTAAGGCTAAGAATCTTGGTATTACCACTCCCAACGAGACAGGGACTGCTGTAGGGAGTCTCTTTGCTCATTATCAACAAGAGCTTCGAGCACTTAATGCCATGGATTTCGACGATCTCTTACTTAATGCGCGTACACTCTTAGTGGAACACGATGAGGCACGTGCTGCGTGGCAGTTGCGGTATCGTTATATTTTAATCGATGAGTTCCAAGATACTAATAAGCTTCAGTTAGATCTCGTCAGCCATTTAGTTGGGGCTCCTATTAATCTTTGCGTTGTCGGAGATGATGATCAAAGTATCTATGGGTGGCGTGGTGCAGAGAGTGCTAATCTACTTGAATTTGAACGCTATTTTTCTAATCCCGAGATTATTAAATTAGAACAGAACTATCGAAGTACTGATGTTATTCTTTCATTAGCTAATCGTCTCATAAAGCACAATAGCCGTCGCCGCGGGAAAAATCTTTGGAGCGATCAAGATGATGGCGATGCTGTCCGTATCCTTAGTAGTGAGGATGACTTGATGGAAGCAGAGTTTATAGCTGATGAAATCATGGTTTTAGGAAGTAAGTCTTGGAATGATGTCGCTATTCTCTATCGAATGAATGCTCAGGCTCGTCGTTTTGAAACAGCCTTGCGAGAAAGGAATATCTTGTACCGTGTCATTGGTGGGAAAAGTTTCTTTGACCGTCGGGAAATTCGAGATGTCATGGCTTATCTAACTGCATTGATCAATCCAGATGATGACAGTGCTCTTTTACGTGTGCTTGGAACGCCTCCACGTGGTATTGGGAAAGTGACGTTACAGGCGTTGATTGAGTCATCAGCTCATAAAAAGTGTAATCTTTTGGAAGTTCTTTCAGATGCTGAGCAACAGAATGAGTTTTCTACGAAAACAGCAGCCGCTCTTGCCCATTTTTCTGAAAGTTGGGGGGCTTATCGCATTCGTCTACAAACACCAGGTCAGGATCCTGCGCTGCTCCTTCGTGAAGTACTAGATGAGTGCGGTTATTTCGATGATCTCAAAAGAAGCTGTAAAACGACGGAAGAGGGAGATGCGCGTGAGAATAATATTAGAGAACTTATTCAAAGTATGGCTGATTATTGTCAAAAAAATCGTCGTGAAGGAGTTCAAGGATTTCTCGATAGAATGTCATTGGATCGAGAGCGAGAGGAAGAGAAAGAAGATAGCGAAGGAGTTACTTTAATTACCCTTCATGCTGCTAAGGGGCTTGAATTTGGCCATGTTTACCTTGTTGGATTAGAGGATGGGTTACTTCCTCATGAACGTTCTAAACAAGAAGGGAATATCGAAGAAGAACGGCGTCTTTGCTATGTCGGTATCACTCGGGCAAAAAAAAATCTTACCATTACTCATTGTCGTACACGGAAAAAATTTGGAGGAGTTATCTCCTGTAAACCAAGTCCCTTTCTTTTGGAAATTGCGGGAGAAGGTGTTGAAGAGAATAGTATGGAAGAGATCCTCTCACGGCCATTGGAAGAGGCTGATGCCAATCATGGCTTTGCTAGCCTCAGGGCGATGATAGGAGACTGACAATAAGTAAAGGGTAAAGAGTAAAGAGTTCTGAGGCGTCTATTTACAGGGCTAATTCACCGAAATGCATGAACATGGATGAAAGAGGATGAAAGAAGAAGAATATTAACAGGGATGGAAGGGATGGAAGGGATAAATACAGAGAGAAGCTGATTAATGAAAAAAGTTTTTGTGAAGTGCTTTGGCGTCGTCTATTATTTACTAAATTTCAACCTGTTATTCCGTTGGAAGAATTAGCCCTGGTCTATTTAGAATCTCAAGTGGAGGATCTTTTTTTGGAGATTATTGTGGTGCTAATAAGTTAGGATATAACAACTCAAAAACATCATTTTTTCGAAAATTAATTGGTGATAGTGAGAAACTTTTTAACTCAATTGCCCTAGGCAACAAAATAAACTCGTTACCCTTTACTCTTTACTCGTTACTTGTCTGTTGTGAACCCAGGTGCCAAGAAAAAATAGAAATCCTTTTTCAAAATGAGTTCACTTGTGGAAAAAATCTCTTTATAGGAGTGCATCAAGGTATATAGCACTGCTCTCTTCAGGTGTTGCAGATTTTCCGGTGAATGGATTGACAGTGATGTTGTAAGGATCAATGGTAATTTCTGTGCCATCATCTTTCTGAAGGATTACAGAAGGAAGATCCTGTTTGAGGGCCTTAGCGTTATCAATGGTACGAATTGCTGCGGATACAGCATTTCCAGAAGTATTGGTAGCATCAAACAGAGTATTAACGTAATCGAAGGCTCCAGAATAGCATGAGAGTATTTCATTCAAGGAAGAGGTAAGTACAGGATCATTAAGAATGCTTGTAGCTTCGCAAATCTTGTTGTGTGCTTCTTTAAAAGATTCAGGATTAAAACTCTCATCATTGAAACCAACGCTTGCTAAAGTGCGTTGACGAATAGTCGTGAGCGCTATTTGAATAACTTCGAGAGCATTCAGTTTTTTAGCATCTGATTCCTCGACTGTTTTCCAAGTTTCATTTTCTTCATCTTTTTTGGAACCTTCTCTTAACTCTTTTTTTATTGCTTGAAGCCGATTGGTAACATGCGGTTCGAGAGTGGTAAGCTTTTCTTGAGCAGTAGTAATGAAAGTTTTAAAATTATTTAGGACGGTTCCAACATGATTTTGAGTTTCATTCAATTGTTTAACCTTGTCAAAAAGGGTAGGGACAGAAACAAGTGAATCTAATTTTTCTGTAGCTTCTTGAGCAGAAGACTCTGCCTTATGGAGAGGATCTAATCGCTGACTATCTTTTGTAAAAGAATCAGAAGCAGTAGCGACTATTGTCTTTGTCCCCAAGGAACCTGCTATCACTGCACCGATGCCAGCAAGTACAGTCATCACAGCAGCACCTGGGGTAATAATTATCCCAGCCGCAGCAAGCATGGCAAAAGGGTGAAGAGCTGCATAAGCACCAATAGCAGCCATACCCATAGTGGCAGGCATTCCAGTAACAAGAGTGATGGCAGCTTCTTCAGTGCTTGGATTCAGGCCAAAGTGAAATGTCTTGATGAGAGTATCCTTATCATGAAGCTGTTGAGCATGGTGCTGGGCATATTCAGCAATTCCTTTTTGAGTGGCAACCTCAGAAGTTAATGAAGGGTAGTGCTGTTTTACTTTATCAATTTCAGTGCAAATAGCATGAGCTGTTTCTAGGACTTGTTTGACTTGATGAGTGTCTAAAGGAATTCCAGAATGAAGATGAGCTTCTTTTTTCTCAAGAGGGTAGGCAAAATTTATAATATCAGAGCCATATTCCTTAAGGCAGGTTTGATAAAAATGCTGAGTAACACGTCTGTTTTCTTGTGATTCATTATCATTGCTACCAACGTCAGCAATATTAGTTGCTCTTGCTTGCATTCGTTCAAGCGCATTGTCTCTATTGATGACAATTCTATCGCTTTGTTGAGAGACGTTACTCTGATTGCTAGAGGCAATAATATTTTTATAGGCGATAAGATCCATGGTAACTAGAGACTGTCCTAGAGTGAACAGTTTTTAAAAGTAGATTTTTATTTGGTGCCTGGATTAATGGGTAATTCTATTGTAGAAGGAGCAGGTACAGTAGAAACTACAGGTGTAATTGTTGGCGCTGGAGAAGGAGTAGGTATTTGAGCTAATACAGATGTTGGAGAATTCGTTGCTGTTTGATCGCAAAGTGTAAGAGAACGCAATTCAAGATGACGGATATGTCCACCTGCATCTGCTGTCCAGATCGCTAGTAGAATAGCAATAGTATTACCTAAAAGGACCGCTGCAGAAAGCCATGTCGCAGCATTGGCAAAGCTTGGATGAGAAAATTTGATAAGAGCCAAAAGAGCCAAGATGGCTAAGAGAGCACTTGAATAAACAACAGGTGTGGTTTTTCGGGCACGGTTTGCATGCAAATGGAGAGCAATCTTGCCAGCTTCGTCCAATGGAGGTTGGTTTATTCCACTTTTAAAGTTTTGGGATGCATCATGACCCGTCTGCATGATGGTTGGCATGACGGAAGCACAAAGAAGTGTAGCAAGAAGCCCGGTAGCAATAGTTGTTCTGCAGCGAGCGAGGATGCCAATGACAATAGGGAAAGAGGCGAACGCAAGCCCAATAATGGGGATATGATTGAGGGCGAGGTGGAGATGAGCAGGCGTAAGGTTGAGGTTGAACATAGTTGAGTCTTTCTTAAGTGAATCAAAATTTAAAATGATTTTTTATTTTTGTTTGGTGCCTGCCTTAGCTACAGACAGGTAACGAGTAACGAGTAAAGGGTAACGAGTTTATTTTTGTTGCCTTCGGCAATTGGTTTTAGGAATTGCTCAGTATAACCAATCAATTTTCGAGGGAATAGTATTTTCGAGTATTTATATTTCTAGTTTTTTAGCGCCAAAAAGTCTCCAATAAAGGATTCGATGATTGAAGGCAGCTCTAACTATTAGGGTGACAAGACGAGTGATTACTACTGAGCAATTTTTTAAACTAATTGACGGAGGCAACAAAATAGACCCGTTACTCGTTACTCATTACCCTTTACATTATTTTTTTGAACAAACGTCCAAATACATAGGGAGCAATCTTTAAAAAAATTCATTTTCTAAAAAAAATTCTAGATTCCCCTTCTTCCAGGAGGAGGCATGGTACGTGGAGGTTGAAGCTTGGTAAGTTTTTGTACACCTTTTTGAAGAGCCTTTTGAGCCTCTTCTGCAATGGTGAGTGTAGAATGTTGAGGAGTACTTTGGTTTTTTTTGGTGAGATCTTCCTGCGTAGCTAGTTGAAAAACTTTTCGATAGGCACTGTTAGCTACTTTTTGTTTTTGAATTGCGGTAGCAAGTGCTCTGAGTGATTGAGAAACTTTAACAGCAGATTCACTTGCTTGAGTAAAAGAGCGTTGAGGATTAGGCAAAGCAGAAGATGCTGCTCTTCCTGATGCTACACCAATATCAAGAGAGATGCCAGATAAGGCAAGGGTACCACCAGTAGCAGTCATGGCTACTGATCCTGCAGTGCTCAGTTGAGCCATAGGAGGAGCTAAAACAGCACCGAGAAGGGCCAATCCACTACTGGTCAGTCCCATGCTGATACCAGTACCAAGAGCACGAGTGAGAGTGCTATCGTCAGGTCGTAACCTATTCGAAATATTTCCTAATAAAATACTCACTGACCAGGGTATCGCTATGGCAGAATAACCAACAGGACCACAATGAGACGCTAAAATAAGACCGGTAGCCGCAGAAAGCCCTGCGGCTGTAACAGCTCCTGCAGTAAGACCACAGCTTGCAACAAAGTTCATCGTGTGATCAACAGTCTCCTCTAGATGTTGTTGAGGAGTTCCTAATGCTTTAAAAGCTTCTGCGGCTTGATCGGCCTCAGTTTGAGCAAAGGTGGCAAAGGCCATGTTTTTTGTAAGCTCAAGATTTTTGAGTTCAGAGCGTTCTTGAATATATTGTGTAATAAAAGTATTGACCTCATTAGCTTTTGTTAAAACAGAACGTATTTGATGGAGTGTTAAGGGGAGAGCGTTAGTAAGATGTTGTTCTTGTTCTTTCAAAGGAAAAACATAATTTACTATCTGATTACCAAATGTCTCACGAACTGTTTGAATAAAATGCGTTGTAATGGCTCGATGATTCTCTTGTTCAGGAATATTTTTGTTAGCATTTAAAAACTGAATTGTATGTCCTGAGAAGGTGGCCGGAGTAGAGTTATACGGTTCCTTGCTTGTGAGTTGACCATTGCAAACATGCACAGTATGGGAATCGTCGCTTGGTGCATTTGTACTTGCAGCGAGTTCAGCATAATGTGTGCTTATAATTTGAGTGAGATCGTTTGTGCTGAAAGTAGTATTTAGGGGAAAATTCATCTGTTAATAACCGTTAGTAGACAAAAGGTATCTTTTCCCACTATAATAGGAGTATGAGTGAATCTCAAGGATCTGCTGGAAATGTTATTGCTGCTCTCGCTAGTTTTCTTTTTCCTGGTTTAGGCCAATTACTTCAAGGGCGCCTTCTTGCTGCCATTCTTTTTTTTGTGGCGGCAAGTGCTATTTGGGTTATCTCTCTTGGAACCATGGGTTGGGTGATGCACATTTGGGCTTGTATTGACGCAGCTGTTTGGAAACCAGAAAAGGAATAGCATAAACAGGGATGAAAGAGGATGGAAGAAGAAGAAATTAACAAGGATGGAAGGGATGGAAGGGATAAATGCAGAGAGGAGCTGATTGATTAAAAAAGTTTTTTTGAAATGCTTTGGCGTCGTCTATTATTTATTAAATTTCAACCTATTATCCCATGGAGAGAATTAGCCCTGATTCGCGATGAGTGTATACTAAATACTTCAGTTCAATTTGAGCTCACAAGGAAGTCTAAGAGTTTTTTTTTGTGCTTCTTTGTGTTCTTTTGTGGCTATTTTCTTTTTTTCTTCCTATTACTTTAGTGCAGTTTGAGCTCACAACTTATGCAAAACGAAAATAAACAGGCTAAAACAGCGGTTGAAGTTGCTGAAGTATTGGAGCAAATTGCTCAACTCTTGGAGCTGCAGGGGGAGAATCCTTTTAAAATTCGTGCTTATATAGGAGCGGCTCGCGCTCTGGAATTTCTTTCAGAGCCTCTAGAGAAGATAGTTTCTGAGGGAAGGCTTGGAGAAATTGCAGGGATAGGGAAAGCAATTAATGAAAAAATTACGGAGTTAATGACTACGGGACGTCTTCCTTATTATGAAGAATTGAGGAATCAGTTTCCTGCTGCACTTTTTGAGCTGTTCGAGTTACAGGGACTAGGGGCTAAAAAGATTAAACTGCTCTATGAAAAACTTGGTGTAGCTTCTGTTGTGGATTTGGAAAAAGCATGTCATTCGGGAGCGGTGGCCGAGTTACCTGGATTCGGAGTTAAGTCGGCAGCTAATTTCGAAAAAGCGATCGCTTTTCATCGTCAACAAGCAGGATTGTTTCGTATTGATCAAGTCTCAGAGAGTGCTGAAGAATTACTACAGGCGTTGCGTGCTCATCCTGATGTTGGCCAATGCCAAACTGCAGGGAGTTTTCGCCGTCATAAAGAAGCATTACATGATCTCGATTTGCTTGTTTCTTCAACAAAACCGGAGGCAGTTTCAAATTTTTTTGTGCATCATCCTTTGGTCGAAGCTATCCTTATGCAAGGACCAACAAAATCGAGTGTACTTCTTAAGGGAGGCTTGCAATGCGATCTGCGGGTGGTGAAGTCCGAGGAATTTCCTTTTGCTCTCGTCTATTTTACAGGAAGCAAGGAGCATAATATTCGTTTGCGCAATCGAGCCCTGGAACAAGGATGGTCTCTCAATGAGTATCGTTTTACCCAAGTGGAAGAGAAAAAGGGACGCCCATCCAAGGATCTACCATCTAAGATTCATGATGAGCAGGAGCTTTATCAGTCGTTAGGGCTTGATTTTATTCCTCCAGAACTTCGAGAAGATCGTGGAGAGGTTCTGGCGGCAGCTGAAAGAAGGCTTCCGAAGCTTGTCGACTGGATGCAGCTCAAGGGAACCTTTCATTGCCATACAAAAGCAAGTGATGGGCAGAATACGCTTGTAGAAATGGCTGCTGCAGCGCAGGAACTAGGACTTCAATATCTCGGTATTGCCGATCATAGCAAGAGTTCTCATCAAGCACATGGCCTCAGTGAAGAACGGCTTGCAGAACAGATTACAGAAATTCATCAACTCAATAAAACCTTTGAAGACTTTCGTCTCTTTGCTGGAACAGAGTGTGATATTTTAAAGGATGGATCACTCGATTTTTCTGATGAGGTTCTTGCTTCTCTTGATTATGTCGTAGCCTCGGTTCATTCCTCTTTTACGATGGGAGAAGTGGCTATGACGGATCGTATCATTCGTGCAATGGAGAATCGCTATATGACCATGCTAGGTCATATGACAGGACGAATCTTATTTTCACGAGCATCGTATTCAGTAAATGTTCCTGCACTTCTTGATGCGGCAGCAGCTACAGGAACCATTATTGAGCTTAATGCTAACCCTCGTCGTCTGGATATGGATTGGCGTTGGTGGTTCTTAGCAAAAGAAAAAGGAGTGCGCTGCGTGATTAATCCTGATGCACACACAACCTTAGGACTTCAAAATTTAACCTATGGTGTTGGTATTGCTCGCAAAGGATGGCTGACCAAGGATGATGTGATCAACACGCTTCCTACACAAAAAGTGATGGAAGTTTTGAATAAGAAAAAAATAGCCACAAAAGAGGGGGGCAAACTGAATTGACGTAAAAGGAAGAAGGAAGATAATAGCCACAAAAGAACACAAAGAAACACAAGGAACGAGAACACAAAAAAAGAATTTTTATAAAAATTCTTTAACGAAGTGTCGCCCGACATGGGTGTGAACTAGTCAAATGAAAGGAGTTGACCGAGAACAGTGAAATAAATCGTAGCGAAAGGCAAGGCGGTAACCAAGTAGAAAGCTGCAAGGTTGCTAGCCGAAGGAAGCTTGTAGCAAAGGCACAACCATAGGGACACGA
>DATEBV010000175.1:0-7045 GCA_035287205.1 Chthoniobacterales bacterium | reverse complement strand
GTGTTCTTTTGTGGCTATTTTCTTCCTTCTTCCTATTACTTCAGTTCAATTTGAACTCACGAATTTTCTATCTCCTAACCATCCATGATACGTTGACAGCAAGAGAGGCATTATCAAATTTTCTTTTTGTGCTTCTTTGTGTTCTTTTGTGGCTATTCTCTGATCTTTCTTTTTCCCTTTTTCTCCATCCATGTCCTATCAACTTCTCGCTAAAGATCCTTCCAGTAATGCCCGTGCTGGTATCCTTCAAACCCGACGCGGCCTTATTGAAACACCCATCTTTATGCCAGTGGGCACACAAGCCACCGTCAAAGCCGTCTCTCCTGACGAGCTCTATGCACTTGGAGCACAGATTATCCTTGGCAACACCTATCATCTCCATGTTCGCCCAGGAGAAAAGCTCATTCATGACCTAGGTGGACTTCATCACTTCATGCAATGGGAACGTTCAATCCTCACCGATAGTGGAGGATTTCAAGTCTTCTCCTTAGCTCGCTTAAGAAAAATTACAGAAGAAGGAGTTCATTTTCAGAACCATCTTGATGGAACTCCAACATTCATTACTCCAGAAAGCTCCATGCAGATCCAGCGCGATCTTGGCTCTGATATCGTTATGACCTTTGACGAATGCCCTCCTCACCCCTGCCCAAGAGAAACAGTAACCACAAGCCTTGAACGTACCTTGCGGTGGGCTAAGCGGTGTAAAACCTGGTGGAGTGAGCAACCTGAATCAACACGCCCTCTCGTCTTCGGTATTGTGCAAGGAAGTTCTTATGATGACCTTCGGGCTCACTCTGCTCAATCACTCGTTGACATCGGATTTGATGGTTATGCTGTTGGTGGGGTCAGTGTCGGAGAGCCTGAACCTGAAATGATGCAAGCAGTTGAAGCCAGCGTGCCTTACCTTCCTGAAACAGCCCCTCGCTATGCGATGGGACTAGGAACTCCTCCTCAAATGGTCGAAATGGTCGCTCGGGGTATCGACATGTTCGATTGCGTTTTACCAACACGCCTGGCACGCAATGGCACCGCCTTTACGTCCCAAGGAACCATGAACCTCAAAAATGCTCCCTTTGCACGCGACCCCTCTCCTATTGAAGAAGGATGCACCTGCCCCTGCTGTCAGAAATTCAGCCGCGCCTACCTCCGTCACCTTGTTAAAGCGGAAGAGATCCTAGGACTTCGTCTTATTAGCCTTCATAATCTTCATTTCTATCTCAACCTAATGCGCCGCACACGAGAAGCGATTATGAAAGGAACCTTTGATCAATTTCGCCGTCAGTTCGTCAGCGAATATAAGGCTCATACTGTAGAAGATTAATCACAGGGGAGCTCAAACTGAATTAAAGTAAAAGGAAGAAGGAAAAAAATAGCCACAAAAGAACACAAAGAAACACAAAGAAACAGAACACACAAAAAGAATTTAAAAATTCAAGATAAAGAATGTGCGTATCGTGAAAAACAAGAAAGATAGGAATTGAAACCCTGCTTCAACCTAAATGGGATTAGAGACTGGCGATCTTTCGTAATATACTTTGCCCAAAAATGTTTTTCCCAAACTATCCCACGTACGAACACGGAAGCGCCATGACAAGCCATGGCTCAAGGTGTGCCACAGCTCCGTAAAAACTATTTTAAAACAAAATCCTTACGAAATCGCATCTATTTCTAATCCAGTTTTTAGATTCAACATAGAGCACCAATAATTACGAAATATTTTAGCCGAACTAATCAATCAAGCTCACCGCTAAGTTTCTTTTTTTTGTGTTCTTTTGTGGCTATTTCTTCTGCCTTTCAGTTCAGTTTAAGCTCACAATCATGGATTAGGGCTTAAGTGTTGCCCAGATAACCTTCTATAATCGTTAACTATCTCCTGAGCAACAGCATGCCGCAATTCTCTTTCATTATCTTCTTCATCGGTATCATATTCTTCGTCAGAGCATTGAATATCAACATCATCATTTAAAAAACTTGCTTTTAAAAATTGAGTTCGTCCGATCTCCCAATTCGATTTCTCAGTATCAGTAGAATAAAATGCACGAGGAATACTTTTCTCTAAATCTTTTATTAACTGATAAGATAATGTGCCTTCTGTTAAGCCAACTGTTGGGTCCAGAAGTTCAGCCACCCTTCTTCTTGTTTCAAATTCCCTAAAATGTTGATGAGAAGCATAATGTTCAATGTTTTTATTTCCTCTATAATTCAAAGCATCTTCAGCTTGTTCTCTCAATAAAGAATATTTCAGTTGTTCATACAATACCGTATTTCTTAATTCCTGTGTAGATACAGTTTGATTCAAATCATTTAATTTGTCCTCCATGAGTAATAGTTCATGGCTGATCATTTTATTCTGTTTTTCTAAAGCCTCTGTCGTATTTTCAGGAAAAACCTTGTCTGCCTCCTCTTTTGTAAATGCTAGCTTTTTGATGCCATGAGACGCTTCTTGTTTCTGACAAAAGCCCACAACAGCGCCCACTTTGATAGCGTCTCCTTCTGAAAAGGCTTGATTGTACTCAGCTTTAATAGCTGGGTTCATCCAAAAACGTTGCGCTATTTTCTCCTGAATCGCTCGATGAGTTATTACTCGTTCATAATCAAGAGCTGGACTACTCCAACGAACAAGTGATTGATAACCAGGCAAACAATCACAATAACCTGATTTAAAAAACTTCAGTTGCAGCTCTTGTGAAGTTCCCATTGTCAATCTAGCTTCTGATGTTAAATCTTTCTGATTCAGAATATCATTTAAATCTAATAAGCTTGCAAAAGAACAGGCATGATTCATGCTCTTAGAGTCAGTATATTGATTCTCTTGATCATAAGTTTGATTTCTTATCCCCAAGCTTTCTCTCTCTGCAATAGAATAATTTTCTAAAAACTCAATCTCAGTTTCTGATGGCTGATAACAACACTCTTTGAGCCTTCCTAAACAAGTCACCACGCCTGTTCCTACTGCTGTTGTGACTGCTCCAATTTCAGCACCATAGCATAGAGCTCCTCCTGTCAGCACAACAGCACCTAGTGCTAAAGCAGTTTCTGTAGGAGTAATAGAAGTGAAATAGGATGAAGAGGTATCATTGGGTGTTTTCCCAAGCGAAGGGGTGACATCTTCATCATTACTTTCATCAGCAAAAAGTGAAAAAGGAAGGAGAGTGTAACTTAATACGATAAGATAGAAGAATGATAATTTTTTCATGAAATAGGAGGATTGCTTCATATACAATAAACCCTCACTATTGTCAAGTATTTTAACCTTGTTCGGAGTTATTTCCAGAACCGAACATACTCTTCCAAGCAGCAGACGCCGCTTTTCTTGCTCCTTTAAGACTTAAGGCATCGTTTTGTGCTTGTTGTTGCTCCTTTAGCTGCCTAGCCATCGCTGCAAAATCGCTAGCCCCCTCTCGAAGTCCTTCTGTACTTTGAGCTATATCATTTATTTTATCTCCTCGTTGCTCAAGATGCTTTCGTGCATCGGCTAAAGATGATTGCATTGGTGCACTTTTTTGTGCCACCCCTTGAAAAACTCCACCCTTATTCTTACCTGCTCTCCCTGACAAAAGTCCTGTACGTTCTGTTGGCTGATTATCTTGAGCCTTACTTCTAGCTACAATTTGGGATATACGAAGATTTGGGATCGTAGATCGAGTACTCATAGCACTCTCTCTTTCCACAACAGGAATACCCGCACCTGTATGACGACTTGGAGCAAAGCTTTGATAGATAGCGTCAGATGAAAAGGACGTTGTAGAAGGTTTTAAAGCACGAGCTGTTATTTCATGATCTTGACTCAGTTGTTTTAACTCAGCCACGGTAATAAAATCTTCGTGTCCTTCTGTAAATCGCAAGACATTCCAAGGAGCAAGTACTGATTTAAAAGCTTGCCTAACACCACCCTCTTCGGTCATCCCTAAAGGAGCAGCCGCTCCTGCATCTTTGTATTTTTGTGCTAGTTCTCTCACTAAATGATCATGCACCTCTTTAGCAGCTTGTTTATCTTGAGAGCTTCTGAAATAAGATTTAAAAAAAGTAGAAATACCTAAATCAGGAATTCCAAAAGAGGGAAGACTAGAAAAGATACCTGCTACCTTATTGGTAACCTCGTATTTTTTTGTCTCAGAATTTAATTTTACTTTCGAAGAAGGCGTTAACTGTCCTTGATCATACGCTGTTAAAATATCAGAAGCACTAGTAAAAGTTTGTACAGGCATATATAGTAAATATTCGGCTAACAGGGCGAATATAAGTTTAAGTTATAAGTTTAAGTTTAAGCTGATTTTTGGTCACTTCGTGACAGGGTAAGAAGTGAAGCGGCTTTTTATTTTTTCGAGTCTTTTTGCACTTAAAGTCGCTTCAGGACATTTTCAAAAATCATTCACTCTAGGACTCTAGTTACCATGAAACTCTTTTTTCTAACAAGCAAGAGGAAAGAAAAAAATATGCTATTATCTGGTAACTACCAGCATATCGTTGGTAGTGTTAAGCTCCATGATTCCTCTTTTTATTAAAGGCATGGCCATTGGCTTTGCTATTGCTGCCCCGGTAGGTCCTATAGGACTGCTCTGTATTCAACGCTCATTACGTGATGGGTTAAAGATTGGATTCATGACAGGCCTAGGTGCTGCCACAGCCGATACGTTTTATGGTCTTATCGCTGCGTTTGGACTCACCGCCCTCTCTGCCCTTTTGATCTCCTATCAATTTTGGATTCATCTTATTGGAGGTCTTTTCCTCATCTATCTTGGACTACGACTATTAACCGTAAAAAGCCATAGTCTTCTAGCAAAAGATAGGTGCGATAAGTCACTATGGCATGCTTATGGAACAACAGTTCTTCTTACTTTAATGAATCCCTTAACAGTCCTCTCCTTTATGGCAATCTTTGCAGGAATAGGTTTAGGAAGTCAGCATCGGGACTATTTCCATGCATTCCTTCTTGTCTTAGGAATTTTTCTAGGATCGGCTCTCTGGTGGTTTTTTCTTAGTGGCGGTGTCGCCATGATACTTCATCATCGCATCAAAGAATCATCGATGAATATCATCAATAAAATTTCCGGGGGAATGATTCTTATCTTCGGAATCATCGCCCTTTTTTACTAGGAGGTAAGCGTTCAAATCCACCTTCCTTCGGAGGACGGATCTGAACCAAATGACCCGACTGCGTAGTAGTAGTGTGAGCATGATGCATAGCTGGTTGAGGAACTACTAAACAGCTATTTGGGCTGTAGCCTGTAATCCCCAGCTCAGACAGCTCACCTCCGAAGGAGGTAGAAACGGTTACCTATTAATGAGGATGGTAAGAGACTGCAAAAAATTAACCACAAAAGGTACCAACCTATCTAAAAAAAGAACCAATCCCTATCTTCCATCTCCTATCTCCTAATTTTGGTCGGGCCGGCGGGATTTGAACCCGCGACCTCTTGGACCCCATCCAAGCGCTCTACCAAGCTAAGCTACGGCCCGCAATAATACTGCTTCGCAGTAAGATTAAGTTAAGAGTTTAAGTTTAAGTTGATTTTTGCTCGCTTTGCGAGGAAAAAATAATGCGATATCGCGAATTGCCAAACTCTAAAATAAAAGCTGGATTGCACGTATTTCCATTTTTATCAACGTCACTTCATTTTGCAGAAATGAAGTGACGTTGGTAGCATAGAAATAGCGAGTGGTAAAAAAAGTGGTAAAAGAATTCCATATGTCTTAAAAAGAAAAAAGCCTAAGCCTACATAGGAGAGCAAAAAGAAAACTAGCATCAATAAAAAATCGATCCAAGCCAAACGAGCCACAACCATCATTCCTAGCGTCAATAGCAAAAGCAGACCTCCATAGAATGCAGATGAAAGGTAATGAATCGAAAGTTGTTTTTGAACCTCTTCAAGAATAGCTGACTGCTCTGCTACATGAGGTCCTCCTATCACCACTGTCTGATTACGGAAGAGACGATCCATATCAGGACGAATATCGCCTCGCTCCATCTCTTCTCGATGGAGAAGTAAGTCATCAAAAGAAAGAGCTTTCATTGTTGAATATTTACCCCCTTTCAAAAAAGCGCCTGGTTCTAGGAGAAGGAAATGATGATTAGGAAGGTGAAGAAAACGTCCTCCTAAAAGAAAAAAAAGAGCCGGGTCCTTCAATGCCTCAGGCGATTCTACTGCAAAAAACAAGCCTCTCCACCAGAGAGAAGAAACAATACTCCCATCAGAAGTTCTTGCTAACAGAGGCAGCCGCTGGGCCTTTTCTTCTTTTTGTGGAAGAATAAATCCAAAAGGAGAAAAAGGACCTTCTCTGCCTGCAATCGATGGCAAGACGCTCTTGCTTGTCTCCTCAGGAAAAAGAATAACAGGAACATGTAACCACGTAAAACCTCTCTCTTTTTCTGCTTGTTTTGCCTTCTCTGGTATTGCTGCAAAAACAAGAGGTATTCCTTGAATAAACCCTGTGGTAAGTGCCTCTTTAATTAAGGAAAGAGGACCACTTGAAAGGTCTCCCAAAGGCTCTGCAACAAGAATCAAACGAGGATGAAAACTCACTACAGCACGTAACGTGAGTGCCACATCTTGAGGTGCAAGAAGACCATGGCTTTCAGGAAGGAGAAGTGGCGTTACTGAAGGAAGAATGCGATGAGTTACTTTGGCTAAATAGGCAATCAAAGGCTGTTCTAAAGGCCACCCCATACCACTACGATCCATAACAACAGCAGCAAGAATGAGAATAGCACTCAAGAAAACAAAAAAATGTTTCATATACTCATCACCTAATTCCCTAGCAATACTCGCGCATGAGCTAGTGCAGAATCAGAAGCTCCACCCAACATTCGAGCTATTTCTTCTTCACGGGCAGATCCCTCTACAGTTGCTAAAGTAGTACTTGTACGTCCATCATGCACTTCTTTCTGAACCACAACTTGAGCTCCTGCAGCTGCTGCTACCTGAGGAAGATGAGTAATGCAGAGGACTTGGTGATCCTTGGCAAGAGCCTTCATCTTAGCTCCGACTTTGGAGGCAATCTCACCACCGACATTAGCATCGATTTCATCAAATACGAGAAGAGG
>DATEBV010000174.1:0-6778 GCA_035287205.1 Chthoniobacterales bacterium | reverse complement strand
GGAACTTTATCAGAACGCTGCGGAAGAGTGTAAAAAAGCTGTTTATACTACAGTTCAAGAAAATGAAGTAAGGGCTGAACAATATAAGCAGACTGCTTATTTTTTTAACAAGAGCGCCTCGAGTATATCTGGAGCAGCTATTTGTTTAGAAAAGGTTGCCCACGTAAATAAGGAAGAAATATCATATAACGAACTCTGGATTCAAAAAGCAGAGTGCCATCAGATTACAGCAGGGTATTATCAACAAGCTGCCAAGGCTGTGACTCAAGGAAATCATCAAGAGGGGAGATTTTTAGAAAAAGCTGCCAAATTGATTGAAGGTTATAGACGTGGCGGATATCAATGTTTATCAGAAGCTGCCGATTGTTTAGAAAATTCTGATATCGGGGAAATTGAAGGAAAAGAAAAAATTGTTACACTTTATACTCAGGCTAAAGAGCTCTATCAGAATGCTGCAGAAGAGTACAAAAAAGCTGCTAATATCATGGCTCAAGGAAATGAAGAAGAGGCTCAACGATTGGATCAGATAGCTTATTTTATTCAGAATAGCGCCTCGAGTATATCGGAAGAAGCTTCTTGTTTAAAAACAGCTGCTAATGCAAGAACGGGATGGGAACGAGAAAGTACCGAATTCTGGATTCAAAAAGCAGAGTGCTATCAGATTTCAGCAAGATATTATCAACAAGCTGCCAAGGCTGTTATCCAAGGACATGATGAAGAGGGGGAACGTTTAGAAAAAGCTGCCAAATTGATTGGAGGTGGTTATTATAGTAATCCAGGTGCTATTGAATATTTATCGGGAGCAATTAAATACGACGAAAGGATCAAAGAATGGTTTGTTCGAAAAAATCCAACAAGTGTTGTTTTTTGGACTAAGGCTTGCGAACAAATGAAAATCTCTGCGGAAGAGCATCGACAAGCAGCCCTAGCATCTGTAGAAGGAAATACAGAGGAAGTTGCTCGTCGGGAGGAGGATGCTGATTCTCTTAAATGGAGAGCTGAGCGTTTAGCTGATGCTGCAGAATATTTAAATAAGGCGACGGAAACTGGGAGGTCTAATCATGAAAAAGATACTGACCTTTTGAATAAGGCTATTTTGGCCATAGAGACTTCTGCTGAAGAGTGGAGGCAAGCTCAAAAAGAAGATAACATGGTTAACGAGGCTACCACTCAGGCTTCATCCGCTTTGAGTGCAGAAACAGCATGGACAGAGGTGAGTTTACTCAACGTTGTTCATCTTTGGGATGAAGTCCTTAAAAAAGTTAGATTGTCAGAAGTAGCATGGACTAGAGCTGTTGAGACGTGCCAAGAAAAAAAGGAACAGGCTCCTGAACAACTCAAAAGCTGGTGGAATACCGAGTTTGAAAAAGCTGCCAATTCAAAGAATCACTCAACTTGTAATCTACCTTGGGTCGAGGCGAGGAAATTAGAAAGCATGGCCAATGCTGCTGGAGTCAAGGTTCATATTGCTGCTGTAGGTGAAGGAGAACAAAAACCAACCGAGGCTTCTTTGAATCAAGAAGTTCAACTTTGGGAGGAAGCAATCACAAAAGCACAAGACGTAGAAGCTGCATGGGCTAAATGCATAGAGAGATATAGCAAAATTTGCAGTCAAACACCTGAGAGACTCAAAACCAACTGGATTGATGCGATTGAAGTTGCAAAAGAGCGCTGTGCTTTTTGGCACGCTAAAATAGAAACGTGGAATAAGGCAAAAGAAGCAGAGATCGCTGCTTTTTCCGCTAGAAAAAAAGCTCTATCCCTTACCACAGCAACTACAGTGACTCCTAATAACTCTGTCTCTTCTGAAGTAGATGAGGAATCTAAAAAAGTAATGTCAGAAGAAGTTACTCAGCGGTGGAACGAAGCCATCCACAAGGCTCGTGAGATTGAAACCATCTATGCCAATGCTATAAAGACTAATCAAAAAAGTTATGAAGAGGCGTCTCAAAATTATAAAGCATGGTGGAATGCTGAGCTTAAAATAGCAGAAGACGCGAAGGCTTGTTGGACGGCAAAGGTTGCAGCCTGGGAGGCTGAGAGTAACATGTTCAATCAAACTTGCGATAAGACGAAACAATTAGAAAGCATCGTACATGCTGATCAGAGCAATATTACTCCTTCTGCTTTATTGGAAGGAGAAAAAACATCAACGAAAGCTTCCTTAAAAATAGTAGCTGACCAATTTTTAGAAGAGATAACAGCAAGAGCAGAAGAAATGAAAGATTATTGGGCAGCTAAAAATTCTTGGAAAATTGAAAGTCGATAAAACTTTTTACCTTGTCATGAAGAGCCCACAAATCAACTTAAATTTAAGCTTATATTAAGCTTGTTAGCCGAATAATTAAAAACTAACTATGAAAAAAATAATCCTATCCATTCTTTTTATTGCTTCAGCAAACTCTAGCCTTCTGCTTGCGCAAAATGGTAATAGGCTAAAGGCTGGAGGCTGGAAGCTGGAGGAAAAAAATAATCAGAAGACAGACAACAGAAAAACAGCATCACTATTAGAAAATCAGATTAACCAAGAAGTTGAACCAACTACGAACTACGAACTACCAACTACGAACTGTAGCAATCAAGGTTACAACCTTGATTGTTACCCGATGATGGACCCTTTAGCGATTGAAGAAGGGATTGTATCCTTAGAAGGGACGTTAGGTTTTTCTGTGAGAAAATCTGCTGTGGCTGAGCTTGAGCGTCAAGCGATTCAAGCAGAAAATCAGACGTTGACTGCTGAAACCAAGATCAGAGCTTGTCCTATTGAAGAGAGAGCTCCTTTATGGGATGAGGCTATTCAACAGGCAAGTGAAGTAGAAAATGCATGGGATGTCACGGTAGAGATTGTAAAAAATGGAGAAGGGAAGGTTCCTTTGGAGCTCAAGGATGAGTGGTGTGCTAAGCTGGAGAACGCAGAGCAATTGAAGAACATATGGGCTGTGAAGACGTCTGTACGCAAGACGTATAAAGCAGCGGATATTGCTCAAATTCTGATGGATCAGTGTCAAGTTGATCCTGAGATCCTTGAAGGGAAAGTTACCCCATTATTGAACGAAACTTTGCAAAAAGCAGATGAAGTAGACACTGCATCGACTCAAACGATAGAAATCATTAAAGCCTGGTGTGATGAAGCTCCTTTACAATTCAAGTCCTGCTGGAAATGCGAGCTTGAGACAGCAAAGGTGATAAAGAATCAGTGTCTATTAGCAAGTCATATTTTGAAAGCTACTCAAGTAGCAATTGCTGTTTCTTCTGCTAAGAATAGGGCTGAAGCCGCTACTGATATCGAAGCATTTGCTTTATGGGATGAAGCCATTCAAAAGGCAGGTGAATCAGAAAAACACTATGCTGACGCTTTAGAAATTCAGAAAGCTTTTCCTAGTGAGACAAATCAGGCTCTAGAAAACTGTAAGGATCGATCTTTTTATTTAAAATATATTTGTAAGGCTAAGAAAGCTTCGCTTATTGCCAAGGTTGCTAAAAATAGAACTCATGGTGCTGAGGGTTCCGAGGCACTTGATTTATGGGATGATGCTATTCAAAAGGGCAACGATGTGGTACAAGCATGGAATAAAATAATAGAGATTTTTCTTAATAAAGATACTTTCTCAGGTGATGATTCGTTCTTAAAGACAGCTCTTGAAGACGCAGAAATTTTAAAAGCTAAGTGGGTTGGCAGAACAAATCGTTACAAGGCTCATAAAGTAGGGTGTATGGTTTCACTGGCCGTAAAAGCAGCTAAAGCAGCCCGTCACGATGAGGCAATTTTGCTTTGGGAAGATGTCATTCAAAAAGCAGAGGCGGCAGAAATAACATGGGGTGAAGTTTTAGAATTGCTTGGCTCAAAAGATGATCAGGCGTCTTTACGTCTAACGTCATGGTGGGAAGCTTCCATTAAAAATGCAAGCCAAGAAAAGGATCATGCAGGATTTTTGCTTGCTCTTTATAAAATAAGAAAGTTAAATGCTATTTCTTTCGTTGTAGCAGATAAAGCTCATAAATCCTCCTCTAACAACGAGGCGTTTGCGCTTTGGGATGAGGCTATCCAAACAGCAGAAGAGGCAGAAAAAGCATGGGCTCAACTGCTGGAGCGGAGTAGAGACTTGGAGGCTCAATCTCCTTCACCATTTAGCAGTATGTGGCGGAATAAGATTGAAGGAGCAGAGGGAATGAATGAGTGCTCAGCATTGATTTGCATGTATAAGTCAATAAAGGCAGAATTTATTCTTTTAGAAGCCTTGGAGGATAGAGCCAATGTCGCTTCCGATACTGAGATGACCTTTCTATATGATGAGATTATTCAAAAAGAAGAGGAGGCAGGAACAGCCTGGGCTCAAACAGCGGAGGCGTTTAGAGTATGTTGTCACGGGGCTCCTTTAGAATCAAATGCTACGTGGATGGAAAAGATTGAAGCAGCAGAGAAGAGTAAAATACAACACGCTGCTGCCATTGCTGAGTGGGAGATGAAGAAAAATAACTTGGCTTCGAAAAAGAGAAAAGTAACCGTTCAGTCTCCACCTCCTTCGGAGGTGAATTCTGAACTATAGGCTAAAGGCTAAAGGTCGAAACAGGCTGTTCAGTAGCTTCTTAACAAACTATACAATATTTTTTAATTATAACCCTTATGAAAAAATTATCTCTTATCACAACAGTTCTACTAACGACTCTTCATCCATCTTCTACCTTTGCTATGTTTCCGAGAGCGACGGTTAAAATAACGAGGAAAATGGTTGGAAGTCCGGCAAATTTTTTTGGCCTTGGACTAAGCACTTTAGTTTATGGAACGCAAGAGGCTGCATTAGCCGATAAGAAATGGGAAGGAGCAAGTAGAGGCTTTGCCACTTCATCAACCTCAACAACTTTGAAGACGGGTTCTAAAGAAAACAATTATGGAATAGCTTCTTTTTCAACCACAACAAAGGATGTTTTTTCTTCTGAAAATATCCAAGTTGCCCCTATTCAGGCTCAAGCTGACGCTCAACCAATAACTCAAGCTACTATTCCTGCTACAGAAGCTGAGATTAAGACTCTTCACGCTGAATCTCTATTACAAGCGGCTCAAGCTACTGAGGATGGTGAAACTGCTCTAGAACAAGCCAAAGTAGCCACTAGCAAGGAAGAGAAGATGTGGTGGATGGGCATTGCCTCTTCTTACAAATCTGCTGTTAGTTCTTATCAGACAGCATCTGATTCTTGGCTTCAAGCTATCGAAGCGATCTCTCGAGGAAATCAAGAAATAGGTGCAGTTTGGATTAAGGCAGCAGAACAATCTCAGATTGCAGCGGTATGTTATAAGAGATCTCCAGAAAATTTTTTCAATAGAGAGATTCAAAGTGCAAATGGTGCTTCCCGTTGCTTCAAAAATAGTGCTATCTGTTTATCTAAGATTGAAGAATGTTTGAATACTGTATCTGAGGCGCGAGATAATAAAAATCAAGAATTAATTGATGCTTGGAGTATAGCTATTCAAAAATACAAAATGGGTTCTGACGGATATATTAAAGCTACGCTCTTTTTTGAAGAAGGAAAGATGGGTAAGGCACAGAATTTTGAAAAGATAGCCGATGTCACTCAGAAAGCCGCTGCCGCTTTAGCAGAAAGCGCTAAATATTTGCCTAAACTTCAAAAAGCTAAACTCTCTAAAAGCGAAGAATCTGTTAATTGTTGGGTAGACATTATCCAAAAATATCAAATGGCTGCTCAATGGTATGATGTTGATGCTTGGTTTTATTCGTATGAGGATCAGGGGTATGGACAGGGCTGTCCTTGGAATACTGCTGTTGCCTATCCTCTTAAGAAGGCAGCTGATGCTCTAGTAAAACGTATGGAATATTTATCTAAGATTAAAGAAGCATCTGCTACAGAAAATCAAGAGCTAATTAATTGTTGGGCTGAGATTGTTGAAAAATATAAAACTATTGCTGAAGAACTTATGAAAGAAGTGAAGCTGATGGAAGAAGGAAAATCTAATAACTATACCTGGCGTTCTATTGCTACTTCTGCTGAATGTGCTGCTCAATTATTAGAAAAGAAAGCTGAGGATTTAAAAAACTATGAACTACTACCATCAAGCTAAAATCTATTCTATCTCAAAATGCCTACTTGTTGCATTGTTGGCATCAAGTTCGTTCTCAACATCACTTCTAGCCATTCCTTTGCCAATGGTAACAGAGATAGAAGAGGCAATTGCTGAAGAGAATCCTCTTCTAGCTGATGAGGGGCCATCAAATCAGAGGAGTGAGACTTATCTTCCATCTTCTACCGAAGCAGCGATATCTTCAGCCTCTATTCGGCCTGTTGACCGAATAGTTATAACAGCAGAAGAAAATATAATAAAACTAACAACTCAAATAGAACAAGCCAAGCAAGCGTCTAAGGAAAAACTTGGTGGAGAAAATGATTGGCTTTGGGATTGTATTGCTACCAAACTAGAACAAGCAAGAGACAGTTGGAATAAAGTTAATGAATTGACTACCCGAGGAAGAGAAGAACGAGCCTCTTTTTGGAGAAAAGCAGCCGAAGACTCAGAAGCCTCAGCAGAAGGAATGAGACAGCTGGTTATGAGCTATATTTCAGGTCAGAAAGAGACAGCTAAACAATTAGAAAAAGCATCATGGAATCGTTACCATTTATCAGATGCCTTTACGTGGTCGTTGAAATCAGAAGAAGCTTTGGACAAAGCAGATCAAATACAAGGTAAAGAAGGAGATTTTTGGAGGGATATAGCGGAGCAATATAAAATTGCTTCCAATTACAAGAAAAAAGCGGCTGAAGTTCA
>DATEBV010000173.1:0-19035 GCA_035287205.1 Chthoniobacterales bacterium | reverse complement strand
ACATAGCTTATACTCAAGGAAATCAAGATAAAATGAAACTCTTTAAAGAGATGGCCTCTACTATCGAGAAAGATGTTGAATCCTTAGAGAAGCATGTTCAGTCTTTGATTCAAAAAGAGGAAGATTGGGCTAAGGAAGACCCCGAAAATCGTCTTATTGAGATGGAAGAAAAAGAAGGCCTTTGTTCAGGGCAAAAGATACGAACAACTATATTAAAAACAAAATTTATCTATCCTTTCATTCGCCAAGAAGAAGTCATTGATACTACTACTGGTAAGATTTTGAATAAAGTGGAAATGGTAGCAGATCATCTGCTCGTTAGATTAAAAGAGGAAGAAAGTGAAAAGGAATTCCTCCACAATCTAGAATTATACCTAAAGCAGAAAAAATTTAGTTATTCAGAAATGAAGTTGAAAAAAATCTCCTCTAATCCATCTCTGTATCAGTTGGATTTTTCAACGACTTTTCAATCAGGTTCAAGTTTATTAGCAATAATGGCAAATATTATAGAGGTGGTGAAAAGTAATAAATTAGCACAAAGTTGCAATCCTGATTTTCTAATGAGTTCATTCAGTGATCCTGATGATCCACTTTATGAAAAACAAGTGAGTCTTAATCCTCAATTTGATTATGGTATTCAAGCGCCTCACAATTTATTTAGTAGTACCAATCCAGCAATACCAATTCCTACCAATCCAGCTAATTCTATTATTATAGCTATAATTGATTCAGGAATAACACCAAATCATGAAGACTTGATTGATAATATTATTTCTGCTAGAGATGCAAGTGGTCGTCTGTCGTTTTATGGATTCGATGCTCTTGAAGAGAATCCTTTACTGAAATATAGACCAAGAGATATGAGTGGACATGGAACTCATTGTTCCGGAATTATTGCAGCTTCAGTAAACAATAAAACAGGAATAGCAGGAATGGCAGGAGTACCTGGAATGGTAAAGCTCCTGGCATGTAATTGCTTTGATCGTACTACGAAGAAAGCATCATGTACACATGCCATTAACTGTATTGACTATGCTCGTAGAAATGGTGCGCGTATTTTAAATTGTAGTTGGGGACGTCCACAAAGCAGTGATGAATCTTCAATAGGATTTTCAAATAACGGGTGCCAAGATTTAGAAAATGCGTTTAAAAAGCAACCAAAAAAACCTTGTGTTGTTATTACAGCTGCAGGAAATAGTGGTTCAAATAATAATAATTTTCCGATCTATCCTGCTAACTATGTCCTTTCCAATTTAGTAACTGTTGCTGCAACGACATATACTGGTACAGGGTTGTGGGTTGGTCTTAAGAAGGCTTCCAATTTTGGAAAAGAAACTGTTCATTTAGCTGCTCCAGGGCACGATATTTTATCAACATGGCCACGACCTGTTTTACAGGGATCAGGAAAACCATCAATACCTTATCAATATAAATCTGGAACTTCTATGGCCGCACCTCATATTACGGCTACTTTAGCACTTATGATGTTAAAATTTCCAGATCTATCAGAAAATGAGATTATTAAGCGTCTTTTCAGAACAAGTGATCAAGAGCCACTAATAAAGACAAAATACGGGCGACTCAACTTGACTCAAGCATTAACATCATATGATATAGAGGGAAGTAAAGATGATGAAAGTTCAAACTCAAATGATGAGTTATTATTATGGGGTACTAAGCCCAAACATTCCATTTGCGACAAGTAGCCTTGCAACTAATTGACTAATATTATCTTAAAAAATTAGTCCTCATTCGGGTTTTAATATCAAATTCTTTGCAAGTCCCTTAAAATCAGGCTGTGCTTCCTTTTTCATAAACATGTATCTCCCGAGCAAATTAATATGAGCCCAGGCAACAGGTGACATTTGAACGACCAACGCCTTTTCTTCATCATTTTTAGCTTGTTCGTACAGTGATGACAGTAGTTGGCTGTTGTAATAAATAATAGCACTGGCAACCAATCGCGCACATTCATTCCAAATCTCTACTTCATGTTCTGACGCCCCGCGAAACTCACCTTCGTTTAACATAGCAATGGCGCGGGCCAATTGATGATAGGCTTCACCGCGATTGAGCGCTGAGCGTACAGATTGTCTAATATTTACATCATCAATATATAATAGAATATAAATACTTCGGAGAATATTATCATATTCCCACAAAGCCTCTTTGGTGGATGAAATATAATCATGTGAAGACAATTTACTAACGACTGTGCTTTGGCTAACTTGGCCGCTGAGAATAGAAGCTAACACATGTTTAACCTCTGGCCATTCACGTTTAATTAAACTTTCGTTGATGCTTTTTGTTGGTTTGATTAAAAGATGTTCGTATTGAGATGGATCGCCAAAACAGTAAAGGATTTGTTGATTTAACCTTGGAAAACACGGCATAAATCCACGGTCGATCATGTCAAGCAGAGTGAAATTGAGTCTATTTATACTGTGACCGTCACCTGAAACATTTTTTGGTTGTATGTCTGAAATATTTTGAACTTGAATGTCATAGAGAAAATTGCCTTCATATTCATGAGGTCCAATTAAAAGTATAGCAGGGGAGGTGTGGTTAACTGACAGGCTATATGCTGATACTCCGCGATACAGACCAAAATATTTAGGTGAATAACGCGATTTTAAAATATCCAGACGTGTGCCAATTTTACTGCCATCGACGCTGCCATGCAGGGTTTCATTAAGATTCCATAGCGGAAATATAGGCAGCCCAGCAATTTTATTATTTATAACATCAACCGCTGCACGTAATGTTTCTAGGCGTAAACAGGTTTTTTCCGTGGTGAGCAATTCATGATAAGACAAATCCGATGTTTGTCCCATTTTGTATGCTCCTAAACGAATGGCATTTGCAAAAATAACACCCAACTTAAGCTCATCACTTCTTGGCGTTTTAATAGAGTGTGGTTGAATGGGCGTCAGCTCATCTAAGAAATGACATTGTTCATTACTTTGTTGTAAAACAGCGATAATATTGGTAGGCGATAGTTGTCTAAAAAATGGATTATTGGTGATATCTGTTTTCTTTTCATAAGGTAGGGTCCAAATTTTTTTACCTTTAACATTTTTGATTTTAACGTGTTCATTAGTGCCATCCTTAATTCGTTGATTGATTTCGATAATGAGCGTATGAAGATCCGCACGAGATTGATTTATAAGATCATCAATAGGAATGACTAATTTAGGATAGCCAATATTTTTTAAAATTTCTTCCGATTCTGAAGTCCATTTTTCTTTGGGAATTAACTCATCTTTAAGTGTCCTATGCTTAATGCTATGTGTTAAATATACCTTGCCGGTTTTCATTTGCTGTGACAAGTGGCGATAAAAGTAAAAATTTAAACGATGTGTTTGAAAATATCGGTGATCTTCACTTAACAAATAGGGATAAACAGCTTTTGGCAACCAGTTTTCAATTAAAGGATCCAAGTTAATATTTTCTTTTGGCTTGGTGTTTTGTGTTTTGAAAAATAGAACAATTTTTTGTAAATTGCTTTTGTCCTGAACACTAAAGTCAATCGCCATAAAAAGTGGTAATAAATTACGACGGATCTTATTGGCCATGTAGTCCACATGCTCCCAATAAAAAGTTACTTCATCCTGCAGTACTCCTTTCAAATAGAGACTAGCAGCTAACATTTGATCTTGGGGGAGAGTGGAGAAGCACTGGCTTTTAGAAATTGATTCATTGTGAGGAGTTTCTAGAATTAATTCGAGTAAATTGCCAACATTATGCAAGATTGCTTGCATATCACGTCGAAGCCCTAATAGCTTGTCTTTACTTTTGTTACGAGCCTCGGCATCATAGTAATTCACATAATAACTAAAGAAGCTCAATAAATTATCATTGGTCAGTTGGTAACGTGAAATGCTATAGCACAAGCAATACAAATGAGATTGAGCAGACTTCATCCTCTTCAGCTTGTACACATTATAAAAAATGACTAGCGACCCATAATAGTTAATCGTTTCTTGAGGCAGTTCCAGCAAGGGTATAAATCGAATTGCCATTTCATAAATAGGTTTTAATAACTCGTGCTTTAAAAGCTCCTTACGCATTTCTTTATAGGTAAATGACTTGGGATCTTTTTTAAAGTTATGTAGTTGTGACAGCGTTTTTTCACTGCTTAATAGCTTTGACAATAAATGTTTATCTTTTTTTGAAAACTTTTTACGATAGATTTTATTTAAGCGTTTTCTTTCTCGTGACAATGCTTCTGTTACCAATTTTTGCAGTGTAGAATAGCCGGGCAAGGCAATTGCACACTGGGCGATGTGATCCAAAAGTGCTTGAAATAACGACTTCACTTTAGGATGTTGTCGTATGGTTATACTTAAATAAATTAAAAGCTCGGCATGAATGGTTGGGTCAAAACGTCGATAGTTTTCATGTACAAGAATTTTATGCTGCAATCTAAGTTGTTGTCTATTAGGTGGTAATTTTTTTGACAATGTATGTTCTTCGGGAAAACATGTTGATAGAATAAATTTTCTATCAGCCGTTACTTGATAATAACTAAAATTGACAAGACAGTGTTTTGCTCTAAAATAACCGAGCATCAATGCCATATAAATTTTATCTTCAAGGAGATAGCAATTGTTTAAAAATGCTTGATCATGTGCATTAAAAGCAAAGAAGTGAGCTTGTTCTCCAGGATCAAATACTGGAACACCGTAGTAATCTTGGTACTCATCTTGCGATAAGAGACTGAGACGGATATTAGAATTAGTAATTGTCAATGGTTTGGCTCCATATGTCATGATATTTTTACATAAATTATCTTGCAACCTTCCTTGCAAGATGATAAAATAATCTCTAAAATAGAGCATTGTAAAGCAAAAATAGATTATTTATGGCCGTTATCATTCCATCACCAAAACCAATTTTTGACACATTAGAACATGTCGTTGAACTTTATAAAGAGACGCAAAAAAATTCAAATGAGGCAATATCTACTTGGTTAACACAATGCTTAGCGGAAGAAAAATCAACGCTGCCTGAATTTGTTACGGAGGAATTTCGCTGGGTCTTGAATTTTTTATACAGTTATCGTGGCAGCTCAAATACGTTTAATGGTTATCGTCGTGATCTCGAGCGTTTTATCAGTTGGTGTTGGTTCGTGCGTCAGGAATCTTTGATGCAACTTAAGCGCCTGGATATTGAAGCATTTATCGAGTTTTGCCAAAAACCGCCACAACGCTGGATTGGTACTAAAATGGTTGCTAGATTCAATAGTAAAGATGGTTTGCGCCTAGCCAATCCAGAGTGGCGGCCTTTTATAGTAAAGGTTTCTAAACTGGCTTTTCAGGATGGCAAACTTCCTGACAAGAAGCATTTTAAGTTGTCCAATAATGGTATTAAGCAACTGTTTGCTATTTTAGGAAGTTTTTATCAATTTTTAATTCAAGAAGAAGTCACACAAATCAATCCACTGCTTCAAATACGTCAAAAAAGTAAATTTTTACGCAAGGAACCATCAGCCAAACAAATTCGACGTCTATCTGATACACAATGGCAGACTGTGCTCATCACTACCACGAAGCTTGCTGATCAATCTCCTCGGCTCTATGAGCGTAGCTTGTTCATGTTGCAGTGTTTGTGTGTCATGTATTTGCGTATTTCAGAACTAGCTGCCAGTGAGCGTTGGACACCTAAAATGGGTGATTTTTTTAGAGATCCAAATAATGATTGGTGGTTTAAAACCGTTGGCAAAGGCAATAAGTTGCGTCAAATTGCCGTTAGTAATCCGATGTTGGCGGCATTACAGCGCTATCGAAAGCATCTTGGACTATCACCACTTCCCTCTCCTGACGAACAAGTTCCTCTAATCAAACAATCCAATAGTTTAGGCCGTCCGATGACCAGCACCAGACCTATTCGTAGCCTTATCCAGCAGTGCTTTGATTTGGCGGTTGAGCAACTCAAAAAAGAAGAAAAATTCGAAGAGGCCGAGATGCTACGCTCCGCCACAGTGCACTGGTTAAGGCATACGGGGATTTCTGAAGACGTCAAACGTCGGCCTCGGGAACACGTACGTGATGACGCAGGTCACAGCTCTAGTGCTATTACCGATCGTTATGTTGACGTAGAATTGAAAGAGCGCGCTGCATCGGCTAAAAAAGGTTGAAAAGCATGGTTGGAGGCAATTATATTTTGGCAATACATGCTTGTAAAAAAATAGAGGCTTGATTTTTAATGTGTTATAAAAATTTAATACTAAAAACTGGATGAGGACTAATTTCTTAAGATAATATTAGTCAATTAGTTGCAAGGCTACTTGTCGCAAATGGAATGTATGGGCTTAGTACCCCATTATTGGATGGTGGATTAGATGCTGTGCAATCATCTCAAAATGAGAAATCTTGATTGTTACTGAGAAAGGTTCTTAGTAGTGCTTAGATAGTAGAAGGTTAGAGGTTAAAAGCATGAATTTAGTATTTTAATAACTTGAGATAATATATGTCATGAATAATTATAATCACACCATCAGAAGACTCGCTAGTAGACCATTCTTAGCAACTGAGCCCTAAAATTTCCACGCAATATGTAAGGCTTTTTTTCTTATGGTCTCGGCTTTTGCTCCTGTTGCTTTTCCTGCATTAAATAACCGTGTAATAATATCCTCATTTGAGTTTCCTGCAGCACAAGCTTCTGCTGCTTGTTTATATTGATCTGCTGCTCGCTGGTATATTGCCGCAGCTTCTTTAAAGTAGCTTGCGACAAGCGTTGTTTGCTCTATTTCTTCCGCTACACCTGCATTTTCTTGACAATATACCTTTGAGTCAAGAGACTTGCCTGCCCAATCCCAATAAGTACTTTCACGTTCTCTTCCTGATGCAGATGCTAAAGCTGATTGTTTGTAGTGATCTGCGGCATCTTGTGATGTTTTACCAGCTTCTCTGTAAGCATCAGTTGCAGTCGTTTTCCCGGCATCTTGCGCTTCGATTGCTTTTACTTGGCAGTCTGCCTGTGATTGAAGAGAAAAAGCTACGCTAGACCAACCATTGCCTTCTTTCTCTTTTCCTAAGGACTTAGCCAACGCTGATTCCTTTGACTGATCTGCGGCACCTTGTAATATTGTTATAGCTTCTTGATACCCTGCTGCGAGCATTGTTTTTCCAGCTTCCTCTGCTTCGCTCATTTTTGCTTGGTAATTCGCTTTCTTTTGGAGAGACTGTGCTTCTCGATCCCAACAAAACCCCTCTTCCTTTTTTCCAGCGATATGAGTCTGAGCTGCTAATTTACACTGATCTGCGGCTCTTTGAGACATTGCAGCAGCCTCTCGATAACCTACTGAGAGCTCCTCTTTCTCTGCATTTTGCGCTTCACTTGCTTTCGCTTGGTAATTCGCTTTCTTTTGGAGGGACTGTGCTTCCATCTCCCAACTATGCGACTCAAACACTTTTCTTGAGTCATCTGCTATAGTTGCTAATTTTCTTTGATCTGCGGCCCTTTGGGATGTTGCAGCAGCTTCTCGATAGCCTGCAGCGAGCTGTTCTTTTCCTACTTCGTGCGCTTCGCTTGCTTTTGCTAGGTAGTTAGCCTTCGCTTGGAGAGGCAAAGATTCTCTTCGGCAACAATCAGCCTTCACAGCTTCTCCTGCGGCATGCATTCTCTCAGCTACTAATAGCAGATCTTCAGCCTTTTGAAATATTGTGATAACCTCTAAGTAACCCTTTGCGAGATCATTCTTTCCTGCATCTTGTGCTTCACTTGCTTTTGCTTGATAATCTGCTTTCGTTTGAAGAGATTCACCGACAAAGCCCAAATTATTGCAGTCATTCTGACTCTTCTTTTCGTCGAGTGTGGCCTCTGCTGATAGTTTCCACTGATCTGCGGCTCTTTGAGATGTTGTTGCTGCTTCTCGATAACCTGCTGCGAGCTGCAGCTTTCCTAATTCTTGCGTTTCTAACGCTTTTGTTTGGTAATCTGCTACAGCTTGGAGAGAACAGGCTGCATTATACCACTTAGTACCCTCACTCTCTTTTCTTGAGGCTTTTCTTTCAGCTGCTAGTTTTTTATAATCTGCAACTCTTTGGAATATTATTGCTACTTCGCGATAGTCTGCTATGAGTTGTGCCTTTTCTTTAACCAATTGATCGTACAGTTCTTTGTTATTTATAGCTGTATTGATTTTAGTAATTAAATGTGGCTTATCAGCTTCGGAAGCATCAGATAGAACAACTTTCTTAGCTTCTGCCGCGTCCACCCAAGCATTGGAAGCATCTTGAGCAATGCCAATGACCTCATTATAAGCACTCTCAATTTGATTTGTATTAGAACCTGTTTTCAAAGTCGCTGAGACTGATGAGGGACAAGGAGTCTCGGAGCACAGAGGCCGAAATGTATAGGGCATACCTGAGGACTCAGGAGCAGATATTTCATCACCATCGTTGCGAGATGAAGTAAAGACTTGATGAGGCAAGGCGGAGGAAAAATTTTGATGCAGGGCTGTATGCTTCATACTGTCCAAGTCAAAATTCAAGTCCAACGCAGCATTCATTGAGTCTTTACAAGTCGTAGTAGATGGGGATGAAACTATCTGCTCCAACACCGGAGTGACGAAGGCCATCGCAGCTTCAGTAGACTGTGAAGGCAGGTTCTTAGCTAATACGCTAGCTCTATCAGCCCGACGAGCTGCCACCAGAGCTTTACCCCAAAGAAGATGAGATTTACTAACAGACGTAGAGTTTGTAGAAGTCAAAGTAAATTCAGAATGCTCTCCTACTCTTGAGCTAGAAAAAGCCGACGCTCTTTCCTCTTGGAATATATTTTCTTCTGAAATTCCTAATTCTTTTTTTAAGTTTTTCGCTACTTCTTCCATTGCTTCAGGTTCCATCATCAGGTAACAATTCGTAGTTGGTTCAGCTTGTTGGCGAATCTGATTTTCTGTAGTCTGATTGCTACCTACAACCTGTAACCTGCAACCTGTAACCTGATGAACGCCTCCAGTCTTTAAACTCTCATTAGAAGGGCTTTGGTTCTGAGCTAAGAGATAATGGGCATTAAGTAAAATAGTTAGTAAATAAAATAATCTTTTCATGTTGGTTTCTAGGTTTAATCCTTTTATATTATTTTACGCTTAATTTCTTTACTAGTATTCTTGTCACAAGGTGACCTGACTAAATATATTCGGTCTGTTGCCCCGATCATTACTTCCCTTCCGCTTTCTTTGCTATCGCATCTGCTTCTGCCTGTGTTGCTTCTCCTGCTTCCCACAAACGAGTATATTCACTCTTGCGTCCTGCTGCTTTAGCTAACGCTGATTGTTTATACTGATCTGCAGCTCTTTGAGATATTATTGAAGCCTCTCGATAGCCTTCTGCGAGCTGCGTTTTTCCTGCTTCTTGCGCTCCACTTATCTTTGCTTGATATTCTGCTTTCTTGCGGAGAGAGTTGCCTTCATTGTCCCAACTAAAACCCTCCTCCTTTTTTCCTGAAGCATGGGTTTGCGCTGCTAATTTACATTGATCTGCAGCTCTTTGAGATATTATTGAAGCCTCTCGATAACCTCTTGCAAGCATCGTTTTTCCTAGTTCTTCAGCTTCGCTTGCTTTTGCTTGGTAGTCTGCTTTTGTTTGAAGGGATGCACCTTCCCATCCCCAACTAGTACCCTCGTCTTCTTTTCCTGCTGCTTTAGTTTGGTCTGCTTGTTTATGTTGATCTGCAGCTCTTTGGGATATTGCTGCAGCCTCTCGATAACTTGCTGCAAGCTGTGTCTTTCCTGCTTCTTGTGCTTCACTTGCTTTTGCTTGATAGTCTGCCTTTGTTTGGAGGGATGTGCCTTCCCAACCCAAGCTATGACCCTCGCTTTCTTTTCCTAGTGCCTTGGTTCGGACTGCTTGTTTTCTCTGATCAGCAGCTCTTTGAGATGTTGTTGCGGCATCATGATAAGCTGCAGCAAGGTTTGTTTTTCCTACTTCTTGTGCTTCACTCGCTTTTGCTTGATAGTCTGCCTTCGATTGGAGAGAGTCGCTTTCTTTAGACAAACTAATAGCCTCACTCTGTTTTCCTGCGACAATTGTCTGGGCTGATAGTTTTCTCTGGTCAGCAGCTCGTTGAGATATTGCTGCAGCCTCTCGATAACCTTCTGCGAGCTGTTTTTTTCCTGCTTCTTGTGCTTCAATGGCTTTTGCTTGGTAGTCTGCCTTTGCTTGGAGAGATTCGCCTTCTTTACCCCAACAAACACCTTCACCCACTTTTCCTGCAGCTTTTCTCTCAGCTGAAAGTTTCCACTGATCTGCAGCCTTTTGAGATATTGCTGCAGCCTCTCGATAGCCTATTGCGAGGGTTATTTTTTCAGCCTCTTGAGCTTCACTTGCTTTGGCTTCATAGTCTGCCTTTGCTTGGAGTGATAAGCCTTTCCATCCCCAACTAGTACCCTCGTTTTCTTTTCCTGCTACCTTGGTTTGGGCTGCTTGCCTATACTGATCTGCAGCTTTTTGGGATGTTACAGCAGCTTCTTGATAGCCTAAAGCTAGGATTTCTTTGCCAATATCTTGAGCTTCACATGCTTTTGCTTGGTAGTCTGCTTGTTTTTGGAGAGACTGGCCTTCATTACTCCAACTAAGAGCTTCACTCTGTTTTCCTTCAATCTTGGTTTGAAGTGCTAGTTTGTGTTGATCCGCGGCTCTTTGAGATGTTTCAGCGGCCTCTCTGTAGCCTTTTACAAGGAGTTTTTTTTGTGCATTGTGCGCGTCACTCGCTTTTGTCCAATATTTGAAGGTTTGCTCTGAAATGTTCGCAATACCACGCCATGAGCTTGCAATAGTTCCAGTAGTAGTTTGCGCTTTTAATCGTGCTTCTGAAGATTGTCTTGTTGCCTCCAGCGCTTTCTCTTGTAGCTCCATTTGAAGTTTTAAAATTTCCGTTGCAATTCGCTCTGTTTCTTTTTGAATTTCTTGTTTCGTCTCTTCTAATGCCTTTTCTGCTGTAATAATTCTTGCTGTTGCTTCTACTTGTGTTCTTCTTTGAATTTCTGTCAGCTCTTGAGTACCATTAATTCCGGCTAGGAGTTGTGTAATACATTCAGAAGCATGATCAATGGCTTCTTGAATAGCCTCCAAAAGAGTCTGTTGACATTGGGCAATTATTGTTTCTTCTCGGCTTTTAGAGGAGATGATATCATTCTCAATAGATTCTGCACGAGCTTGGAGAGCAACGCTCTTTTGCTCCAAGTCAAGGATGGTTGGAATACTCTTTTGAAGAGATTGTTCTCGTTGTTCTAATTTGTTGATTTCAGTTAGTACGGTCTTAGCTTGTTCAGAAGCTTCCTTGTTTCCTGAAAGAAGTTGTTTTACCACTTCCTCTATACATGACTGAATTCGACGATAGTCATCGAGGATTTTTTGTTGTCCTTTGGCAAGAAATTGTTCTTTTGGATCTTGAGAGGAGTGGAATGAGTTTATTTTTTCTTGTAATGTAGCTGTATAAATGTGAAGAAAATTCCCTTTTTTAAGACATGTTTTGAGCTGAGTAATGTTTTGTTGAAAGGCGTTATCTCGTTGCTCGAGTTGGTTGATATCAGAAAAAAGTATGCTTGCTTGCTCAGAAGTGTGATTTCTTCCAATGGATCCTTTTCTCAGTTGTGCTATTATTTCGTCAATTCTAGGAAGTATTCCCCTCACCTTATCGAGCAATATCTGTTGTCCTTGAGCTATGAGAACTTCACCTTGGTTGTGAGAAACGCTTATTTCTGAAGATAAGGTCTCAAAGCGCTGAGCAAGATTGTTTTTCTTTTGCTGAAGTTCTTGGACTTTAAGAATCTTCTCTTGCAGTTGTCGATCCTGTTGTTGGAGTTGATCAACCTCGCTAAAGAATGCTTTTGCTTGTTCTAAAGAATGATCCATTCCAGCCATGAGTTGTGTGGTAATCTCAGAAGCTTTATCGAGTGAGCGCTGTAAGGAGTCTAGAAAGGTTTGTTGTTGCTGAGCAAGGAGTGGTTCTTCTGCCTTTTCTGAAAAAATAATTTCAGCTCTTAACGTTTCAAGGCGCTCTTGAAGGAGTTTTTTCTTTTGTTCAAGATCCCTTAATGGCAAGGCATTTTCTTGTAGTCGTTCATCTCGTATAAGAAGCTCATCTAAGAGAGGGATAAGTTCTTGAATTTTTCGAGATGCAGCTTCAGAACTTTCTTGATCTTCAGAAAGAAGCTGTTTAGTTGCGAGGGAAGTTGTCTGAAGGATTTTATTGATTTCTTCTAACAAGGTTTTTTGCGCTTGAGCGAGCGTTATTTCACCGCGAATTTGAGAAGTGATCATTTCATTTTCAAGAACCTCTACACGAGTTTTAAGAATGGATTCTTTTTGTGCTACCTCTTTAAGTTGTAAGAAATTTTGTTGGAGACGCTGCTCTCGCTTTGCCAGTAAGTCGAGTTGACTTAGTAGCTGAGAGGTCTCTTCTGCAGCATCAGATGCATGAGATAAGAGTTGTTTGGCTCTTTGATCTATCTTAGCCAGGGCTTGATTGATTTCGCTAATAAGAGCTTGTTGTTTCTCGATCGCAAGGTGATGCTGCTGGTTCTGAGAAGACTTAAGTTCTGTGGTGAGTGCCTCAAGACGATTCTGAAAGAACTGTTTCTTTTCATCAAGTTTGAGTAAGTCAGGAGCATTTTTTTGGAGCTCCTTATCTCGCTGTACTAGTTCTTCGAGTTGGGTCAAGAGAAGTTTAGCTTCTGCCGGAGCTTCGTTTGTGCTAGTAAGTAGTTGTTGAGCGTTTTGATCAATCTTTGACAGAAGTTGGGTTATTTCGTTAAAAATAACTTCTTGGGCTTCGCTAAGATAGTTAGAGTTCTTTCCAGTACTGTTGGAAATGGCAACCTTTGCAGTAAGATCTTTAAGGCGTTCTAGGAAAAAGTTCTTTTTTTGCTCTAAAGCAAGCAAGGTAGGAGCATTCTTTTTGAGAAATTGATCCAGTCCTTCAAGTTGTTTTATTTGAACAAGAAGAGCAATGCTGTCTTGGGAAGCAGTGTTCTCTCCTGTCAGAATTTGTTTATTAACTTGTTCAATTGTTGACAAGGCTTGAGCGATCTCATCAAGAAGTTGTTTTTGTCCTTCATTGAGGAGAATTTCTCCACGGCTTTGAGAGGCTATTATTTCCCTTTTCAAGCTTTCTTCACGTTTTTTTAGACTGATCTTTTTCTGCCCAAGCTCTCTTAAGGAGTCAGCATTTTCTTGAAGTGCTTTATCTTCTTGCTGAAAACGGGTGATTCGAGAAAAGATGTCATTTGCTTGTTTAGAAGCTTTTTCGTTCTTTGCAAGAAGTTGGTCCGCTGTTGGATCAATTTCTGAAAGAATCGCACTTGCTTGGCTTAGAAGTTTTTCTTGTCCTTGAACAAGAAATTCATCTCCTTGAGATTGAACCATCGCGATGCTGTTTTTTAGATCGACAATTCGCGTCGTAAGAACTGTTTTATTTTGATCGAGTGATCGGAGCTGAGGTGCAATCTGTTGAAAGTAGTGATCTTGTTTTTCAACTTGCTCTAAGGCACTCATGCACGTTGGAAGTTGATTGGAGGTGTTAACAATATCTTCAGATGGTGCTAACAGTTGCTCTTGTATCTTCTTCGTCTCTCCGATCGCTTGGTTAAGCTGATCTAATAGTTGTTGTTGACCTTTTATTAAAAAATGCTCCCCGAGTCCTTGAGCCACTGTTATTTCTGATGAGAGAAAGGTTACTCTTTGCTCGAGAGGAAGTATTTTAGCTTTGAGCTGGAGTGTTTGCTCTAGGAGTTGCTGAAGTTGCTGGTCTTGGGCTTTTTGAGATTGAATGCTCGTAATAGTTGCTGCTGCTCGTTCGTTACTCTCTGGAGCTTCTTGGCGAAGGTCCTCTAGGGCTTTTTGACAGGATTCAATAAGTTCTTGGAGAGTATTGCTCAACTTTTCTTTTTTTAATGCCAAGGGTTCTTGACCTTGCTGATATAGGGTCGCAATTTCTTTCTGAAGTTCTTCTAAACGTTTTTTCAATAGTGGAATATTTTCCTGAAGTTCTTCTATTTGGGCTCCTCTCGTACCAAGATAACGTTCGATTTGTTTCTCTAGTTGATAGAGAGCTTCTTGAATATCGTAGGTTTCTGAGGAGTCTGAGATTGATTCACCTTTTTCTTGTTGTTGGGCCAGTTGCTGATATCCCTTTGCTTGGTCATTGTAAAGTGAGACCAGGGCTTCTTTATTTTGATTTTGTGTTGTTAGCAAGGCGGCATGTTCTTGTGCAGCGTTTTCATAGGATTCAGCAGCCTTTCCATAGGAAAGGGCAATCTTTTCGTTTTGCTTTTGTTGAGGCTCTAAAATTTTATCATCAGAAGCTTCTTTCCAATAAGTGCTAGCTTTTCGATAGCATTCAGCTGCCTTTTTCCAATAGGGATTTTTCCCACTTCGTTCATTTGCTTTTTCTTCGCTATTTTGAGATTGAGTTAAAGCCTTGTAGCAATTTTCTTTTTGTTTAGATTTCCCCCCTAGATTAAGTGCGGCAGCTTGTTGATCGAGGTGTTTTTGGAGTTGTTTTTTTTCAGTTATTAGTTTATTTTTTTGCTCTCCAAGGTCGAGCAGTTGTTGATCGTGTCTTTTCTTGGAACTTGATAAAACATCGCCTTTGCGTTTGTTCCTAACGATCTCGAGTGCTTTCTCTAGTTCTTGCAGCTCTTGTTCAATTGAAGTAACATGTGTTTTGGTTTCTTCTCTTTTTTGATTGTATTCTTCATTAGCTTTGCTTACTTCATTGTTATAAAGTGTTTGTTCTTTCTCGCTCAATGCATTCCAATCGCTCAAATTGCCTCGATAATATTCTTGAGCGGCCTGCTCTCTTATCTGTTTTGCTTCTTGCTGTTCTCTTTCTAAGATGCCTTTCCAGATTTTCTCAATTTTTTCAAGGCGTTGAGCCTCTTTTCCAAAAGCTTCTGCTGCTTGCTTATTAATTTCTAGTTGAGCTGAGGTTTCCTTTTCTTTAATTCCTATTTTTTCCCAAGCTTCAGTCATTTCTTCAGGATGGTTCCGTGCATTTTCCAAAGCACGTTTAAAAGCCACTTCCTTATAATGGACTAGTGCTTCTTGACCACTATATGTTATAAAGCTATCCCTATAGGCTTGATCAAGCTGAGTCTCAAGAGCCATAATGGCTTCACCGAGTTCTTCTTGTTCTACGGCACTCTTTTTAAGTTCGGGATGTTGATAACTCTTCAGCAACTTTTCCCAACGTTTGTTGACGGCTTGATCTCTTTCTTTGAGGCGCTCTTCAGACTCCTTCCTAAGCTCTACTTCTGCTGCGAATTGCTTCGTCGCACCGGTGCTCGAAGCATCGAGTAGCTCCTGTACACTCAACTTCTGCGCACCGTCGACTCCTTGCACTTCATCAGCATAAGCAAGCTTTGAAAGAAGTCTATTGGCATCTGTATTGTTTTTTTTCTGAGAAATACTTTGTTGTAAACGCTCAGCAAGATATTCTTGAGCGCTTTTTTCCCACGCTTCCTCAGCTGCTAACCAAGCTTGTTTTAATTGTTTTTCTTCTGCTGATGCAACATCCTTTTTCCTGTCAGCTTCCGTTAACTGTGCTGCAGTTCTTGCTTTCCTCGCTTCTTCGCCTAAGGTGATCGTGCGCTCCTGTGCTATTTTAAAAACTTTTAAAGCCTGATCTGCTTGAGCGCGAAGCCTCCATCGCTCTGTGTTTGTTTGCCAACGCTCTTGTTCTTCTTGTATTATCTTTTCCAGCTCTTCTTCTCGACGCTTTTTTTGAATAGCAGCGACACTTTTTCGGTCGGCTTCTTCCCAAGCATAGTTTCGATCTGTTTCTTCACTAAAGGAAATTGCGGCCTTTTGTCCTTTGAGTAAACTCAGGCGTTCATTTTCTGCTTGATCTAGAAGCGCAAAGTACTTGTTCTTGAGTTCGCTAACTTGCACTTGGAGGCGTTTTAGTTTTTCGTGGGGATCTTGAGCCTCTTCGTTAATAGAAGGAAGCGGCGAAGTAGGCTGTTTTTTGCTGCCACCAAATGAAGTTCCACCACCAAAACTAAAGGTGCTACGTTTGCTAACGCTCAAGACAGAAGATGACTTGGAAGAAATTGTTTGTTTTGTAGCTGTACTTAATCTACTTCTCCCATCATCATCCTCTATTTCATTACTCTTACGCATTTCCCCTTCTATGGCAGAATTATCTTTCAATTCCTTTCTTTTAGCACTTATCTCTGCTTGAAGTTGATCCATTTTTTCTCGAACTTCCCAACGTTCTTGATCTTGAAGAGTTGGATGTTCTTGTTTTCTTTGAACCCATTCTTGGACTTGATCTAGGTTGCTTTTTGTAGAATATGAAAAATCAGAAGATTTAGAAAATAGGTTCTGAATGGTTCCAAGAAAACTGTTTTGAACAGGTTTTGTTCCGATTTCTGCAATGCTTGAAGAAGTCATCATGGCTTCTCGCAATCGCAAGTTGCGTCCACGAGTTTCTATCTCTTCTAAACGTTGCAACGGAGGCTCGCATTGTTCACTTTTTCTTATTTCCTCAAAGGTATCTAAGGAATTTTCTGTTACTTGAAATACAGTACTGTCTGGCAAGCTCCAATCTTTGTAGTTGTTTGAGGCACTCTTAAGCCAAATTTTTTGTAAAAGTTCTCGATCGGTTTGGCAGGCTTTTTTAATGCGCGTTAGGATTCTTTCTACTTCTTTTTTTGCATTGTCACAGGTAATGGAGGCTATGTAACGTTGTTCCTCTTGATTACTCGTTCGTTGTACGGCTTCTTCCCATTTTTTCTGCAATCCTTGATTCCTCAGTTGCGTCTTTTCCAATTCTTTGAGTTTTTCAATAAACTCTTTCTTTTTTTGTTCAAACTGGATTTTATCTCGAGTTTCCAGACGCTCTAGTTCGTCAACTCTTTTTTCTATTTCATGTTTAAGGTCTTCTACAGCATGCTGGCTTTGATCAAGATAACGTCGTTGTTGCTCTTCCTGTGTTTTTGCACGTTCATGTTGTTGGACTGCACTATCATAATGCCGTTTTAATGAGGTAAGGTTGGCTTTCTTTTGCAGTGCTAGGTACTGTTCTTTGCCTGTTTCGATTTTCTGTTCCCAAGATTTTTTTGTGACTTCTTCTATCCAGTTTAAATCACTACGTGCTTGGTCGGTAAGATGCATTTTCTCTTTTTCGCTCCATCCTGAACCTACAATGGTTCCCCAGGCTTGCCAATGACTGTCTCTCCAGTCTGTTTGAGGATGGAGTTGTTCCGCTAGTTTCTTGGTAGCCTGTTCTGCTTGTATCGAAGCAAGAGTTTCTATCTGTTCTGCGCGTTGCTCTAAAGGAAAGAGCTGTTGATGCGCTTGATCTTTTCGTTCTTGGGCTTGCTTATGTTGCGCCTCGATCTGTTGATGTTCCCTTTTAACAAGAAGTAAGTTAACTTTGGCCCACGTACTGTTGATCGTATCTGCAAACCCTGCTAATTGAGAAATTCCTGCACTAGCTACCTGTGCATGCGGTTCAGGCAGATAAGCTAAAGCATCGCAGGCAATCCCGGCATATTTAGCGATCTTACCAAGGCGGGTTTTTTCAAGCTCTTCACTAGTTGTTGCCAGGTTAGCCTGTTCAAGTTTTTGTTCTGATAAGGTCAGTTGTCTGCGACTCTCTTGAAGTTCATGATAAAGATGACTACGTTCTTTCCATCCACGATCATACTCTGCCCATGCCTCATCGGCTTTTTTATAATGATCTTGGAGTTGGGTTGAAGAATGGCTGATACTTTTCTGGATCGCCTGTTCTGTTTGTTTCTTTAAAGTTTCATTAATTGGTTCATGAGAGGATGAAATGGTGTTGGAAGCAGCCGTATGTTTTTTGACGATAGTGAATGCGCTGAGAGTTGTGAAATTCGTAGGGTTCTCGGTAAATTCAGATGGGCTTATAAGAGATTCTTTTTCTTCTGAAATCCCTAATTCTCTTTTCAGAGCTTTCCCTGCCTCTTCGATTGCTGCAGGTTCCATCATTAGGTAACAATCAAGGTCATCACCTTGATTGTTACAGTTCGCAGTTCGCAGTTCGCAGTTCGTAGTAGGTTCAGCTTGTTGTCTAATCTCTCCTAATGGTAGTTCTGTTCTTCTACTGCTTACAGTCTGGTCTGCAGCTTGATTTGCTCCTACAACCTGTAACCTACAACCTATAACCTGATTAGTACCTGCAACCTGATTATTGTTATCCTTCAAAAGATAAGTAGCTTCGGCATTAATTGCTACGATCTTATCACCATTTAAAGTGTAAACTCCATCTTCTGTTGTCTCAGCACTTTGATCTCCTGTTGGTTTACCTTGCTCAAGCCAATTACAGTATCGTGCCTTATCTAATAAATTTACCTGACTGATAGGTAGCTCCCCTTGCCCTTCAACTGCCGAGTAGCTATAGTTAGCTGGAGTTCCAGATCGTATAATGCAGGCGGTATCTGGATCTGATCCCATACACTCATCGTAGAGATGATGAGAATCCGAGGTAGCAACAGCATTGAGAAATTCACAATACTCCTCTACGGTAACGTGATGTTCTTCGATAGGAATATTTTCTTTTGGACAGATACCAATATCCGAGTGATTTTCCTTCTTATTATTTTGAAGGCTCTTTCCAGACTTAGGTGGCTTCTGTGCTAGGAGATAATGGCTGCTGAGTAAAATAACTAAAAAATAAAATAATCTTTTCATTCTGGCTTAGTTCTAGAGAGGCCCTCAATTATGACTGCCTCTGATTGTAGCGTTTTAAGTTGAAAAAGTGAAGAAAAAATAGCGCATGATTTTTAAAATCATTGTCGTCACTTTGCAGAAAATTAACAGGGATGGAAGCGATGGAAGGGATAACAGATGGCAAACCAAGAAAAAAACATTTGAGCTCTTATTAAATTATTCTGAGAGTTTAACATTTTATTATGCTTACTCAGTTATCTCTATCCCTTCCATCTCATTCGTTCTTGTGATTTTTCATTAGTTCCTCTTTCTATTTTAATATACGGCAAGGAATGCGATGGAAGGGATGGCGGATATTTAAATTAAAAATAGTGTGTATAAAATTAAT
>DATEBV010000172.1:0-6067 GCA_035287205.1 Chthoniobacterales bacterium | reverse complement strand
TTCTTTGTGTTTCTTTGTGCTCTTTTGTAGCTATTTTCTTCTTTCTTTCTATTTCTGCAGTTTAGTTTGAACTTGCAACGATTATAAAGTGTCACTCAAAAGTTTCCTCACCTTTATCCGTTTTTCACATACTCTCTTTGCGCTTCCTTTTGCGCTGGGATCGATGGTTATTGCTGCTCACGGTTGGCCGGGATGGTGGCTTTTTGGACTCATCATGCTTTGTATGGTAAGCGCGCGTACGGCAGCGATGAGTTTTAATCGTCTTGTCGATTGGGAGATTGATTTACGTAATCCTCGAACGGCACAACGTCATACGTTGTTAAGTAAGCAAGTTGCTATCGGTGTTTGTTTCCTTAGCGCTCTTTTATTTATTCTTTTTGCAGGAGCGATTAATCATCTCTGTTTTTTACTTTCGCCAGTTGCCTTATTTATTATTTTTTTCTATTCGATAACAAAGCGTTTTAGTTCGTTAGCTCAGTTTTTTTTAGGCTTAGCTCTTGCTGTTTCTCCCGTAGGGGCATGGATTGCCGTGACGGGAAGTTTTGCTTTGGCTCCACTTGTTCTTGCATTAGGCGTTCTTTGTTGGGTTGCTGGATTTGATATTATTTATGCCATGCAGGATGTTGAGATTGACCGTAAGGAAGGATTGCACTCTATGGTCATTTGGCTTGGAATTCCAAGAGCGCTTAGGCTTGCAGGCTTGTTGCATGGAGTGCTGTTACTGTCCTTGATCGGTTTTGGTCAATTGATGAACCTTAATTTTTTTTACTATTTCTTCTTGATTCCTATTCCCTTTCTTCTCTGGTATGAACATCGCGTGGCGAGAACACTGCAAGTTGATTTGATAAACCGTGCCTTTTTCCAGGCAAATGCTTTTGTTGGTCTTCTGTTTGTTTTGGCGACGATTTTTACAGCGATGTCGCCGTAACTGGTAGAAAATAGCCACAAAAGAACACAAAAAAGCACAAAAAAGAAACTTAGCGGTGAATTTGATTGATTAGTTCGGCTAAGCTATTTCGCTGCTATTAGTGTTCTATGTTGAAGCAGAATCTCAATTCCTATGCCCCTTTTTTACGATAGGGAACATTCTTTATCTTGAGTTTTTAAATTTGTTAAAGAATTTTTATAAAAATTCTTTTTTCTTTTTTTGTGTTCTTTGTGTAATCCTTTGTGCTCTTTGTGGTGAATTTCTTCTTCTTTCATCTCTTCCATCCCTGTTAATTTTTTTCTTATGATGAAGAATTCTCTGACATCAGCATCTGCTTTGGATCTCTTAAATGGTGATCCAGAATTATTGCGTCTTCGTGCTCATGAAAAACGTTGTGAATATTGCCGTGAAGAAGAAGCAACGTATTTGATCATGCGCATCGTGAGTTACACGAATATTTGTGTGGCTAACTGCAGTTATTGTGCTTTTTATCGAAGGCCTAATGATCCGGAAGGATATGTGCTTTCTAATGAAGCGATTTTTCAAAAAATCGATGCATTAAGAGCTCTAGGTGGTACTTTGGTAGCCATGGAAGGAGGGTTTCATCCGAAACTCAAAATTGATCATTACGAGAACCTTTTTAGTGTGGTTCGTGAGCGTTATGGAGATGCGATTGAAATTTATGGTCCTACAATTGTGGAGATGATTTTTATTGCACGTAATTCAAGGATTTCATTGGGAGAGGCTCTTGTGATCTTGAAGAAAGCGGGACTGCGTTGGATTCCTGGAGGAGGAGCCGAAATCTTAACTGAGAAGTGGCGAAAGAATTTATCTCCTCGTAAATATTCTGTTCGTGAATACCTCGATGGAATGGAGCTTGCTCAAAGTTTAGGATATGGAACAACAGCAACAATGGTCATTGGATTTGGAGAGACTTGGGAGGATCGCTTGGAGCATTTAGAACATCTGAGAACGTTGCAGAATAAAACAGGAGGATTTACTAGTTTTCTACTTTGGACTTACCAATCTGATCATACGGCCCTTGGAGGTAGCCGCATCAGCAATGAGGAATATCTTAAGGCTGTAGCTATCAGTCGTCTCATGCTTGATAATATTTCCGTGATACGGGCTTCGTTCATCACTCAAGGAAGTCAAGGGCCATTGGCTTTAAAGTGGGGCGCTTCCGATTTTGATATTGCTCTAGAAGATCAAGTGACCCAAAAAGCAGGAGTGACTCTGGAAAGCAATGTTGAAAAAGTTCTCAGGTGGGTGAGGGATGCTGGAATTATTCCGGTGCAACGCTTGCCCTACTTGCGAAAAGTAGATTGACAGAGATAGAAGATGATGAAAGAAGAAGAAAATTAACAAGGATGGCAGGGATGGAAGGGATAGAGGAGGCTTAAATTAAAAGTGGCATTTTTAAAATTAATGCGTGTGCAAAATTAAATAACGATTAGATCTTCTGTAATCTGCATTCTTTTTCTTTCATCTCTTCCATCCCTGCCATCCCTGTTAATTAATGTAAGTAGCGATCAGGGTGATCGGCGCTGGGGCAGAATGTGCGTAGCTCACAGTCTGTACAATTAGGGTTGCGAGAGCGACAACAGCGGCGTCCGTGCCAAATAAGCCAGTGACTTAAATCTCCCCAATCTTTACGGGCGAAAAGCTTCATAAGAGCTTGTTCTATTTTGATGGGATGGTGCTCCCGTGTCAGTCCTAATCGTTGCGAGAGCCGCGCAACATGGGTATCAACAACAACACCATCATTAATTCCAAAAGCATTACTAAGAACTACGTTGGCTGTCTTGCGCCCGACGCCAGGAAGAGCGGAAAGTTCTTCCATCGAATGAGGGACTTCTCCATTATGTTTTTCAATAAGATTCACGGCAAGGCGTCGAATGGAACTGGCTTTGCTGCGGTAGAAACCGGTAGAGTGAATAATCGTTTCCAATTCTTCTTGAGAAATCGAGGCGTAGTCAATAAGAGAAGGGCATCGATGAAAGAGTGCCGGAGTAACTTTATTAACGCGTACATCTGTGCATTGTGCAGAAAGGATGGTCGCAATAAGGAGCTCTAGTGGATTAGTGTGCTGCAGTTCACAATGAGCATTACGATAGATAAGTGGTAACTCTCTGCTTAAGAGAAGAGCTATTTTTTTTGGAGACATTGATAGAGTTTGTCCAAAGTAAACCGATTTTGAAAATATATTGTAATTACCAAGGTAGATACCTTGGTAGTTGTTTAGGAGTTTAGGAGGTGAGGAGTTTAAGGGAAGTAATTATTTACGACAGGCCTTAAGGCCTGTCTAAGTAACTTAATTTGGGAGGGGTTTGCATCCCCTTCCAAATTGCTTCGGCCAAAACCCCGGCCTGAAGGCTGGGGTGTTCGACCTCTGCACTGGCCTTCAGGCCGGGGTTTTAACCATGACTACTTTTTGGATAAATGCAGGAGTCACAGAAAAACTTTCCTCTAAACTCCTAAACATTTAAACCATTAAACACTACCAACGTCTTCATGGACGTTGGTAGTTAACACTCTTTACCCTTTACTCTTTACTCTTTACAACATCTGAGCTAGCTCAAGTTTTTAGGAACGCTTTGCTTTCAATAAAAAATCTAGTTAACGGGAGAGAGTATTAGATTGACCATTTGCTTGAGTGGCCTCATAGTCACTAGCTCCCAATATGTTTGTGGGAGTTGTTTATCTTTCTGTTGTGGATAGAGGCACCTCTTTCAATTCCATGGAAAACTCTCTATTGCTATGAACTCTGAATTTATTGCCATGCTCGATTACCTTGAGCGCGAAAAAGGTATTAAACGTGAAATCCTCATTGAGGCTATCTCTACAGCGCTGATTGCAGCAGCTAAAAAAAGTTTTTCCATCTCTCGAGATGTCCGCATCGATATTAACCCGAAGAGTGGTCAAATTCGTGCTTTTGCTAAGCCATTGGTGGTTGAAACAGTGACGAATCCTCAAGAGGAAATTTCTCTTGTTCGTGCTAAGCTAGTACAAAAAGATGCTTTGATCGGTGATGAAATTGAAGTGGAAGTAACCCCTTCTGATTTTGGTCGCATTGCAGCACAAACAGCACGTCAAGCTATTACTCAAAGGATTCGTCAGATCGAAAAAAATATGATCTACGAAGAGTTTAAGGATCGTGCTGGTGAAATTGTTAATGGTACGGTGCGTCGTTTTGATCGATCTGATATGGTGATTGATCTTGGGAAATTTGAGGCTATTATGCCTTCTCGGGAGCGAGTAAATACCGAGGAGTATAATGTTGGAGATCGCCTGAGAGCTTATGTTGTGGCTGTGGAGAATGGACCTCGTGGTCCTGAGATTATTTTATCGCGTAGTCATCCTAATTTTGTTCGTCGACTTTTTGAAATCGAAGTAAGTGAAATTGCTGATCATACTGTGGAACTTCGTTCTATTGCTCGTGAAGCAGGGTTTCGAACAAAAGTTGCAGTCTATAGCTCTAATGAAAAGGTTGATCCTGTGGGTGCCTGTGTTGGTGTTCGTGGAGCTCGTGTAAAAAATATTGTTCGTGAACTCAATAATGAAAAAGTTGATATTCTGCGTTGGCATGAAGACCCTCGAGAATTTATTAAAGAGGCTCTTAAACCGACTCGAATTAAGAGTGTAGAGCTTGATGAGGCCGCCCATATTATTCGCATTGCTGTTGACAAAGAAGATTTAGCACTTGCTATTGGAAAACGTGGCCAAAATGCTCGTTTGACTTCTCGTCTTATTGGCTGGGAGCTTGATATTAAAGAAGATCGCACTGCAGTTCAGGTTTTTGAACAGCAAGTGGCTGGTGCTGTACATCAGTTAGCACAAGTTCTTGGAGTTACAGAAGAAGAGGCGAAGCTTTTAGCTGATGGTGGTATGAATTCTCTCGAGGTTATTATTACTGTTGAAACAGGTGATATTGCTGGTCTTCTTAATTGTGACCTTGAACGTGCAGAAGTCATTTTACAATCTGCTAAAGCAGCTTTTCAACCCGTTGAGGAGGACAAATTATAACGATGGCAACTAAAGATCTCTCTAAAAAATCTTCAAAACCTTCCTCCAATAAAGGGAAAAGTTTTGGAAAATCATCGTCTAAAAGTGGCGCTAAAAAACCATCTTCATGGCAATCTGGAGGTAATTCGTCTTCAGGACGTACAAAAAACAACTCCTTTTCTATTTCCAAAAATAGTGCCGTAAAATCTACTAAAATAGCATCAGAACAACCAGTAGCAGAGGAGTTATTACCTCCTGTTAAGCCATTGGCAACCTTATCTCTCATTGAAGAGAGACAGCCGCGTGCTAGGCCTCTTGTATCACCAGGGAGAATTCTTCCTCGCATTGGTACTAGGCCAATTCCTTCTCCTAGTGAACTTGATTCTTCTGCTGAAAATTTGGCCCCTGAAGTATTAGAAACTCCTCCTGTGAGTGAAGAGAAAGTGGCTTTGAATGAAATACCTTACGATGAACAAAAGGTCATTCATATTAAGCCGCCGATTATGATTAAAGAGTTGGCGCTACAACTGGATGTGAAGCCCTTTAAGATGATCCATGATCTCATGGAGATGAATATCTTCGCTAGTATTAATCAATCTGTAGAGCCAGAAGTTGCCGCTAAACTATGCGAACGGTACGGATTTATTTTTGAACGAGAAAAACGTACAGCTGGAGCTGGTGTTCATAAGGTCGAGAGTGTGGTGGTGGTTCCTCCAGAACCTTGTGTTGAGGAGAAGTTGGAGGAAATGGTTTCTCGAGCTCCTATTATTACTTTCATGGGACATGTTGATCATGGTAAAACATCGCTGCTTGATGCTATTCGTCGTGCTAAGGTCGCTTCAGGAGAGGCCGGTGGAATTACTCAGCATATTGGTGCCTATATGATTGAGAAAAATGGGCATCCTATCACTTTTATCGATACTCCAGGTCATGCTGCCTTTACTGCTATGCGTGCTCGAGGTGCCAATATTACTGATATTGTTGTGCTAGTAGTGGCTGCTGATGATGGGTTGATGCCACAAACCCTAGAGGCATTGAGTCATGCCCGTGCAGCTAATGTCACTATTATGGTTGCCATTAATAAAGTTGATCTTCCTACAGCTAATATTGATCGCGTTAAGGCACAGCTTCAAG
>DATEBV010000171.1:0-9794 GCA_035287205.1 Chthoniobacterales bacterium | reverse complement strand
GTCCTCGAGTTCCTTTTTGTTGTCCTCTAGGTTTTTTTTTAAGAGCCTCCGAAGTGTTAGGTTGTGATTCAGATTTACATACCCCTTTTTCACTTTTTCTATCAAAGAGCTGTTGTTTTAGACTGCGGATAACTCCCTTTTTCTCTTCGATTTCAGCCCGAAGGGTTTTAATTGTTTCTCTAAGTTTTTCTTTCTGCCAGCAATGATCTTGTGATGATCCAGTCTTAGTTTCTAAGACATTGATTTGTCCTATCAATTTAACAACCTGATTTAGTAAGAAGTCTTTATCCTTACAGGCATGTTTATGTTGATTTTCTAAGGTGTTGGCTTGCTCTTTCCAATAGTTACCTTGACTGGCTTGCCTTGTGAGATCTTCATATTCATCTCTGCTTAGCGTGACGGTGTCTTCAACAAATGAGGAAAACTCTTCCTCAAAAGGAAGGGTTGCTAACTTCATTGGTCTCCATAGGCACCTATTCATGCCTACAGTTTTACCTTAATTTATAAATGGTGTCCAGATTTTCTTATTTAAAAATTTGAGGCCCATCCTTAATTATAGCAGTAACGGTTTAGCCGAATATTTACCATATTTTTTAATAAAATAGTCTTGCTAAATGGGCTGATTTTGTTTTACTATGGTTATTAATCCATAATCACCTTTATTAATGTTAACTTCCTCCCAAGAAAAATTTGATGGCACCCCTGTAAAACAACAGGTTATGCCCCTTTATTGTAATGCATTCTTGTTAAAAGCAATGGATGACCTTGCCAATGCTCTTAATTGGTCACGAAATTCACTGATTACAGAATCCGCGTTACATCTCATTCGTTTGATCGAAAATCTCAGTCATCATCCTCTTCCAAATTTTGTGATACAGGCACGTGCCCTTAAACAATTTGACCGGTGTAAGGTGAGTTTTTCTGAAGAGGAGATGAATGTGACCAAAGTGATCCAACGAACGAGTTTATTGATTCATCCAATACTTTTTAAAAAGGTGGATCATATCGCGGGATCTATAAAATGGTCACGCAATGCCTTTATCAGTGAATCGCTCATCCATACGTTGAATATGGTAAAAGACGATAAAACCAATCCCATTCCCATAGTTGTTATGATGGGTCGTTCTGTGATCCCTTCGGTGAAATTTGCGACGGCCGAGACAGATTCGCTTAAAGTCGTAGAGTAGGCTACAGTTAAAAATAAACCGTTGAGAAAGACAAATCATTTTTTTTCTACAGAGACCTTTAAACTATCCACCAAAAGTGTATAATCAATCTTGTGAACTTAAACTAAAGTTTTTTTGTACTAACGTCACTGTGCCAAGCAGAAGAAATAGCCACAAAAGAACACACAAAAACACAAAAGAAGAAACCTAGGAGTGCACTTGATTGATTAGTTAGGTTAAACTGTTTTGCAGCTATTGGTGCTTTATATTGAAGTAAGATCTCAATTCCTACCGCCTCTTATTTTTCACGATAGTTAGCGTTCTTTATCTTGAGTTCTTAAATTCGTTAAAGAATTTTTATAAAAATTCTTTTTTTGTGTTCTGTTTCTTTGTGTTTCTTTGTGCTCTTTTGTGGCTATTCCTCCTGCATGCTTTCTTTTCATCCCTGCTAATTTTTTTCATTCGTGGCAACGCAACGAATTATTTCAATCTTAACAAAACGCCGCTTTCCTTTTGTTGGTCTTGTTCTAGCGGCCATTGCAGGGATTTTGCTAGAAGAGTTGATGGGATGGCCAAGCACCTGGTTGTTTGGATTAAGTTTTTTTTTAGGAGTAATGGTTTTGGTGATGGTTAGGCTTTCGAGTAAAAGCGAGAAGGCTAATGACGGACTGCGAACTGCAAGCCATGAATTAACTCTGTGGCCAAGTAAATATTCACGTAACCCATCAATAGAATGCGATAGGGAGTCAACTGATCAGAGTTCTTTCAATAGTGACTGCAATCGCGGACCTCTACTTCCGTCTTCTGCCGCAGCAGCGGCATCTCCCACCTTCCACCTCTCACCTCCCACCTCTCTTCGGCCAACAGCTCTAATAGTTATGCTTCTCCTGATGGTGGTGAGTTGTTTTGCAACGCTTCATGCATGGCAATGGCAGGAATCAACAGCACGGCAGTTAGCAAAGGTTTTAAATCATCAGAGTGATGATCTTTTGGTGGAGGGAGTAGTCTCTAGTGACGTGAAGCTTTCTAAAGGAGGGAGTGCTTCTTTTTTTCTTGATGTTCGTAAGGTACAATTGGGAGAAGATGAAATTTTTCCTAAGGTAACAATGCTCACACGCTGGGAAGGTACTCCTCCTTCTTCTTATGGTGATCTGGTGCGTTTCAGAGCACTTGCAAAATCTCCTCTTCGACCTCGAAATCCTGGTGAATTTGATTATGCAAGATGGTTAGAGCGGCAGGAGGTTTATACAGAGTTAAGAATGGATCCCTCCGATCCAGGAGAAATTCTTTCTTCAGGGAATGGTTTTCGATTGATGACTTGGGCATTGGAATCTCGGCGTTGGCTAGAACATACCTTGGCGCTTGGTATTGCTGATGATCCTAGTGTCGTGAGTGTGATTAAAGGGATGACGTTGGGGATAACTAAAGATGCACCGGAGGGATTTACCGATGATTTTAAACTCACTGGCACGATGCATCTCTTTGCGGTGAGTGGCCTTCATGTGGGTATGGTTGCGGTAATAGTTTGGTTTTTTCTTAAATTAATACGAGTGCCTCGAAGGACTGCTGTTGTGGTAACTATTCCGGTGCTCTTTTTTTATGCGATGATGACAGGTCTACGTACAGGAAGTCTTCGTGCGGTGATCATGGCATCCATTGTTTTGATAGGATTCCTTTTTTATCGACGACCTCAGATGATCAATAGCCTAGCGGCAGCGGCATTTTTCTTACTAGCGACTCAGACCAATCTTCTCTTTTCAGCAGGCTGGCAATTTTCTTTTTCGGTTGTATTGGCTATACTTCTCTTGGCTTCACCTTTGCAGCATTGGCTCGAACGTTATGATAAGAGTGATCCCTTTCTACCTAAAAAATTCATAACTCCTTTTCAGAAAACTTGTCATTACGGGCTGCATCATCTTGCTCAGCTTTTAGGAGTATCCATAGCTGCATGGATAGGCTCTTTGATTCCTTGCATTGTCTATTTTCATCTCATCTCTTTTTCTTCACTTGGTGCCAATGTGGTGGTCGTTCCGCTTGCCTTTATCATTCTCTCCATAGCCGCGCTTTCGCTTCTTTCTGGCCTGATTTCAACATCAGTTGCTATCATTTTTAACAACGCCAACTGGCTTTTTACAAAATTACTACTGCTCGTTGTTCATGGCTTTGCTCTTCTTCCTGTGAGTTCGATTCCGGTAGGAATGCCTTCGCCATCTTATCCGGTAATGACTCTTTTTGATCTTTCTTCAGCTCAAGTTGGGATCCTTCAATGTGGAGGAAAAACTTGGGCGTTAAATACAGGACGTGCCATCAATGTTACCAAAACGGTGATTCCTTTTTTAGAAAATGCTGGAATCAGTCACCTTGAAGGGATGGTTTTTACCAAAAAAGATTCCGCTCAGCTTGGTGGGGCAGCGCTTCTTTGTTCGCAATACTCTCCACATTCCATCATGACCTCTCCAGGAGAAGGGAGATCTTTTCTCTTTCGACGTTTTGCTAAAGAACTGACGATGAAAAAGTATCACATGAGAAGACTTCGTGTAGGAGATACGATAACCTTTGCTTCAGGTTGTTGGGGAGAGGTTTTGTATTCTCCAGTCGCTTTCGGTGAAGAGCACAAAAAATATTCCACGGCCGAGGATATCCTAGTCCTAAAAATACATTTGGGAAAAACAACGCTCTTAATGATCCCAAAAACCACACCAAGTGTTCTTGAGTGGCTTCTCTCTCATTCTATTCCTGATGCCTTGCAAAGCAATATCCTCGCTCTTGATGGAACAACGTTGGAAAAGAGTAAATCATTACTTTCTGTGGTCAAACCACAAGCTATTATTGTTTCTAGTGATCCCTTTGCCCGTTATGGAATGCTCCACGAGGAAGAAAAAAAAGAACTTCAAAGGGCAGGGATAACCGTTTTTTCTCAAAATGAATGTGGTGCAGTGATTGTTGAAGTACGACCACATGAGACAGAAGTACGTGGATTTTTCAATAAACTTCTTTCGAAACTCTACTGATGCTGCGAATTGCGGCGTCGCGCTGGTGCTCGGAGTATCGAGTATGTTATATACACTCCACTCCTGTGCGCCATCGACTCCTTGCACTTCATCAGCATCAGCGAGTTTGGAAAGAAGTATTTCTTCTTTTCCTTCATTTTAACCTAAAAACGGGAATAGAAATGGATAAAATGGCGTAAGATATTGAATTTAAAAATGTTTTTTAAAAGGTCGCGGCATACCTTTAGGTACGTAAGACATTTGAAAAAGCATTTTGAAACCAAGAGATTATGTCAGTTTGCCATTCTCTATTCACGTTTTTAGGTTTAAAGAGGGTTTCGGAATGGAGGATCGGACTAAAGCACGCAGAATAGTGTCTAAAATCATATCGAGTCTCTTGCCCACGTCTTCTGATAGAAATCGCAATACCATCGTACCATTTTCTTGTAATAAGATATCCTTCTTTCGATCTCTACGGTAAGCCTCAGCGTCACCAAAATGCTGTGGACCGTCAATTTCGATAGCCACATTGGCATCCGCACAAAACAAATCAATTTCCATAATGCCTAAATTATCGAAAGGAATTGGCAATTCTACATTGAGGTGAAAGCGTCCTGCCGTTTCAGGCAAACTCTCAAGACGTCGATAAAGAAATGCTTCTGTAGCACTGCGTGCACGATCTACACCCGTTTTATCTCCCGGCAAGTTAAATGTCATTTTGGTAAACAACGAAGCTAAAGGCTCATCAATGCCATCACGAATTAATCGCCTAATACTCCCTGCATAATCGGCCTTCCATACCGGATCAACGGGGAGTGGAATAGTTGTAGGCCATCCAGGAGTGGCACTAGCCGGCAGTAAAATCTTATACCCTATCGATTCATAAGTTCGACATCTTCGGTTAAACATTCGCTCCAGCATCGGTACAGCAAGATCAGCATAATCATAAACCTGTACCTCTTTTTTAAGATCATGAAGACGGTGCAGCCGTCCCAAATACTGAGCAATCGTACCTTTCCAAGAAACTGGAAGTGTAATAAATAAGGTGTCTAAACGCGCATCATCAAACCCTTCTCCTATAAATCCACCAGTGGCTAGGAGCACTCTTCCTTCTCCCTCAGGAACCGTCTTAAGATGATCCATTGCTTGTTTAATTGCCTTACGACCCATCGCCCCACGTAGGATAATGACATGTTGAACTTTAGATTCTAATAGCTCGAATAAAGAATCTAAATGTTCTGTTCGCTCTGTTAAAACAATAGGGAAACGACCTTTTTGAACAGTTTGAATAATATCGTCACAAATTAAACGATTACGATGAGTATCTGCGATCAACTCGCTATAGAGATTTTGAAATTGAATTCGCAAATCTTGATTTGCTGATTTTGTAGGACAAAAATTCGTAGGACGTACCAAAACAGTATGTTCAAAGGGACGGAGGACGGCTTGTTCCTTGGCATTAACCCGATACCGTATGGGACCGCAACGCATGGTAACAATTGGATGACGTCCGTCCTTACGGACGACGGTAGCGGATAACCCTGCAATAAATCTCGCTTTGGCAAGACGGATTACATTTTCAAAACTTACAGCAGGTAAATGATGACATTCATCGACAATAATATGTCCATAGTTAGCAACTAAGTCGTTCACAACATCCTTGCGTACAAGACTTTGAATAGTGGCCACATCTATTAAGCCTGTTGGTTTATTTCGTCCACCTCCGATCTGTCCTATGGATTTTCTTGGTATATCAAGAAAGGATGAAAGCCGTTCTACCCATTGATCTTGCAATTGTTTTCGATGCACAATAATCAATGTGTTAACTTGGCGTTGTGCAATAAGCCATGCAGCGATGACTGTTTTTCCGAAGGCTGTAGTTGCTGAGAGTACACCTATGTCTGATTGGAGCATCGCTTGAGCAGCGACTTCCTGTTCTGGGCGCAAATGACCACAAAAACTTGTTACAAGCGGTTGGCCATCGTACAACTCATCTCGAATAGTATACTTAATCTTTAAATCAGAAAGCAGCTGGCTGATATCATCAAGACAACCACGAGGCAATCCAAGATGGTTAGGATAATCATGCGCACACCCTATAATACGAGGCTTGTCATAAACAGAAAGCCTCATCGCTTGGGCTTGATAAAACTCTGGGTTTTGAAAGGCGGCAAGACGAATGAAACGATTTTTTAGTGGAGGGGAGAGTACATTTTTATCGATGTAAATTTCATTTCCAAGAACAAGCTCCATTTTTTCTGGCACATTTTCGATGATAGGAACAGGTCCCCTCCCTGATGGAGGCCTTTTCCATGGTGTAGGATCATCCTCTTCTTGAATATCAAGACGCACGCCTACAATTCTCCCCTTAGCTTCAGCATCCTCTACAATCCTCTCAACCTCCAAGCGATCCGCCTTGCGTAACGTGGCAAAAAAAGCCCATTGGTCTTCAAAAGGAACTAAATTTTCATCAATAAAAAGACTATTATTCGAACAACGGGCCTTTTTTTGTAGTGGTAAGGCAATAAGATTTCCAAATCCTCCTTTGGGCAATGTGTCTTGATTGGGAAAAAATCGATCATAAGAATCCAACCCCATCCCTGGATTCTGCTCCATAGTTTCAGTAAGAATATGAGAACCAAGTCGTCGTGCAAGAGTTGCTGGAATTGCTTCCGTAAAAAACAACCAAACATGTGCACCTTGACCGGAGCGAGATCGCTCCAGTGCTGCAGGCAAATTCATCTGATGACATGTTTTAAGAAATGCAACGGCATCCTCTTGCCAAGTTTTCTTATCGAAATCTGCAGCTAGAAAAAAACAGGTTTCATCGAGCAACATAGGATAAATACCCATGACAAAATCATGACCACTCCTGTCAGTACCTAAAAGATGCCATTGTATTACCTCATCTGTTACTGGTAAAAAGCGACGATGGGGACAGTCGAAGCATTTAATTTTAGGTTTTTCACAAACTCCCCGAACCCACTCATTAGCACACGCCGGCGCATAGCCAGACTTTTTTGTTTTGCGATTCTCAAATCGACGAGGATAGACCTCCTCTCTTCCTTGAAAAAAAGACCGAAACAAAGCAATTTTATCCGCAGCTGATGAAGCATTGGTTATCATTGAAACACTGTTGCTACCAAATTAAATGATTAGATTGAAAAGTAATTAAAACACTTCTCTACTTCTCAATTTGTCACGAAGTAACTAAAAATCAACTTAAACTTATTACAAACAATAGTTCGCCACACAGTGTGAACTAAAAATTTCTTCTTCTTTCATCCTAGTAGATGATCATACCCTCGAGGAAGCTCTGTTGAAGGGCTGTTATGAGGCAACATCGAACCAATGGGAGTTAGTGATAGTTTTGGAAAGTGTTGTTCCCAATCATGCTTCAGCTGAGGCCATTCTTGAGGATTGACTGCGAGGAGAAGTTCATAATCTTCCCCATCACTTATTGCCTGTTCTGGAGTGCAGTTTGGATTGCAGGGAAGTTTTGCAGGATCAATTTTGAACGAACAATGGCTTGCTTTAGCAAAACGAGGAAGATCGCTTCCTAGACCATCGCTTAAGTCCATCATGGCATGAACAGAGGACTGAGTGGCTAGCCATTGTCCCTCGGCAAGTCGGGGAGTAAAGTGAAGATGACGTTCGCTTTCTAGTGAGCCGCCAAGGAGTCCTGTAACGCAGATCAGATCTTCTGGTTTTGCTTGGCTGCGAAGGAGTGATCGAGATCCAGCTGTGCCAGTGACAGTAATCGAAAGAAAGAGATGGTTTGGTGATTTTGCAATTTCTCCTCCAACAACAATAACTTGAAATGCTCTTGCAGCGTTGCCTATTCCTTGAGAGAGCCTCAGCCATTCGTTTTTCTTCCAAGAAAAAGGAGCCGCGACTGTGACTAAAGCATGTTGAGGAAAGGCTCCCATAGCCGCAAAATCACTTAGAGGACGACAGAGTGCTTTCCAGCCAACATGTAAGAGGTCTGTTGCTGAGGTAAAATGAATGCCTTCAATAGTCGCATCTGTTTTGAGAACCAATGAACGTCCATGCGAAGGGGCATGCACAATGGCGCAGTCATCACCGCTTCCAACAATAATAGAATCATCGGGAGGTGGTAATTCAGCAGTTATTAGTGCGAGGAGGGAGGTTTCATTGAGCATGTAATTTATTCGGCCAACAGGCCGAATATAAGTTTAAGTTGATTTTTGGTCACTTCGTGACACGGTAAAAATGATAGCGATATTTTTATTTGCATCTAGTTTTTTGCCCTCAAAGTCGCTTTAATACAGGGCTAATTCTCCCAATGGGATAATAGCTTGAAATTTAATAAATAATAGATGGCGACAAAATACTTCAAAAAAACTTTTTTCATTAATCAGCTTCTCCCTGTATTTATCTCTTCCATCCCTTCCATTCCTGTTAATTTTCTTGTTCTTTCATCCTCTTTCATCCTTGTTTATGCATTTCGGTGAATTAGCCCTGGCTTCAATAGGCAGGTTCTAAAATGATATTGCTAAAATTTACACATAGAGCCAAGATCTTGCTCATGTGCATATTAATTTAGTATACAAATCAATGTGTGCTGTACACTGCGAACTATGCTTACTTTAGCAACATCACGTCATTTCGTAGAAATGACGTGATGTTGCTAGTTGCTCCCTTATGAAGTTTATTAGAGGATTTCTTTTTTTAAATTTACTTAGTTCTTTTTTTCTGAGCTTAGAGCTAAGGGCCAGTGTTGTAGCATCACTGAATACAAAAAAAATTGGTGAGGCCTCCTTTTCTGGTGAATCTTCTCCTTTGAGGTCTGCCAATCCTGCAGGAGAGGCAGGTTCTGAAAGTTCAAGGTCGAATCTTAATAAGATAGAACTTAATGGAGAAAGCTCTAAAGAAAGTTTTTTTGGATGGAAGGTTTCAGATTGTTCAACTTATTTAAGTGAGGATATCTTTTGGAGAAACATAGAGGAAGATGTGATCCTAGTTCTTGGAGCTGCTATTGCCATTCGAACAGGCCATTTTATTGTTGAGTATTGGAGAGATTCAGATCTTGTATTTGTTACTCCTGAGGAAGAGGCTCGGTTGCGAGCAGAAGTAGCTGAAGCTGAAGCAATAAATACTGAAACGCGACAAGCTGCTGTTAATCAATTGGACGAGGCTATCGAAGAATTAATAAATTCGACCAATAGGTCGAATTCTTCTCCTGTCACGAAGTGACCAAAAATCAACTTAAACTTGTAAGTATTCGGTTAGTCCATCGGTAGAATATGCCAGGGGATCAACTGATAACCAGAGTGATTTCTCAAATTTTAATCGGCGTATCAACGAACCTACAGCCTACAGCCTCTATTAGGCTTGTTGGCCGAATAGTTTTAGAGCCCGTCCTGAATCATCGGATCCTTTATTAGAGATGGTTTAGAGTTCAAAAATGGAAAATATAAATATTCAAAAACACCATTTTTTCGAAAATTAATTGGTTATAGTGAGCAACTTTTAAAACGGATCTTCACCCTACAGAGCGTACCAAAATCATGACCTAAACCGTTGTTTAAAAAAAGTTTAAGTTCTATTTTTTAAGTTTGATTTTAGTGGTTACATTGGCTCCTTTGGTAATAAAAACCTTTGGTATAGAGACTCC
>DATEBV010000170.1:0-13163 GCA_035287205.1 Chthoniobacterales bacterium | reverse complement strand
GGAACTTTCGATCAATCCAACCGCATCTTTTTTAGAGACGGGATCAGCAACCATGATAGAGAGTTCAGGGCCTGCAAGATTGGAATCACGAATGATGTGCTTGCCAGTGAGCTTTTCATAGAGGGAAAGAACTTCCAGGATGGAAGTATGAGGGAATTGGATTGTAATTTTCTCGTTACCGTTCTTCTTGGATGTTGGAGGTTGCAGAGTAGAAGGAGGAAGATGAGAGAGGGAGGATGGGGGTAGAGCATCAAGGTCTAAATCTGAATCAAGATTAGCAGTATTTTTAGAGGAAGGGAGATGAGAAGCGCTTTTAGAAGAGGGGAGATGAGAAAGCGCTGCTTTAAGAGATGGAGGTAATGCCTCAGGGTCTAAGTCAGAGAGGTCCGGAGTAGTTTTAGATGATGGTACTTGAGAGTTGCTCTTAGACGCTGGGAGAGCATCGAGATTGGACTCGAGAGCAGGAAGAGAGGATGCGGTGTGTGCTGTAGCAGGAGGGAGCTGCGAAGTAACGGAATTAGAAGATAAGAGCTGAGCAAGTGAGGTGGGATGTTTAGGGGTGCTGTTAGCAGAGGAGGAGGTCGAGCTAGAAGATAGAGTTTGCGAGGGAGAGATAGAAGGTGGAAGTGGAGACGTTAGAGAGTTGGAAGATAAAGATTCAGAAGTTGGAATAGCAACTGGGGTTGGGGTGGCACTAGGTGCGTTCGTTGGATTAAGAGGTAAGGATACAGGTAGAGAGGATGGAAGGCTATTAGTTAGGGTGTCTAAAGAAGAGGCTGAAGCAGGCGTAGGAGAGGAGGCCTGGAGACTATTGGTCTTGGTAGCAAGTTCCTGTTGAGCATGAAGAGAGAGTAAGGGGATACATGTTGTAGCAAAAGTGACAACAAGAAGAGATCGAAATGTATTATTCATTATGTAAGCACCAAAGCCATTTTATGGCTAAGTTAAAGGGTTGGAAAGAAAGATGAGGGGGATAAAGCTGACAATGAGAGATGTTGCAGAGATTTGCAGGTGAAAACTATAAACTAAGAATGATAATTTTTCAACTATACCTTTGTCGGATGAATTTTAGAATTTTTTTACGCGGGAGTTTTTGGGGCTAACCAGACGTCAGAGCGTGCTGCTACTGAGGTAACAGTAGCGATGACAACGCCGCTAGCGCCAAAAAGAACTAGTAAAATTTCCTAAAATTCATTCGAGAAAGGTATATGCACGTTGTTTAATTCGAATTAAAAACCAGGTGTTGTTGGGTAACTGGACGTTGGGTAGCTAGAAGAGGATGGACGCGTCGGAGCTCCTCCTTGAGGAGAGATAACAGGGCGTCGAATAATACGGCGACTATTAGGATTACTGAGAGCTGAAGGAGGTAGTGATGTATTGCCTCCAGGATAGGTCGATGGATAACCTGTAGGATATTGTTGAGAGGGGTTCGGATAGCGTGACATGGCTCCAGGACGAAGATTGTTTCTTGTGCCAGGTGGCATCATGGTAGGAGAAGAGGGGTATCCAGGGCGTTGAGGGATTCCTCTTTGTGGTCCTAATCCTTGAGGAGGTGTTGGCTCCATGCTAGAGATTACTCCCGTCTCTTCACCGACGCGAATAGTTACTTTGATTTGGTTAGGGTCTTTTTCTTCTGGAATGTTCAGGAGAGCCATTGATTTAGAATTTGGCTTTTTTGTGACTAATTCTCGGCTTTGATCCATACGATCAAAAACAAAGACCTGTTCTTCTCCATCAATATTAACGATGCCTGTCACGGCATAGCGTTCTGATAAAGGAGAAGACTCTTCCGCAGTGGCTAACGAAAAAGGAGAGTGAGCCAATAGAGCTTGAAAATTAGAGATGTCTCGTTTCAGAGCCCATGGCTCAGAAGAAGAGGTGATGCTTGATTTGACAGGTGCTGCTAATGTTCCTGATGTAGCCATAATAAGACTACAGGTGATAATGATAAGGCTGTAGGAAATAAAGTTCGAGAACCAATGCGTGAGTAGGTCCAGTTTATTGTGGAGAAAAAAACCTCTTTTAAAAATTTGAAGGGGATTACTAAAATGCATTGGTGTAACTAGAGTCTGTTCGAAAGTGAAGCGATTTTGAAAATGGATTTTTATTTTTATTTGGTGCCTGGCTTAGCTAAAGAAAAGTAACGAGTAAAGAGTAAATAAAAGAAATATTAGAACTTACATTGAGAATACCGTGTAAATTAATTTAACGAGCTAAAATCACTACGAACTACGAACTGATCTCAAAATTAATCATATATTATTAATTTTGAGATCTCTTACGGTTGTTTAAAAAACTGTTTAATTTCAAGATCAACGACAACTTTATTTGCTTCGGTATCGCTTTTCATTGTGAATTTATCGATGACCCTCCATGCAGTTGGATATTGTAAGGCGAAGAGAAATTTAACCACGCCTGTAAAAGGTCCTGAAAGTTTTGTTTGAACGATGACAGAGCTAGCATTTTCTGAGAAATGGGGAGGGAGAAGATTTTCTTCAATAATTTTAAGGTCCTCTTTTTCTGCTTGGCTACGTTCTTGTTTTAAGAGTTCAGAACTTGCTTGATCTGCATTCCAAATGGGAAGTGGATGTTGACTAATCCAGGTGCTAGCTGGTTTGAGCGTGTCTGCAATATTTAAAATAGAATGCTCTTCGGCAATTTTTGCCTTGGCATTTGTTATCTTAAGTTGAACACCTTGCAGAGCATTAAGGTATATTTTGAAGCTCCAAAGATTAAGAGCTAAAAAAAGGGCTCCGCAAAGAGCTAAGAAGAGAGTTTTTTCACTCGGAGCTAGTTTTCGCATCGGGTCGGGATCCTTCAAGTTCAAATCGAACGCTGTTTTTTCCTGCTAGTTTGGGTTGTCCACTGCTCCATTGATATTCTTGGAGTTCAGGAGCTTTTTTTATCATTTCAATAAATCGGTAAGCCTGAGAGACGTCGCTCGCTTCTCCTATGATTTGTAAATGTCCAGGGGTTCCCGTGAGGGTGATGAGGCGAATTTTTTCTCCATGAATTTGGCTAGCAATGATGGCAAGTTCATCTAGGAGGTATGTTGTTGGATCAATTGCTGGACGGAATTCATGCCATTGGTTAATGCTTTGGTTGGCTTTACTAAGAAGAATCTTTTCATTAACAAGTTGGTTGGTGAGGTAGCCAAGTCGACCTTTCTTGATCATGAGATTGGTAGCTCCCATGAGAACAAAGAAGGCATAGACTAAAAAAGCTGCTAGAACAATTTTTTTCAGACGTTGTTGTTTTTCCTTCTTGAGTCGTTCAAGACGTGCATGGAGAGGGGGAAGGTCAAGTGGTTGAGAGAGGAGGAGGGGAGGAGGTAACTCTAAAATGTGCTCTATTGGATGGGAAGCGTGATGAGATGAAAAATCAGGCCAGAGACAGTTTTTAAGTAAGGAGAGTTCTATTTCTGAAAATTCTCCCAAGGCGCGCAAAGTATGGGGCATTCTTTCAATAACAGATTCTGACTGCAAGCGAAGGGCCATTCTTTTAATGAGCCCTGTCACAGAGGCATTCACTATTGATTCGCCGCTACTTGCAAACCAAACACAGTGACCTTTTCTTAGAAATCCTAAGCAAACCTCACCCAATTCCTGCCAGACAAAGAGATCCTCTGTATGTTGTGGTATCAGTCTCGCAGATGCTTCAAAACAATCAGCATGTTTAAGGTAAGGCGCTGTTGCTGGGGAGATGGTATTAGGAGGGAGGAGAGCAACGAGCAGTGATCGATCTCCTTTGACATCGATAGGAATTGTCTTAAGGCCTTCAACCATTCCACGACGCAATAGATTCTTGTTGGAGAGTTCAAGTTCTACCAATTCAGACATGTCTCCTTCCGAGGAGACCCAGAGTGGCATAATAACAAGATCACGAGTTGGTATTCCAACAATGAGTTGGACTTTTTTGGAAAGGGGAGGCGGTGTTGCGTGGTCTTCAATGAGAAGTGGTTCTGATGGTAGCGTTTCTTCAGAGTTCTTTTTTGAAATAGTCTCACTTTTTGAAGTGCATTTCCAAAGTTGCCACTCTCCAGAAGCTCTTCCAGGACGCAAAATAACAAGATCACGGTTCTTTGAAGTCGGTCTTATAAATTCTAGTGCTTGAGCAAGGAGTGGCCATAAAGAAAGGCTAGGCTTTTGTGAAGCACGAGAGGATTGGAAGCTTGAAAAGGCTTTCTTAAGTTGATTGATAACAGGTTGAGGTATTAAAGTAACTATACGATTGCTTAGAATAGAGTTCTTTAAGTTGAAATATTGAAAGGGTAAAAGAATTTTTTTCTTTAGTTTTCCTCTTAATCCTTTCGGTTCTTTTATGGTTAATTCAGAGGGTAAAACCTCTGTATGACTGAATGAAGGGATAGGAGGAGGGGAGTGTGGTTCTTCGAGAAAATCAAGCTGGGGAGCATTGGCCTCAGTTTGAAGACTTTTTTTACGACCAAGTTTACTGAAAAGTTGCGTGGTTTTTAAACGCGAATACTCAATAAGAGAAAATTTCTGGCGCTGCTTTGCAATGACTAAGTCATCTGGAGACTCTTGGAGCGAGAGAGGTTCCGTTGAGACAATGGAATCTTCTTGCGGCTGATTGAAAGAGAAAGAGAGGCTTGCCTCTTCTTTTTTACCTTCTAATTCCTGTGAAGACGTAGTTAAAGGAAGATCAGCATGTGGAGTCTCAGCATGTATCGAGTCTGATTCAACCGCTTCCGCTTCAGCCTGCTTTTTATAGCGAAGTTTATTAAAAAAACGTGTGAGCATTATAAATATTCGGCCAACAGGGCGAATATAAGTTTAAGTTTAAGTTGATTTTTAGTCACTTCGTGACAACGTGAAAAGTGAAGCGGAATTTTTATTTGTACCTAGCTTATTACTCTCGAAGGCGCTTCAGTAAAGGATTCTAACACACCTATAAAAATTTTACTAACTGGGTTAACCGAATATTTACGGAGATAGAAGATAGGAGGTTAGGCCTTTGGCAAAAATTAAAAGATAGAGGATGGAAGATGAGAGTTACGATTGGGGGTATTCAAAATTTTGGAGTGTGGAAATATAACACTATTCTAATAACCACGCCACTTTTTTTCTCTTACTTTTATAACTATCAATATCTCTTCATTTCTGTAAAATGAACGGATGTTGATAAAATTGGCGTGATTTAAAGCGTACAAAAAACATGGATTGAAATATTAAACTTAATTTTCATTCGTGATGAGTATATACCAATGGAGTTATTTTCTAAGTTAAATTTTGCTGTGAATTACCAATACGGTCCGATTATACCAACATCTCTTTATTTCGTAGAAATAAAGAGATGTTGGTAGCATGGTTACTCTTCTTGCCACTTTAACAGAAAGCCTTTTGGCCCATCTGTCATGACAACAATAATATGATGACTGACTCCGTTACAGGTTCCTTTGCTATCAATATGTCGAATGTCTCCTGTCAGTCTAAAGTATTGATGCATCATGGTGCGTTGCGCAGCAGTAACTCCGATGAGATCTGCTACATCGTCAATGTTACTAATGTGCGGGGGTTCTTTCCCTGAAGCGCTATTAGCACCAGTGATGAGTTTAACCCAAGCATCAGCTTGTTCAGGAGTAATTCCTAAAACATCTACAAGTATATTAGCACCACAGGTTAGAATGTTGATTCTTCCAGGGTTAAAAGTTGAGAAGTAGTTTCTCCATGTGGGTTTTGCTTTCATGACAGGACCAAAGCCGATAACCATTGCCATTTCTCGAGCATCTAGGAATAAAGAATTAGGTGGGAATCCCTCTTTTCCTTGAGCCTCATATTCAGCTCGTTTAGCTCCATGAGGTGATGTCAGCTCGGTAGGGCTTATCCAATCGTAGAGTCCATCAATAGCGCTTTCTTGATCTTTTTCTGAGACTCCCCAATTCTGAAAGAGCTGTTGAAAAAGAGGGCGTTTCGAAGGCATAATCAAATAATTAGGATTAATGAGGCCTGCTTCGTTGCCAATTTCAACGGAATAACTTTCTCCTTCACGACTCTTAGGGTCTCCTTTGGTTAGGATAGGATCATCAGCCTGTATGTTTTTGTCCATAGCAATAGCAAGACCACTTAGTGCCATCTGCCGTGCACGGAAAACACGTTCGGCATGTCCTTCTTCATCAAGCCAACTGTTGACAGAACCTACGACAAGCATGATAAGTCCCGCGAGAAAGGCGATGGTCCAAAGGACCACAGGAAGAGCAAAGGCGGAAGAGCCTCTTCGATCAGGAGGTCGAAGCGGAGTTAGTGCTTTCTGATTGCTAGTTGTTAGTTTATTAATTTTGAGATCCTTTATTAGCATTTTGGAGATCCTCTTTGAGCTTTTTAAGTTCTTCTTTGAGCTTTTGAAGCTCTTTAATAGCGCTCGTAGGGGATGGAGTTTGTTGTGAGTTAGGCTGAGCGCTTTGCCCGTCCATTGAATCATCAGTTGTTGGCTGGAAGATAGTTTTTCCTATAGGAGGAATATAGAAAATAGCATCTACGGAATGATTAATGCCAAGAACTTCCATTTGTAAGCGGGCTAGTTGAGGGCGTCCTGTACCTTGAGGCCACTCTTCAAGCCATTCGCCATTGCGGAAAAAGCTCCAATGGGGTTTGTTGACTTTAGGAAGTAAGGGAATCCAATGTTCTCCTTGATAGTAACGATCGCGATCCTCTCCTTGAAGGTTTTTAGGTAGGAGTAATATGGAGAAGGTACGTGTTCCATCATTTCGCGCGCGTGCAGATAAAACTAATGTGCCACCACCAAGGCTTGGTAGGCCAAAAAGGCTGGCTGCATGTTCAAAATTAAGATCAGGAATCGCTGTTTCATTGCCTTCTGTGCTTAAGCTGATCGTTCCATGGGCAGGAAGATTAAGAAAAGCATTGCGTGTAATAGTGAGAAAGCCTTCCAAACGACGCACGGTGAGCTGTTCGTCAAGAATTTCTCGAGTTACATGAATAGATGCCGTTGAAAGCGTATAGATAGCCCCTGCCAGCAAGCCAAAGATTGTCATTGCTAAAACAATCTCAAGAAGGGTAAAAGCTGCTTTTCTGGAGGGAGGAGGCAGATGGGTGGAAGTTGGAGGTAGGCTGGCGAAAAGCATAGAAAAAATTGTTCAATTCGTCGCAGAAGGGAGTGATTGGATGCGTTGAATCATAGAACTATTGAGGAGGATTTCTGCCGAATCAGTAATAGTGCCTATTTTTGTATTAATCTTAAGGCGATAAATATTGGGAATTAATTGATCTTGATTATCTTTGAGTTCAACAGGCTCTAGGGATTCTTGAACCTCGACGCCATGGTTCTCTTCAGATTTAAGAGTACGGCTGCCCTCCAGAGGAGGATCAGTCATATTATAGGCTAGACGTGATTCGAGTTCGAGGCGTGAGAGAACGCGTTCGCGAGCGGTCAATGCTGATTGAATCATTGAATCAAGAGCAATAGCTAATCCTGTTACTGCAAAGATAAAAACAGTTAATGCAATAAGAACTTCAAAAAGGGTAAAGGCCGCGGCGTTGCGAGTTCGTAGTTGATAGTTCATAACTCCTCATGGATTACTTGCCCAGTGATGGGGTCAAATTTCATCACAATGGGTGATTCAGGCCCTTGAATGCGGAGGGTTAACGGTTCGCTAATTCCTTCACTATTAAATTCCCAGTGTTCTCCAGAAGTGGGGGATCGAAATTTTTTATCACTCATTCGTTCGATCTGAAGTTTCCATCCATCGGGGAGCAGTTTGAGTAATTGAGAGTCGGTAAAATCGATGTATTTTACATCTCCAGTATTAAGAGCTGCTGCACGCGTCTGTTCAACAAGTGTAGCAATGGCCTCAGTAACATGGTCTCCTTTATTCATTTTTAAATCATCGCTCATGTAGGGAGCTGCAGCTACCATTAAAATGGCAACAAGAGCGAGGGCGATTAGTACCTCCAGTAATGTAAAACCACTAGAATGCTTTGTAAATTCTACTTCTGCTAATGAATTGCTGCGTCGCTCCGGTGCTCGAACCATCGAGGACGTCTGTACACTCAGGTTCTGCGGGCCGTCGACTCCTTGCACTTCATCAGCATAAGCGAATTTCCAAAGCATTCTGTTTTTTTCTATTGAAGAATACAATGGAGAATTACGAGGCACAATTGTAACTACCAAGGTAGGAATCTTGGTAGTGTTGAAGAGTTGAAATCTTTAGGTTCGCCCTAACAAATAACTTATGCATAACAAACGGGGATTTCAAAAAATAGATGTCGATAAAACAGAACTCAAAATAAATTTTAGAAATCACACTGAAAGTACGGTGCAAATTAATTTAACGAGCTGAAACTACTACGAACTGCGAACTGATCACCAAATTAATAGTATATTATTAATTTGGTGATCCCTTACTTATTTTTAGCGTCCGATATTGCCTTCGCCTTCTTTTCCTTGAGCGCCTAGAGAGTAGAGATCGTAGGAATCAGGTTTATATTTTCCTGGGTTACGATAAATATATTCATTGCCCCATGGGTCTAAAGGTACGGCTTCCATCAGTTTTTTCCACCGTGGAGGTTTAGGGTCAGCAGATGGAGGTTGAACTAAGGCAAGAAGGCCTTGTTCTGTAGTTGGCTTACGATAGTTTAACATTTCATAGGTGCGGAGCTGCATTGAAATTGCTTGTATATCGCTTGTGACGCGTTGTTCTTTAGCCACATCGATATTGCCTGAAAGCATATAGATAGCTGATCCAACAAGAACAGAGATAATGCCAAGAACAAGCATGATTTCAAAGAGAGTATAACCTGCTTCGCGGAAGTGGCGTCTTTGACGGAGCTGTTGAGAGAAAAGATAGGGAGTCATAGTTTGAAAGATAGAAGATGGAAGATAGGAGATTGGTTCGTAAGGATGAAAGTTAAACCCTTAATAGATTTTTTGCAAGAGGGGTACCAATGTTAATTTTTTTTTGAGCTCAAACTGAATTGAAGTATTGTTGTTCTAACATTACCGTAATCAACAGAAATTAACCACAAAGAGCACAAATTCGCTAAGGCGAAATCACAAAGAACACATAGAAAAATTTTTTTATAAAAAAATTTTAAGATATTTTCTTTTTTCGTATTCTTTGTGAATTCTCTGTGATCTTTGTGGTGAATTCTTTTAGTCTTTCAGTTTAGTTTGAACGTACATTTTTTTTGGCGACTTTAAAATCGGAATAAATTTTTAGCAGTGGGTGTTGTTGCATAGCGAAGATCAAAGGTTGTATTACGAAGAGAGAGGAGAGAAGAGGGGGCTGGCGCACTCGATTGCTGTTTTACGAGAAAAACGAGACTATTGTCTCCTTCTTTCCAAACACGCGCGGGAAGGTAAAGGGAGCCATCGCGCCATCCTGCGAATTGAAAATTAGGAGTATTAGGACTTTCTGGAGGGTTGTTTTTTATTAGTTCAGGAGCATCAAGTTTGAAATCAGGAGTGTTGAGTGTTCCTATGGAAATCCCGTTAACCTGCACCTCGACTTGTGATTCGAGATTGAGTCCCATGAGTTCTGTATGGAGCATAGTTGCTTCAGGGAGCTCTCCTTGAAGAGGGACAACGAATTCAATTTCATTGCCATGGAGCTGTTCAACACGTGCCTTAAGCTCTGCAGAGATAATACAACCGTGTACAAAATCTCCTTTTTTTAGAGGAGCCGTTCCACCTTCAGCAAGATCTTTTTGGACAACTTTTAAAGATTCATCGACAAGAGCAGGACTATTTTTTCCACCAAGAACAGCTACCATGGCCGTACGACCTGGACGAATGGTTAAAGAAAGAAGTTGTTCAAAGCGTCCTGCATGAGTGACAATGACAGAGCCGCCATCGAGAGCAAGGTCATTAGGGATAAGAATTGTTCTGCTATTGGTCCCAAGAGCAGGACCGTTAGTGCCAAGACCACTACAGATCATAACGCGTTCGCCATGAGGCTTAGCCCACTCTACCACAGGACCACCATCACCGTGGTCATTAAAATTAACCGTGAGGGAAAAGTTTTCAATTTCTGACTGTTCTGTGAGAGAAGGCAGAGGGAACTCAACGGAACAGAGGTCGCGATTTACTTTAATGGGAGCAATAGCCCAAGAGGGAAGGGGAGTGGCTTCCTGTTTAGATTGAAGAGTGATTGTAAAAGGAGCAAAGGCGTCAACAACGATGGAAGGAGTATTTGGTAATGTAGATGGAGATGCTTCATTGGCAGAAGGAACTGTTGTAAGAGAAGGATCTTCGGGAGTAAGGACTTTTGTAGAGGTTTTAGAAGAGGATGTAGGAGATTGAAGCTCTTTTGAGGGGCCCGTTTTTATAGAAGCAGCAAAAGACCCTGGTGTTAACAAGCTTAAAGCAGAGATCAAACTCAAAATTAATGTAACTATTCGGCCAGCAGACCAAATAGTTAGTTCGTAGTTCGTAGTTCGTAGTTCGTAGATAACTTTCGAGCAAAAGCTCGAAAGTCTACCGAAGCGAAGCAATATTTTTATTTGATCGATTTTTTTTGCTCTCGCAGTCACTTTAGCAAAGGATCCTAACATATTTAGACAAATTTTACCGACTGAGTTAGCCGAATATTTACAAACTGAGTAACTACCAAGGTAGGAACCTTGGTAGGGTTGAAGGGTTTTCTAGCCTCTTAATCTAACGCATTTTTTCGAAGAATGCGAAGATAATTTTTAATTTTTTAAAGAAACGACGTTGCGAATTTAAGCATTTGAGGTGATATTAATGACCGTTATTAATTAACAACGCCATTGGGAGATTTTCCATTTCCCATCTTCTATCTTCCATCTCCCATCTTCTAATTAATGTCCTCCGATTTTATCACTCATCACTCTGAAGAAAATATTCGTCCTGCATTGGGTCTTATCGATCAATTGCTTCTCCTGGCTCAGAAAGTAGGATGTAGTAATCTTGAAGGGTTGCACGAAGACTTGAATCGAGCTGCTTTTTCGCAAGGTTCTTTAGTAGGTGCTGTGTTAGATAGCGGTACGGTTGCAGAGAGGGATTTTCTTTATGAGCTGGCTCAATCTTTAGAAATGGAGTGGAGGGAAGAAGGAGATGTTGCTCCTCCTCCTCATGTGCGTGATAAATTTCCTGCTCGTTTGGCGTTAGGATTTAGCGTCATTCCCGAGATAAATGATCAACCTCATGTTCTTGGTTCCGAGCGAACGTTGCGTCTCTTAACTTTTGATCCTTTTGATTACTGTGGGTGGCAAGCATTGGAAATGTACCATAGTGGCCCTATTCATTTCGTTTTAACCACGCGTCGTCGTTTGCTCGATACGATAAAAGCAACGTATGGTGTTGGAGCTGAAACCTTCGAAGAACTGATGGAAGGACGAGAGGAGGAGCAGGCAACTGAGAGTGGAGAAGAAGTTAATATCGTGGATGAGGAAGATTCTGAAGCCTCAGTGATGAAATTTGTTAATCAGATTTTACGTGAAGCGTTGCAACAATCAGCAACCGACATTCATTTTGAACCATTAGGACGTGATTTGCGTATTCGCTATCGTATCGATGGAGTGCTTCATGAGGCCCCAGTGCCTCCTCGAATTAAAATGCTTCAGGATTCTGTGACTTCGCGTTTAAAAATCATGGCTGGTCTTGATATTGCAGAGCGACGTCTACCTCAAGATGGTCGTATTGCATTGGAGCATGGTGGCCATTCAATCGACGTACGTGTGGCAACGATTCCATGTGTGCATGGTGAGAATGTGAGTTTGCGTCTTTTAGGACAAGAGAGATTTGATTTTGCACGATTAGGATTGGATCCTACCGTAGAACGACAGATTCGCTCGCTGGTTTCTATGTCCAACGGAATTGTTCTAGTCACAGGACCGACTGGTTGTGGTAAGAGTACCTCACTCTATACTTTTTTAAGTCATCTCAATGTGAAGGAACGTCGTATTGTGACAATCGAAGATCCAGTAGAACATAAGCTCGATGGAGTTATTCAGATTGCAGTGAAGCCGGAGATTGATTTGACCTTTGCCAATGCGCTTCGGAGTATTCTTCGTGGTGATCCTAACGTCATTATGGTTGGAGAAATGCGCGATGCTGAAACCGCAGATATTGCTATTCGTGCGGCGCTAACAGGACATTTGGTTTTTAGCACTCTTCATACAAATGATGCTGTGGGTGGTATTACGAGACTTATGGATATGGGAGTGGAGCCTTTTCTCGTCGGGTCTTCAGTACGAGCATTTCTTGCACAGCGTTTGGTGAGAAAACTTTGTCCTCACTGTTCTAAATCACTTGAAATTTCTGATGAAGAACTTTTCAAACTTGGGTTTCCACTCGATCTTCCTCGGAATATTCGTCAGCCAGTTGGATGTGATCAATGCCGTCAGAGCGGTTATTCCGGACGACTTGCTATTATGGAGATCTGTCCCATGACCTCACATCTTCAAGAGCTTATTCAAAAAAGAGCTACCGGAAAGGACCTCTCTGCACAAGCTATTAGTGATGGCATGGTCCCTCTTCGCCTTGATGGGTGGAAAAAAGTTGCACAAGGAGTTACTTCTATTGAAGAGGTGGTGAGGGTTACTTCGAGTGAGCTAGTGATGCTACAACATTAGAGGTCTTTCCAAACTCTACTTATGCTAATGAATTGCTTCGTCGCTCCGGTGCTCGAACTATCGAGTACTTCTGTACACTCAAGTTCTGCGCTCCGAGGCTCCTTGCACTTCATCAGCATAAGCGAGTTTGAAAAGACCTCTATTATGAGATTTATTGTTAATATCGAGTGGCTTCAAAGCGTCCTTTCAACTCTTCAACCTTTCAACTTTTAAACACTCCTCAGGTGATGCCTGAGGAGTTATGATTTTTTTAAATTGATATATTTTTAAAATCACTTAAAAAGGTTCGGTGAACTATTTAAAAAGCCTCTCTATTCTTCTTTCCTGTACGTTTGTTCTTACTGCGTGCCAACAAAAAAGTGCTACCAAAGCTAACGCTGATGATAATAATTTTCAGTGTATTTCAGCAACAATTATGGTTGGTGGCAAACCGATCACGACAGTTATTCAGTGGAATGCTAAGACGGGTGTAACGCGTCTTATTGATTCTGTTGCGATGATTTCAAAAGTTACCGGTGCTCAAAATACGCTTGTTGGTTGGGTTCCTCTTGGTGATCTTAATACCGCTGTACAAGAAGCTGTTGCTCGTGAGCA
>DATEBV010000169.1:0-4964 GCA_035287205.1 Chthoniobacterales bacterium | reverse complement strand
CCTTCAGTAAAACTCAAGAATCAAAAGAATCAGAAGATCTCATTACTTGGGTACCTTATTCCAAAAAAACATTTAATAAGCTTCGTAAAGAGGGGAAGGCTATTTTTGTCGATTTTACTGCAGACTGGTGTATTACTTGCAAATTTAATGAACATACGGCAATTGATACAAGTGCCGTAAGAGCTCTTTTTAGAAAACATCAGATTGTTCCAATGAAAGCTGATTGGACGAATGCTAACGTGGAAATTACTAAGGCCCTTCAAGCCTTCGGTCGTGTCGGTGTTCCTTATTATGTTTTCTATCCAGCAGGTGATGACACCCAACCTGTGACTTTTTCAGAATTTTTAACAGAGTCAGATCTTATAAAAGCGTTTTCAATGCCGTAAAACTACAAATATAACTGAAACTGCAAGAAATTAACAAGGATGGAAGGGATAAAGAGAACAGAGTAAGCAAGACAAAGCGCCAGAGCTCCTAGAACAATTTGATAAGAACGTGGTTATTTTTAAATTGTACCCGCTGTTATCCCTTTCATCGCTTTTATCCCTGTTAATTTTCTTCCTCTTTCATTCTCTATTATCTCTGTTATCCTTCCTTTATGCCAAAAAAAATTATCAACCTCGATGCTCTTGATCAAAACTGTTCTATCACGAAGGATGTTTTTCTTCGTGAGCTTAAGAAATATCAACTCGCATTATTGAATCTTCAACTTCAGCTTAAAGAGAGCAATCGCTCGGTTATTATTGTGATGGAAGGCCCTGATGCTGCAGGGAAGGGTGGTGCTATTAAGCGTGTTGTTGAGCGTCTTGATCCACGCCTTGTTCGTGTTTATTCCGTTGTTAAACCAACGATTGAAGAATATGAACATCATTATCTCTGGCGTTTTTGGAACAAATTGCCCCCTAAAGGGAATTTGACCATATTTGATCGTTCTTGGTATGGACGTGTGCTGGTTGAGAGAGTAGAAGGATTTGCTACAGAGAAAGAGTGGCAGAGGGCTTATCAAGAAATTAATGACTTTGAGCGCACTCTTATTGATGGGGGGACAATCTTGATCAAGACCTTCATGATGATTACGAAGGATGAACAATTACGACGTTTTAAAGAACGTCAAAAAGAACCTTTTAAACATTGGAAAATTAACGAAGAGGATTGGCGTAATCGAAGAAAGTGGAAGCAGCACAATGAAGCGGCTTCAGTAATGTTTGAGAAAACTTCTTCTAAAATTGCTCCTTGGACGGTTATTCCTGCTAATTATAAATGGTACGCTCGAGTTAAATTTGCACAGACGGTTTATGAAACGGTTGCGAAGGAGTTTAAAACGTTACCGTAATAGGCTGAAGGAATAGCCACAAAAGAACACAAAGAACACAGAATTATTTAACCGCAAAGAACGCAGAGAATAGATTGCGAAATGAAAAGTTTTTAAAAATTCATTCCAAGAAGTTTCTCTTATAGTAGCTAACTACCAAGGTATCTACCTTGGTTACAATATTGCAGTATCCTTTCAACTCTTCAATCTTTCAACTTTTCAACATGACCAAGACTCCTGCCTTCGTCATTCCCCACTATGAATCTTTTTAAAACATCATCAACCGAATCGTTACCTTTAGGAGCTCCGGCACCTCAATTAACAGCGAATAATCAAGATGGAGAGACTATTAATTTCAATGACGTCTATGCTAAGGGAATTACCCTGGTCTATTTTTATCCCAAGGCGTCAACACCTGGATGCACAGCAGAAGCTTGCTCTTTACGAGATGCCAGTAGAAGTTCCATTACCACCCTTCACGATCAAGAGGGAAAAGAAATTCAGATTTTAGGTGTTAGTCGAGATACTCCGAAAGCTCAGAAAAAGTTTCAGCAGAAATACGAACTGCCTTTTGCATTGATTGCTGATGAAGATGGAAGCGTCGCAAAAGCTTTTGGCGTAAAACTCAATCCTCTTACTGGTATGGCAAGCCGCCAGTCCTTTCTCATCAAAGAGGGAAAAATTGTTTGGTCTGCGTTAAAGGCTCAGACACAGGGGGCATCAGAAGAAATACAAAAAGCGCTTGACATCCTGTAACTAGAGTCTGTCCTAGAATGAACGATTTTTGGGAGCGATTTTTAATTTTTACTTGGTACCTGTTTTAGCTACAGGCATGTAACGAGTAACGAGTAAAGGGTAACGAGTTTATTTTCTTGCCTACGACAATTCATTGAAAAAATTGCTCACTATAACCAATTAATTTTCGACAAAATGGTGTTTTTGAGTATTTATATTTTTCATTTTTGAGCTCTGAACCATCTCCAATAAAGGATCCGATGATTCAGGGCAGGCTCTAACTATTTCGTAGTTTGAGTTGATGTGCATTTATCTGAAAAAAGAAATTAACAAGGATGGAAGGGATGGGAAAAAAGAATAATTGATTACTGAAGATCTAATCAGTATTCGCCACACTCATTAAATTTGTGCACGTTATTTTTAATTTAAATCTTCACCATCTCTTCTCCTCTTATTAATTTTTTCATTAATTTTCCGAATATTTAATTTGCATTCTTAGAAAATATTGCTACTCTTATTGGCTTTTCGGGTTGGTAGCTCAACGGTAGAGCAGTGCCCTTTTAAGGCATTGGTTGAGGGTTCGAGTCCCTCCCAACCCATGATTTTACTTAGAATTATTAATCTAACACGTAAAATCACTTTGCCTGTCATCCCGTTACTCCTGCTATTTTTTCTTTTTAAAACAGGAGTTCTTTTTGCTAACAATGATTCAAATTTTTTAGAGGAAAAAGATAGAAGTGATTTGATGATGATGGAGATGAACCCTAAAGTGGTTCAGGAAATGGGCGGGTTTTTAGAGGAAGAGCTTGACCAAATATTTCATGCCAATCTACTGCTAAAGCAGGGAAAGCCGATGGATGCAACATTAGACTCCAGTTTGGGCTTGGACAGTATGCAGACATACAGCCCTGCGCCAAAACCCTCGTCTGCCTGGGCTCATCAGTCTTCGCAACTTTCTCGTTACGATCAGTGTGAAATATCCAGGCTTGCCCTAAATCAAGGTAATGTTTTTAATTCTCATCGTATGAACGTCAATCCTTCAAGAGAATTTCAGTCTTCTTTTAATGAAGAGACTCCTTTATTGATTTTTGCTAACAAGAACCCAGCAATTACAATTGATCAAGATTCCGCGGCTGTTCAGCAGAGAGCTCAACTTAGAAGGGAACTTCGAGAAAGACTACCTCATGCTTCCGATGCTGTTATTGATGCTGAAATAGAAGCACGACTGGCTTTTGACATAGCTCATATTGCGACCAAAGAAGCTTGTGAGGCGATTAAAATTGCTTGGGCTCCTGATGCTAGTCAAGAGGCTAAGGATAAAGCGGCTTTGCTTGTCCTTAGGGCTAAAAAAGCAGGGCACGTTGCTATGGCTGCTGGTAGTACAGCAGCTGTTGCTGATGCATTGGCTCTTGCTGAAAAACAGGGATTCAAATATCCCATGCCTTCTCCTGAATCAATGAAAGCCCGTGATTCTATTGCGGAAGCAATAGCTCGTGAAGCGGCGCAACGAGCTGTGGTCCGCCATTCCCATAATGGTGATAATTTCAGCGCTAGAATAAGAAACTATTTTAATCCGATAGCATCTCACACAGTTCCTTTAGAAAGTGAATTGGAGGCAACAGAAAGCACGCCTTTAATATTAAGAGAAGAAATTAACCACAAAAGAACACAAAGAAACACAAAGAACGTCCAGAAAAGTAAAGAGTGACGAGTAACGAGTAGCGAGTCCAGAGACAAAACTTTCTACAGTTAGTTTTATCTAAAAAGTAGTCACTTAGATAGGCCTTAAGGCCTATCGTAAATAATTGCTATATTGAATACTCGCCACCCGTTACTCTTTACCCGTTACTTGTTTTTACGTTCTTTGTGTTTCTTTGTGTTCTTTTGTGGCTATTATTTTTCTTCAAGCCAGGGCTGCTCTAAGTTTTCCCACTCATGCCATGGAATACTAGGAGAACCTCCTAAGTTACCCCAGAGTTGATGGCAACGTTCGCTCCAGTGCTTATAATCAGGAGCCGCTAAAGGATGCTCTGCTGACCCAGGAAAGATAAAATAACTGACATGAGGTGCCTCCATTGGGCGATGTAAGGCGCCAGAGCGTGGATCAAGTGCTCGACAAAGTCGTAGCGATGCTTCACCAAGTTTTGTTGATGGACCAATATCACCGACTACTGCAGGGTAGAGAGTTCCTTGATAGAGTACGACCGCATAATCGCCAAGTGCAGCATCTCCATTTTTTTCTCCTAACATAAATTTTGGTAAAACAATAAAGGGATCAGCAGAGCCGATTAAAAAACTCCAACGCTGGAGTTCAGCGATCATGGTTTTGCTAGTATTGATCTGCTGTTGGAGTTTATTTTTTTGCTCGCTAGTTACCAAGGGCTCTTTCAGGGCAATCTCTTTGAGAGCGAGCTGCACTTCTAGATCACGACTATTAGGATTCGGATGCGACGATTTCTTAGGCCAACGGTAATTGGTCTGAGGTTGGTAAGAAGGGGAGAGTTTTTCCAGAGGGATATTACGATCACCATCAGAACCATCAGTATTCACATTCATCATGGCTTGTACTAAGAGTGCTTTGAAACCATTTTTAGAGTTGGTCAATGGTAAGATTGTCTGACAGTCGTAGAGTAACTGACGGGAAAGGAGTTGGTCGAGGTGTGAGAGGTGATTATTGAGCGTTTTTATTTTATTTTGATAAAGCGTTGTATAATGAGGTGAGGCCTTGAGAGGTTGCTCTTTCTCAAAAAGCATGCTTTTCAAATCAGGGAGTGCCTTTTCGATGTCGGGTGTCGCGGCACTGAGTGTTGTGAAGGTTGTTGCTGGGGTAGGGATGGCAACATTGAGTGTAAAGTGAAGCTCGTAAGAAGCAGGGAGTGAGGCCGCAGTAAGAGCATCGTTGGTCGATTCTAACGAA
>DATEBV010000168.1:0-4925 GCA_035287205.1 Chthoniobacterales bacterium | reverse complement strand
TTTCTTTTCCTTCCACTTGCGCCTTGACAGCTTGTTCTAAACAAGAAGCAGCCTCCGACAAACAATAAGAGCTACCAGGAGATTCATAATTGCCATCAAACAATTTACGCTCCTCCATTAAGCGTTTAGCGCCTTCTTTATTCCCTTGAACTAAAGTTTGGAGTGCTTTTTGATATTCTTTTAAAGAAGTCATTTTTTGCCCAACAGCCTTTGTCCAAAGCTCTGCAATCTCTAAATGTCCTTGTGTCTTTGCTTCTTCAATTTTGCGTATCCATTCCTTAACTTCAGAGAAAACTTTATTATATACATCCTCATCTGCAAAAATTTCATCCCATTGTTCAGCTTCCTTTTTGTTGTTTGAGGCATAGGCATACACAGCTTGTCTATGTGGTTCAGCAAAAGCCTGTATTTGTTTGGAAGCTGTAGACCAAAGAGAGGCGATTTCTTGGTCTCCTTGGGCTTCTGCCTTTGCTTCATTAGCTAAACATTCTGCAGCTTGAGATGATATAGAATACGTTATCATAAGAAATATTTTTTTGTCGCTTTCCTCCGTATCTTTTGTGATTGTATTAATCTGTTTAATCTGTTGTTCAAAAGAAACCAGCATTTGTTCGACAGCTTTTGCCCAAAGCGCAGCCGTTTCTAGATATCCTTGCTCTTTTGCTTCTGTTTCTTTTGCTGTCCATTCGTTAATGTTAGATAAAAATTTATTATATACATCCTCATCTGCAAAAATTTCATCCCATTGTTCAGCTTCCTTTTTGTTGTTTGAGGCGTGAGCGCACGCAGCTTGTCGATATTGTTCAGCAAAAGACTGCAGTTGTTCTACAATTTTAGTCCAAAGTGCAGCAACTTCTAGATTTCCTTGAGCTTTTGCCTCAGCGATTTTTGGTATCCATGCTCCAGCTCTATGTGAGTTATCCACACTTTTATTAAAAAAACTAGCGGCCTTATCCCATCCCTCAACCGCTTCTGTATTTCCTGACATATAAGCTTGAATAGCTTCTTGTGCATGTTCAGCAAGGCTCTTCATTGCCAAGGCATTCTTATCCCAGAGTTCCGCTATTTCTGGATTCTCAGAGGTTTTTGCCTCAACTGCTTTGGTCAAATATTCTGCAGCATTAGATAGACGATATTCATGATTTTCTAAAGTAGCACCTACTCTATGATCACGAATGTTCTCTAGTTCATCAATTTTAACATGCGCTTGAACTATTTCACTCATATATTTAGCAAGCTCTTTTATTTTTTTTGCTTCTTTAGCCCATAATTGGGCTAATTCTAAATTACCAAAATTATTTGCTTCAGAAGATTTAACTAAATATTCCGAGCTTTTAGATAAAAGCCTCGCATTAGATTTAAAAAAATCGACCTGTTTCTCTAAGCATTGAGCTTCTTCTTCTTCCGCTCCTTCAACTGCAGCATGAGCAAATTTTTTAATCTCTTCTGCTAAAGCATGATAACAGTCAACTTGCTGGGTATAGAGTGAAGCAATTTCTGAATTTCCTTCCATCTGTGCTGTATCACCTTTTTCTGAAGAAGAAATAGCTTTCGATAAATAATAACTGCTTCCTGGACTTCTCGCATCACAACTTCCAAAAATCCTAGCGACTTTTCCTAGACGTTCAGCTTCTTCTTCATTCCATTCAACTACAGCATGAGCAGCTTTTTGAGACGTTTCCGCTGCAGCTTGGTAGCACTTTACTTGTTGAGTATAGAGTTTGGCAACTTTTGATTTTCCTTCTTCATTCGCTTTGATGGCTTTTTCTAAAGAAGAAGCAGCTTCTGATAAACAATAAACACTACTAAGTCGGGAAAAACATGCCAAATAATTTCTTGGATCCTTGTAAAAATCATTTTCAAGAAATTTGAGGGCTTCCTTTAAGCGTTGACTCTCTTCTTTCTCTCCTTGCGTTATCACATTGATTACGTGACTATATTCTTCCGCTAAAGTGTGATAGCATTCCGCTTGTTGGATATGGAGTTTTGCAATTTCTGATTTCCATTCCTCATTTACTTTGGTAGATTTTTTCGAATGATCACCATCCAACAATTCAACCTCCTCTTTTAAGTTTTCAACTTCTTCCTCATCTCCTTGAACTAAAACTTGGAGCGCTTTTTGATATTCTTTTGCAGAAGCCAGCATTTGTTCCACACCTTTTGTCCAAAGTGAAGCAACTTCTAGATTTCCTTGCTCTTTTGCCTCAACGATTTTTGGCATCCATTCGTTAATTTTTGCTATCCATCCATGAGCTTTGGAGAAAAGTTTATTACCTATATAATCATCTTCTTCTTTTGCAGATAAAACAATCTTATCCCATTGTTTAGTTACCTTTTTGTTGACTAACGCGTGGTCATAGGCAACTTGTCGCCATTGTTCAGCTAAAGCCTGGATTTGTTCTACACCTTTTTTCCAAAGTTCAGCAACTTCTAGATTTCCTTGCTCTTTTGCTTCTGCTATTTTTGGTATCCATGCATCAGTTTCATGTGACATATCTCCACTATTCCAAAAAAGCGAAGCAGCCTTATCCCATCCCTCAGTCGCTTCTGTATTTCCTGACATATAAGCTTGAATAGCTTCTCGTGCATGTTCAGCAAGAGCTTTCATTGCCAAGGCATTCTTATCCCAGAGTTCCGCTATTTCTGGATTTCCAACATTTTTAGCTTCAGTCGCTTTAATCAAATATTCTGCAGCCTCAAATAGACGTTCTGCATTCCGTCCTAAAGCAGCAATTGCTCTATCTCCATAAATGTCTTGTATATTACCTATGCCATTCGTTTGAACATGTGTTTGAGCTATTTCACTCATATGTTTAGCAAGTTCTTTTATTTTCTCTATTTCTTTAGTCCAGAGTTGAGCTAGTTCTAAATTACCAGAACTATTTTTTTCAGAAGCTCTCTTTAAGCACTCTAAAATTATGGATACAAACGCCGAATCAAGTTGAAGAAAGCCAATAGAATTTTCTAACCGTTCAGCCTCTTCTTTATTTCCTTGAAGTAGTGCATGAGCAGTTTTTTGATGCACTTCTGCTTCAGCTTGGTAACACCCTACTTGTTGATTATAGAGTTTGGCAATATCTATTTTCCCTTCTGCGTTCGCTTTAGTAGCTTCTTCTAAAGAAGAGACTGCTTTTGATAAACAATAAACGCTACCTGGACTTAGGGTAGAATCACTTTCAAAAAGTCTGACAGCTCTTCTTAAAAAATAAGCCTCTTCTTTATTTCCTTGAACTACAGCCTGAGCAATTTTTTGATACGCTTCTGCTGCAGCTTGATAGCACTTTACTTGTTGATTATAGAGTTTTGCAAATTCTTCTTTTCTTTCCACATTCATTTTAGTAGCTTTTTCTAAAGAAGGGATTGCTTTTGATAAACAAGCTTTACCAGAATCGTTGTAATTGGCACTCTCTTTTAAACGTTCAGCCTCTTCTTCATTCCCTTGAACTACAGCATGAGCACTTTTTTGATACGCTTCCGCTGCAGCTTGGATACACCCTGCTTTTTGAGTATAGAGTTTTGCAAGTTCTTCTTTTCCTTCCTCATTCGCTTTGGCGGCTTTTTCTAAAGAAGAAATAGCATCTGATAAGCAATGAGTTGCAGACCAAAGAGGTCCATCCTTATTATTAGCCTCATCCCAACGCATCAATGCTTCTGTGTTATCTGAAGCATATGCATAAGCCGCTTGTTTATGTTGTTCAGCAAGTGATTTTTTTTGCTCTGCAACCTTAATCCAAAGCGTCGCAATTTTTTGATTTCCTTTGGTAAGTTCTTCGCTAGCATGTTTCCAGGAAGAGGATGCTCCGTCAAAACAGAAAGCAACATAAATCCAAGATAACGGCTCTTTACTATTCTTTGCAGTTTGCTTTGCAGTTTTCTTTGCAATTTGGAGTTTTTCTCGAGCAGTTTGAGCTTGTTTTTCAGCAATCTCAGCTTCTCTGTCTTCATAGGTTAATTTTGCCCATCGAATGGCCTTTTCTATTTCTTCTGCATGCTCTTTTTGTTCTTTCTGCACTTTAGTCAATTTTTCCTCTGCCTTTTTTATTTCAGTTAGAGCTGTTTGTTTTTGTTTTTGATAATTCCAATTCATTCGAGAACTATTTATTTTCCCTAATTGACGGTTAGCCTCACGAAGGTTTGATTGGGCAGTGCGTACTTTCTCTGGAGCTACATTTTCATAGACTTCATCAGCCTTTATGACAGCTTTGTTATATGCTTCTCTCTCTTCAGCTGTTAATTCATACCAAGAAGAAACATCTCCTTCAGCATAACTTTTAGCAGCACGTTCTCTCTTCAATTTAGAATCTCTTTTTTCTTCTTTGATCGAGGCTATCCATCGTTTTTTAATGTAAGCCAGTCTTTCTTCTTCCGCTTGGAATGCTTCGATAGCTTTTTGGGTAGCTGTTGTAACTGCTGATGTTCTTTTACTAGTACGTTCTGTATCATCGGCCCATGTTTCCGAAGGCATTTTCCCATTGATTGTTATTTCACTGATTTTTTGAGCATGTTCGTTTTGGATAAGTTTGTAGGCATTTTCGACCTCTTCCTGCGTTATTCTCTTGCGAGCAGCTTCTAACGCACCATGCTTAGCAATCTCTGAATAATTTACTAGAATACTCTCTTCGAGAAGATCAGCTTGCTGGTAGAGAAGTTGAGCTTGAGCACGGGTATTAGCATCATTACTACTATAATATTTGGTTTGAGCTTTTATCAGTGCCTCATCAGTCTCTTTAAAACAGCTTTTATAATCGGTCTGACATTTTGTGTACCAATTCATATAGGCATTCGAGGCCTGAGGGGTTCTCTCGTCGGGATCTCCAAGCTCATCGCCGGTATCTTCTTTGTATTTGCTCTCGATAACTTCCCAAAGATCATTGACGGCTTTATCTGCCTGTTTTAGTTTTTCGCGTGCAGTTTCTTTAGCTATT
>DATEBV010000167.1:0-5273 GCA_035287205.1 Chthoniobacterales bacterium | reverse complement strand
GCAAGTGCTGTTGCTGATCTTGAGACACTTTGATCTGAGCCTGGAGTTGCTCAGCACGTCGTTCAAAGAAATTTCTTTTTTCATCAAATTCTCGAAGTTGAGAGGCATTCTCTTGGAGAGCCTGATCATGCTTTCTGAGCTCTTCGAGTTGAGCAAACAGAGAAGTGGTTTTGTTTTCAACACCAGCAGTACCAGCAAAGAGTTGTTGGAAGGTTTCTTTGAATGTTTCAAGTGTTTGACTGATCTCAGCTGCTAAGGATTTCCTTCCTTGATTAAGGTAAGTTTTCTCTTGAGGACGAAAGACCACCATCTCGGTGTTGAGGTCTTTAAGACGAGCCTGAAAGGATTGATAGTTTTGATGGAGCTCTTGCAAGAGTGGAAGATTTTTTTGAAAAGCACGATCCTCCTCTTCGAGTTGGTGAAGTCTCGTTAAAAGAGTGGCATTTTGCTTGGAAGGCTCTGTAACTCCGCCAAGCAGTTGCAAGACTCTCTGCTCAATTTCTGAAAGTGCTTGGATGCACTTGCTGAGTAATTTTCTCTCCCCTTCCACAAGCAATTGTTCTCCGCTACTTCCGTGGACTTGTGCAGCTGCTATTTCTTTGTTGAGAGCCTCAGAACGTGTTTGAAACAAAGCTTTCTTTAAATCACATTGTTGTAAGAAAGTGGCATTCTCTTGAAGCTGTTGGTCACGACCCTCACAAGATGTAAGCTTTAGAAGGAGATCGTTAGCTTGTTCTAAAGATTTAGGAGATCTTGCAAGGAGTTTTTCTGCGTGCTGATCAATTTCCGAGAGAAGCTGATTCATGTCCCTTAAAAGACCCTCCTGGCCTTGGATAACAAAGGCTGATTCTGGATGCTGAGTAGTTGTTATTCTATTATTGAGCTCTGTGATGCGCTCGAGAAAACCTGCCTTCTTTTGATCGAGTTGTTGTAGTAGCGGAGTATTTTTTTGGAGCTGCTCTCCATGTTGCTCTAGTTGCTTAAGATCTTGATGCAATCTGTGAGCTTCTTTTAAAACACCTTCTTTAGTGGCTAATAGTTGCTGCATTATTTGAGCAGATTGTTTTAGAAGGAGCTGTAAATTTTCTAAAAAAGCCTGCTGGGCTTGTGCTAAAAAATTTTCTCCTCTAGCCGTAGCTGCAATGATCTCTTTGTCTAAAGTAACTCGACGTGACTCCCAAAGATTTTTTTTCTCTTCAAAAGCATTCCAGTGCGGAGCATTTTCATCCAACTGTTGATGACGCACCAAAAGCTGATCTACTGCAGCAATGAGCTCTGGGACTTGCTGAGAAGCAAGGTGTGAGACTTCTGGAAGATCTGATAAAAGTTGTTTTGAAAGTTGGGATGTTTTTTTTTGCTGTTTTTTAATTTCTTCTAATAAGTTCTTTCGAGTCTCTGTAAAGAGTGTTTCGTTTTGTCGAGAGCTACTCATATCACTGTTCATTAAATGAACACAAACTTGGAGAGCAGTTCTTTTTTCTTCCAAAGCGCGAAGCTGTGGAAGGGAGCGCTGGTAACATTGATCACGTTTTTCTAGTGGCTCTAGTTGATTCCAACAACGTTGCATCTCTCCTGCTGCACTCTCTTTTCTAGCAAGGAATAGCTGAGCGGTCCGGTCAATCTCCGAGAGTATCTCTGCCATTTCGTTCACTAGCGGCTGTTGAACTTCCATCAGCAAAAGCTGTTGCTGCGTGTTAGAATTTTTAAGTTCCGTACGGAGCTGTGCTAAACGATTCTGAAAAAAATTGTTCTTCTCATCAAGCTTGCTCAGGCTCGGAATGTTTTGCTGAAAAGAGTCATCGTATTGCTTCAGTTTTTCAGCATCACTAAGGAACGAGTTTGCCTCTGTTAAGTCTTCGCTTGATCCTAAAAGAAGTTCTTTTGCGATCTCATCAATCCTTGCAACTCCTTTCATAGTCATGGCAGCTAGTTTTTCTCGTCCCTTGCCCAAATAAGATTCCTCGGAAGTGGATGATGAAAGCTTTTCATTCTTGAGTGTCTTAAGACGTTCTTGAAAGACATTGTAGTGTTGATTGAGTTTTTTTAGTACGAGAAGGTTTTTTTGAAAAATACGATCGGACTCTTCTAGCTCCGAGAGTCTTTTAAAAAGAATTTCCGTTTGTTCAGCGGAGTCCTTCGTTTTAGAGAGGAGTTGTTGCACTCGTTGATCAATGGCTCCAAGAGCCTCTTTCATTTGCTTAAGAAAACTACGTTGGCCTTTATCCAGAAACCCGAGAAATTGCTCTCCTTGGTTCTGAGAAGTTACGATCTCCTGCTGGAGAGCTTCTGAGCGCAGTTGAAACGATTTTTTCTTTTGATGGAGTTGCTTTAAGGAAGTGGTACGCTGCTCTAGCTGTTGGTCGTACTGTTCCCACAAAGCTAGCTTGGCATAAAGCTCAGTGACTTCTTCCAAAGCTTTTTGAGAATTCGTTAAAAATTGCTCTCTTATCTGATTAAAAGAAGCAAACAGTATTGTTGCATCACCCAAAAGATTCTTATGACCTTGAACAAGGAAGTCTTCACCTTGACTTTGAAAAAGCTCTAATTCGTTTTTGAGAGCGGCCATTCGCGTTTCAAAAAGAGTTTTCTTTTGATCGAGTTTTTCAAGTTGGAGGGCTTGTTGAATGATTTTTTGGAGTTCTTGGTCTTCTTTTTGTTTTGCTCGAAGAGCATCAATGGCTGCTGTTGCCTTTTCATTACTTTCAGGAGTTTCTTGAAAAAGACCATCCAAAGCCGTTTGTAATGTTGGGAGAAGCTCGCGAAGACTGGTTGCTAATGCTTCTTGTTTTGCAGCGAAGTCTTCTTTTCCTTGCTGACGCAATACTAGTGATTCCTCTTGCATCAGTTTTTCACAACGTTGCTGTAAGACTGGAATATTTTCTTGAAGTTCTTCGATCTGGGCTCCTCGAGTGCCAAGATAGCGTTCAATTTTTTTCTCAAGTTGGTAGAGAGCTTCTTGAATATCGGCAATGTTTGATTCATTTGAGGTTGATTCACCTTTCCCCCATTGCTCGGCTAGTTGTTCACTCAATGTTGCTTCTTCACGGTAAAGTGCAATCAAAGTTTCCTTACTTCGATTTCGTGTTGTTGCCAAGGCTGTCTGCTCTTGAGCCGCTTTTTCATAGGCTTCTGCAGCTCTGCCATAGAAGGAAGCCATTTTTTCCTTCTGCGCTTGTTGACGTCCCGAAGTTTTATCATCGGCTGCTTCTTTCCAATAACTGCTTGCATGACGGTAGCACTCTGCAGCCTTTTCCCAATAAGGATTTTTACCCTCTCTTGCTTTCCCTTCACTCCTTTGGGCTTGTTTTAAGGCCTCGTAGTAGTTCTCTTTTTGTCTAGCTTTTTGACCAAGATGAAGCCCTGTTTCTTGTTGAACAAGGTCTTCTTGAAGCTTCTTTTGCTCCTTAAGCAATTTCTCTTGTTGTGCCCCAAGGTCGATAATTTGTTGATCGTGTCTTTTTGCTGAACTGGCCCTCCAATCGCCTTTACGCTTCGTTTTAACAACTTCTAATAATTTACCTGTTTTTTGTAATTCTTCTTCAAGTAAAGAAAGGAGCGTTTGATGTTCTTCTCTTTTTTGCTCGTACTCTTCATTAGCTTTTCTGACCTCATTATTGTAGCGCTCTCTTTCTTGATCACTCAAAGCGTGCCAATCGGTAAGATTTCCTCGATAATATCCCTGAGCAGCTTGTTCGCTTTTCTGTTTTGCTTCTTCTCGTTCTCGTTCTAAGATGCCTTGCCAAATTTTCTCAATTTTTTCAAGACGCTTCACTTCTTCTTTAAAAACGACTGCTGCGTCTTTGTTAATTTCTTGTTGTGATACAGTCATCCCTTTTTGCGTTGCTGCTATCTTATCCCAGGCTTCTGCCATTTCTGCGGGATGATTGCGTGCATTTTCTAAAGCTCGTTTGAACGCTAGTTCTCTATAATGGTTTAAAGCCTCTTCACCTTTATGGGTGATAAAACTACTTTGATATGATTCTTCGAGTTGATCTTTGAGAGCCATGATGGCCTCCCCTATCTCTTCTTGCTCAACGGCTGCTTGCTGAAATTCAGGATTTTGATAATTCTTCAGAAGCTTTTCCCAACGTCTGTTGACAGCTTGATCTCTTTCTTTGAGACGTTCAGAGGCTTTTGCTTCAGAACCACTCTGCTCGGAATGCTTCTGGCTATATTCTTGAGCCATTTTTTCCCAGTTTTCTTCCGCAGCTAAGTACACTTGTTCCAATCGTTCTTCTTCTGCCAGTGCAGCCTCTTTTTTTTGCCTAGCCTCTGTTAGCTGTGTTGCTGTTTTCGCTTTCCTCGCCTCTTCTCCTAACTTAATCGTACGATCCTGAGCTTGGCGTAACATCCCAAAAGCAAGATCTGCTTGTTCTCGTGCTCTCCAACGTTCTGTATTGGACTGCCAACTTTCTTGTTGTTCTTGTGCTATCTTTTCTCGCTCTTGTTCGTGACGCTCTCGTTTAATAGCAGCGACACTTTTTTTGTCTGCTTTTTCCCAAGCATAGTTGCGATCTGCTTCTTCACTAAAAGGAATCTCTGCCTTTTGACCCGATAAGCCAAGACGTTCACTTTCGGCTTGGGTCAGAAGCTCAAAGTATTTCTTTTTGAGATTGCTTGCTTCCTCTTGAAGCTGTCTTAACTGTTTTTGTGGATCTTGTGATACTGAACTTTCTTCGCTAATGGAGGGAAGTGGTGAGACAGACTCTTTTTTACTGCCACTATTAAAGAGCGTTTTACCACTAAAACTAAAGATACTACTTTTACTAGCACTGAACGATGAAGAAGCTTTAGAAGAAGATGTTTGTTTCGTTGCTGTACTAAACCTGCTTTTCCCATCATCTTCGTCGTCACCTAAGGCATCATCTGCCTTTCCTTCCATCAAAAGATTTTTTGCATCTTTGAGTTCTTTTTGTTGAAGGCTTATTGCTGTTTGCAATTGATCCAACTTTTCTCGAATCCCCCAACGTTCTCGATCTTGAATACTTGGCTGAAGCTGTTTTTTTAAAGCCCATTCTTGAACTTGATCCAGATTGCTTTGTACCGGATATACAGGTTCGGAAGACTTAGAAAAGAGATTCTGAATGGTTCCAAGGATACTTTTTTCTTTGCTGCCCGCAGAATTCATCATTGCTTCTCGTAACTGCAGATTGCGTCCACGCGTTTCTATCTCTTCTAATCGTTGTAAGGGAGGCTCACACTCTTCACTGGTTCTTTGTTCTTCCAATAAATTGTCTTCTGTTGGGTGAGAGGAGACGATCGCTGGCAAGCTC
>DATEBV010000166.1:0-2321 GCA_035287205.1 Chthoniobacterales bacterium | reverse complement strand
ATTTAAAGTAAACCATTAACTTTAGTCACTTTAGACATTTTACACTTTAGGCACTTTGGTTGCGGCTTCGCCGCGCTAGGAAATTGTAAAAATTTAATAACCTGCAGTGTAAAGTAATGTCTACATGCAAATGTATTTTATGATAGAAATAAGCTGACAAAATGTCAATGAAGTTATCTACAAGAATCAAAGATACCGCATTGATTATAACTCAAGCATTTTAAATACTCACTTGCAATACCCTATATCTTTTGTTTTAATACAAATGCATATGTAAAAACAGCCGTAAAACAAGGTGAAGTGTCACCTGTTATGTCTTTTGTAAAGTTCCTGAAAATCAGCGGCACACTATTATAAATAATGAACACTATTAAAATTACTCTGCGATTAGTATTTCCCCTTCTGTCACTGGCTTTTATTGGTTGCACAACGGTACGGTATTATCCAACCAATTTTGTAGAATCCTTAAAGCATCCTACGAAATTTCCCGAAGTATATTCCTCTACGGTAAAAAATATTGAAGAGGTTGCCGAAAAAAACCCACTTGGCGAAGGTGAAGAAGTAAAAATTACAGACGTGGGTGAGAATAAAAATTCAAGCATGCACCTCGTTCAAGTCCGCGAAAACGGGGAATTGCGTCCACATTACCACAAACGGCATGACGAGGTTGTCTATGTAAAAAAAGGAAGTGGCATTGCCACCCTTGATGGCACTCGCTATATGGTGAAACCGGGTTCTATCTTACAGGTTCCCGCGAAGACCGTGCACAAGTTCCTCAATACGGGTGGCGAGCCCTTTGTGGCTGTCTCCATTATTTCTCCGCCCTTTGACGGAAGGGATGAAAAAAGAATCAAGGAGAAAGGAAAGGCAGATCGTATTAAAAAAGAAGAAAAACGACTTGCCATGAAAAAACCGGAAAGGGTTACGAAAGAAAGGGATGCCTCCGTTACTAAAGCATCCGGAGAAGGAGAAGAAATAAAGTCGGTGGCTAAATCAGAAGAGGTAGCTGAAAACGAGGTAAAAACGTCTGTCCCGGACGAATGGAACACAGAAGAAGAGAAGGAAAAGACTTCGGTTCCTGTCAAAAAATCGTCTCCCCCGGAACGAAAAAAGAAATCAAAAAAAGCTGCAACGCCTGCCGAAGAACCAACAATGAACATTAGTGATTTGCACGAAAAGCTTACGAAATTACTCGAACTCAAGGAAGAAGGGACGATTTCTGCAGCAGAATACGAGGAGAAAAAGGATGCACTCATAAAGGGCAGGGACATTGGTGAATTACCAGAACCCAGAGTATCTGCGAAAAAGAAGCCGCCAGTAGAAGAAGAACACATAGTAGAACAGGAGGCGCAAATTCCAATAGAGGAGGAGCATATTCCAGCAGATGAAAATGTTTCTCATGAAGACCAGGATACTCTATTGAACACGCCCGGTTTGTCTGATGAAACAGAGCCTGCAGCGCGCGAGGTTGAAGCAGAAGAAAAAGCGCCACAAACTGAAGATGACAAGCTGAAGATGTTAGAAGAAATGAGGCAAGAGGGCTTAATTACCGAAGAGGATTACGAAAGTAAGAAACGTAAACTCACGGACATAACGGAAGAAAAGCCTTCTCCCATGCCGTCCGAAAACATCGTAGAAGATGAAAATGAAGATGAAAAGGTTGAAGAGCTTAAAGAACTTTATAATGAAGGGCTTATTACAGAAGAAGATTACAAACACAAGCTTAATGAGCTTTCTAGTCCAAAATCACAAGACCTTATTCCTTCTCCTAACGAAAAAGAGGCCGAAGATGATAAGTTATCAGAACTTAATGAGCTAAGAGAGCAGGGTCTTATCTCCGATGAAGATTATGAGTTCAAAAAGACGCAGTTAATGGGTGAATAAAACGCATATCCTTAGAAATATCCCACATTAGAATAAAATTAGAATTATTAATCCACTTTTCGCTTGATATTTTCAATCAAATTGAATATATATATCCCCTAAAATATCGACATGAAACGATATGCAATGGTTTTAAAAATGTTTATTTTATCTTGAGCAACTATTTTAAATCGAAGCGTGATGTACTAATCTCATAAACATTATTTGAAAAGGAGGGCAAATCAAGATGGCGATAAAAAGGTTTTTGAAGTTGTACGTCGTTATATGCATGGGTATTTTGTGCTTCCCTTTGCTGTGGGTGATAAATACCACCAGTGGGGCCGAAGCGATTGGGAATGAATTAGAAAATCGATCGGTGGATCAACCATTGGTCGCAATGAATGATGTTCAGCACGATTGGAATTCATGGTCGTCGATAGAGAACGCATCGGATGTAA
>DATEBV010000165.1:0-2787 GCA_035287205.1 Chthoniobacterales bacterium | reverse complement strand
AGATTCTTTACCTTCTAGTACTGCTGTTAGGGCTTGTTGTAAGCCTTCTTGCTTGATTGCCTTGGCATACTGCTTTGTAGCCGCAGTTTCTTTTGCTAAATTTTGAGTATCCTCAACCTCTTTAAAATATTCTGCTTTAGTTTTTAGAACAGCTTCTATTGTAGGCGCTGTAGTTACCGTAGCCACGGAATGAGGTTTTTCCTGAGATGAAGAGACCATTGAGGTCCAAAGTTGATAAATAATAAGATCTTTCTTTTGGAGCTCTTTGATGGCTTCTTCTAGAGCGATAGTACTTTTATTACGAGCTTCAATAACACTCTCCTCCTGACAACCCAGATCTAACCATCGTTTCTTTGCTGCCTCTTCACGATTCCTAAGATCAGAAAGAAGAGATGTGTTATTCATAGCTGTTTCAATAACAGCCTTTCCTATTTTTTCTACCTCAGCACAGACCATCCAACGCTCTGCATTAGCAGCACAATAGGCTTTCATCTCGACTGCTTTCCGTGCGCTTGCACGTCTATCAACAGCAACTCGGTCAATTTCCATCCATTGTCCTAACACGTTCTGTTGGTCATCATCCACTTTTCCTAAAACAGAATTCTTCGCCTCTGCTTCATAAACTTTGCTCTTCCACGTTTCCTCTGTTTCCTCATGCGCTTTAACCGCCTTATCAATTGCATCTAATAAGCATTGTCTTTTTTGTTTGGCAGCTGTTTCAGAATCTATACTCTCTTCTGCTTTACCCTCCTCCAAATCATTGATAGAACCCAATGCGCTTTCTACAGAGGCAGTCGAATCCGCGCGTGATCTCGTTTCTACCGAAGCACTCGTTGATTGATTCTCTGCAGAAGAAACATTTTTTTTATGCCATCGTTTCATGTGAGCCTTGGCTATAGCGACCTGCTGAGCCAGCTGATCAGCTTTTTCTCTAGCATCCCAGCGTGCTTCATCATCGGGGTTAATAGTAGGTTCTGACAGTGCTTGCGTTTCTTGATCAGCAACTATCTTGCCAAGTAGTCTTCTCCCTATTTCTTCGGCTATGTCGTCTGAAAGAACAGGTGCAACTATTGGACCAACGGGTCGAATGGAGGCTGAAGATACCGCTTCTGCGCTGGAAGGTGGGATTTGAGACTTACTACTGCTGGCACAATTGAAATCACTCTGCTGATTAGTTTTCTCTTCAGCAGTTTTAAGAAGGATAGCCTTTGCCTCAACATCGGTTTTTGCCTTTGTGTAACTCTCCAATGCGATCATTTCCTTCTTCTGACATTCAGCAAGCTCTGCTTCAGCAGTACTACGAGAAGGATTATTTTTCATCTCAATAGCCCAACATGTAGCACGAGCTGTTCCAACACGAGCTTCAGCAAGTTGTAGCGCCAATTTCTTTAACTCGTAATCACTCTCTGCGTAGGCTGCTCGTGCAATAATTGCCTGAGTTTCCAATTGATCGAATTCATTGGTTTTCTTTGGAACTGTCAGCACTACTTCTGCTTTTCTTCTGCATTTCTCAGCAGCTTCTTTAGCATCGCTCTTGTCTCTTTCAAAGACTCTGACATCTCCCTCATATTTTCCTCTATAATATTCAGCGGCGGCTTTTGCCGCAGCCCACTCGGCCGCTTCCTTAGAAGCATTTTCAGCAGTAATACGACCATCTAACGTTAACTTTGCTACCTCCGCGAGACACTCTGTATAAATATTATTGATGATTTCATTCTTGAGGTATTTATTAACTGGACTGTTCATTGGCTGGGTATCTTCCACCTCTAAATCAGGATTTACAGTATTTTCCTCCTCCTCATCGCTATCTCCAGTGGATTTAAGTCCACCCTTAGGCTTAAATTTTTTAGAATCTGTTTTCAAAGTCGCTGAGGCTAATGAAGGGCAAGGAGTCGACGGCGCTAGTGGAAGTTTGTGGCAGGAGCTACTCGATGCTTCGAGCACCGGCACGACGAAGCCATTCGCAGCTTCAGTAGACTGTGAAGACAGATTCTTAGGCCCTCCTCCTCTTAATTCCTGCACTTGAGGAGATAAATTACCCACTTCTTCCGTTGAAGCCTCACTACTTCCTGCTCTAACGGATACTATAGGCGTCTGTCTTATTCCTACCACAGCTCCGGTTGCTTGATGTTCCACTAGCCTTCGCTCAGCGATAATAGCACTTTGCTCTGAAATCCCCAGGGCTTTTTCTACAGCTTTAGCTCCTTCTTCTGCCGTTGATGGATTCATCATCAGGTAACAATCAAGGTCTTTACCTTGATTATTACAGTTGGCAGTTCGTAGTTGACAGTTGGTAGAGAATTCAACTCCTTGCCCAATCTGATCTTCTAATGGTAGTTCTGCTACTTTCGATCCTTTTCCCTGATTATTTTTTTCCTCCAGCCTATCTTCTACCCTTTCCCCTGTACCCTGTGCCCTGATTGATGTCTTAGCTAAGAGATAATGACCACTGAGTAGAAGGACTAAAAAACAAAATAATCTTTTCATGTTGGTTTAATTTTAGAGAAGGACTTTCAGATCAATTCCTACGAAACCGTTAATTCTGACATTAAAAATCAAAAAAGTGAAGAAAAAAATGTTGACGTTATTTAAAAAAGTGATAGTTTTAGCGTTAAGACAGTCTTTCTCAAATCACGATTTTTTCTTCTAAATGAAAAATTTCAAAAAATGTGAATCTACGGTACTAGAAGCTCCAACAATAGACTTCTTTCAAAACTCGCTTGTGCTGATGAAGTGCAAGGAGTCGACGGCGCGCAGAAGTTGAGTGTACAGAAGCTACTCGATGCT
>DATEBV010000164.1:0-3316 GCA_035287205.1 Chthoniobacterales bacterium | reverse complement strand
CTCGCTCCATATATCTGCACTCTCTTTGTTATGAGCTTCTCTTCCCTTAGCCATGTATTCAATTGACGAAACTAAACAGTCAACACTACTCTTTGCAGACAAGGCTGCTTTATCCCATAAATCACCTTCTTCTCTTATATTCTCTGAACAATGCAATTGCGCTGCTTTATTACTATAGTTAGCACTAGCTTGAGCCCTCTCGGCAGCTTCCCTCCATATATCTGCACTCTCTTTGTTATGAGCTTCGCTTGCTTTAGTCATGTATTCAATTGACGAAACTAAATAATCAATACTATTCTTAGCAGACAAGACTGCCTTATCCCATAAATCACCTTCTTGTTTATTCTCTAACCAATACAATTGCGCTGCGTTACTACTATACCCAGCACTAGCTTGAGCCCTCTCAGCAGCTTCCTTCCACATAGTTGCGATCTGATGGTTGTTATTAGCCTTAGCTCCCTTAGTCATATAATCAATTGATAAGACTAAAGACTCCATACTAGCCTCAGCAAAAGGGACAGATTTGAGCCCAGGCCCTATCTTTCTCTTTTTATTTTGAGCAATTTGGAAAAGCTGTTCAGCAAGAGCTTGAAATTGTACTGCTATCTTTGTCAGGTGTATGCCTATATCTACATTCCCACTATTACTAGCCTCACTTGCTTTAAGCCAAGCATCAGAAGCATGCTCATAAGAAATGCTAGCATTTTTCAACCCACGCCCTTCATAAGTATAAGTTTCATGAGCATCAGCTTTTTTTCGAGCAGCTTCAGCCTTCTTATGAGCATCCTTAGCAAATTCAGAAGCTTTAGCTACTTTAGATTTTAATTCTAATTGCAAGCTTTCAATTTTATCTTTATCAAGTTCAGCTCTTCTCTCCTCACTCGTTAATTTAGGCCATCGAAGCGCTTTCTGCCTCTCTGCCTCAGCATCCTTCATAGAAGTCAAATCCTCTTCAGCTTTTTTAGCATTCTTTTCAACTGCAGTCTTATTCAAACTAATATTCCAAGTTGTACTAGCTTTCTGACGTAGTTTCTCTGCTAACTCTTCTGCCTCTTTAAAATTAGCGTTTATTATATCTTCCCTTGCATCATTCTCTGCTCTAATCTCTCTATTATATTTTCCTCGCTCTTCTGAATGAAGCATCTCCCACGTTGTTGGATCTTCTTGATAACTTTTAACAGCTCTCTCCAAAATTCTCCGTTTAGATTCAATGATAGCTGTCCAGATAGTTGCGATATCATTTAATCGAGTCTCTTCGTCTCTAAAAATCTTAAATGCTTTTTTATCAGCAGCCTCTATAGCCTCAAGACGTTCAAGTGAACGTTTTGTTTCATCAGCCCAATTATCTTTACAAGGCGTTTTAAATACTACTCTATTCGCTTCTTGGCTTTTTTTCCCTTCAGAATCTGTCACTCGACGAAGCCATGCTTCCATTGCCCCTGGAGTTCTTTTCCTTGCATCGGTTAAAGCATCAGTTTCTACTATTTGGGCATAAGCTTCTCTAACACTTAGTTCCAATCGATTCACTTCTTCGTAGAGACGTTGCGCTTCTGCTCTACTGTTATGAGAAGTGCTGCTATCATACTGTTTCTTAGCAGCTTGTTGAGCTTGTTGAACTCCTTTGAAACATTTTACTATATCAGTCTCTCTTTTGGCAAGAAGTGTTATTGAATATTGAGCTGCTTCTTTTTCTCTTTGCTCTTGGAGGAGAAAATCATCTTCATGTCTCTCTCCTTCATCATAAAGGGTACTTACTTCAGCCCATAAATTATTAACGGCTTGATCTGCTTGTTGAAGTTTATTGAGCGTACGGACGCAATTAATCCCTGTTTGAGTTGTTGAAGTACTCTCTTCTTGCTGAGCAAGATTAGAAACACTATGGTGATCACATGCTAATTCATACCATGTTTCTTGAACTTGAGTGGCTATTGTTCTAGCTTTTTCAGCGTCTTTTTTAGCTACTACTGCTGCATCACTTGCTTCCTGTTTTTCTTTTTTTGTACTACCAGATTTAGCATCAATAAGCAGTTTCTCTTCAAGAAGATTCTTGGCTTTTTCTTCAGCATCCTTAGCCTCACGTTCTCGTAGATCAGCTTCTGCTCTGGCTTTCCAACGAATAGTATTTAACTTCCACTGTTCTTGAAGTTTCTTAGCAATTCGTTCCTCTTTTTCTATTTTTTCCTGTTTTCGAGCCTCTTGAAAAGCTTGCCTATCTGCTTTTTCCCAAAACTCTAGAAGAAGAGAAGTATCTAATGAGGAATAAGGAGGTACTCCGCCATTAGCAATTCTTCTTGCTTCTACTCCAATCTCTGAACTCAAAATCATCTCTTCCCACTCTTTTTTAGCATCTTCAACTTTTTGATTCGCTTTCTCAAGATCACTTTGAGTCTTTTTGTCAGTAGCTTTTTGAGATTGAACTGCTTTTGCAGCTAGCGCCATTGCATGTTCACTTTCTGTCACGCTACCAAGAACACTAACAGCTTTCGGCTTCCATATACTTGTATTACTATGAAGACTACTACCAAAATTACTTAAACTTCTCGTAACACGAGTCGCTCTACTCATGATCTCATCATTCCCAGTAGCTTCTTCATTCTCGTCAGCTTGAACCATTCTTAAAGCACGATCTTTGATTACCTGTTCAGCTGCTTCAATAATAAGTTGATCGATTTTTTTACGAGCTTCCCAACGACGTCTATTTTCAGGAGTCTGTTTAAGACTTTCAACCATAATAGAAGCTTTGAGTTCTTCTTCGTGGTTTATAAAATCTGTGGAAGTAAGTTTTAAACTATCGGAGCTTATTGCCTTAGTAGAAGTTGATTGTGTTATTTCAGGTGCTCTTTCTACTGCTCGTTCACTCCGTAGAAGTTGTCGTCCTTTCGCTTCTAGCTCTTCGTTTAGTACCTCAGGAGGTTCTATTTTCTCTGATGTTCTTCCGTCAATACCCTGATCAAAAGAGGGGAACGAAAAGTTGGGAATTTCTCCTGGAAGCTCCCAGGTCTCATAAATGCGTTGATTCTGTTCTGACCAAATGGCTTCTCGAGCTTTGCGATTGATCATCTCTTTATTCCTTTTAATTTTTTGTAAAAGAAGATCTTCTCTATTCTGTTTACTTTCTTTATCAGCACCTTGAGCTCCCTGAGCTTTCAATCTTTGTATTTCCTTAATTTTAGCTTCCCAGAGTTGCTGTTCTGCTTGAGCTTCTGCCAATAAGGTATTAATTTCTTGTTATTCAGCTGCTTTTAGAGAGGTAAGATCTATCTCATTAGACTTCTTTCGAACCTCTACTGATACCGCGAATTGCGGCGTCGCGCCG
>DATEBV010000163.1:0-2204 GCA_035287205.1 Chthoniobacterales bacterium | reverse complement strand
CATATTTTAAAAGTTCTTCTCCACCTGGAGTTGAAGCCATCATCCTCCATGGCTGTAAGCAACAGAGCAATAAGAAATAGAGAAAAAAACGAAGTAATCTTTCAGATTTTCCCTCCTGCGAAGAAAGAATCTGAATAAAATGGCAGGTCTGTTCAGTAGTCATATGGTGTAATTGCATAATTTGTTGATGGATGGGTGAATTGTACAAATTGGTGTTTGAAGGAGCGGAGTTAACTTGCATAGAAAGGTTTGCTTATGTACTCAAGTTATCTGCTTCCTTTCTAAAAAGTTGCCCCTCTGAATCCAATTGTTGTCCTTCTTGATCTAATTTACCAGCTCCTGTAAATAATCCAGTGGATGACCTATTACGTAATACTATTGCTGTTTTATATTTTTCAGCTGCTTGTTGATATTTTTCAGCTGCTTTACTTAAGAATGCGGCTCTATCAATTTTGTTGTTTGCTTTTGCTTCGATAGCTTGTTCTAGGTTTTCTGCTGCCCAATAAAGACTTTGAGCGACTTTACTATCACATTGGACTAAATCTTTGTAGAGCTTGATTACATCACTGTATTTCTGAACTATTAGGGAATTGCCAGCCAATTCGGCTTTAATGGCTTTTTCTAGGTTTTTTACTGCATGATCCAAAACAACATCTATATTAGGTTGACTAGGAGCTACATCTGTTAATTCTTCAACATAACCTATGACTGCTCGACCACAATACTTAATTTGTTGTGTGGCTGCACTACAATATATCTGAGCTATATCACGGTGTATCTGAGCTATTTCGCCTTTAGCAGCTTCTTCGGCTTCGATGGCTTTTGCTAATTGTTCGGCTGAAAAATAAACTCTTTGACCTATAGCAAACCAAACATTACCTGCATGTGTTATGCGTTTAGCATACGATCTAGCATAGTTTAAATTATACCTGCCTACTATGAACTCGGATGATGAATAAAATTCTAATTGACCTGTAGTATGTAACAGTATAGCGTATGCTAAACTAGATGTTTCTGCGAATAGCCAAGCTTCATTCTGTTCCGATATACTACTTATATTTATTATTCCTTGCCAGTAAGGACTAGCATTTTGGCTATAAGATTCGATAGAACGTATTTGTTGACTAGCTTCTTTACGGTATTGATGATTTGTATCTGGCTGATCAGCTGTTTTAGCGTTGATGGCTTCTTCTAGTTTTTCTGCTACAACATAAGCTTTTAGTGCGTTAATAAAATACTTTCCGGAGCATGCTTGTTGCTCGGCTGCCTCACTCCATTTCTGAGCCACTTCTGGCTTGCCAGCCACCTCAGCTTCAATCGCTTTCTCTAGTTTTTCTGCTGCATTATAAAAACCACGACCAATCATATTCCAACTATGACCTTTATCTGTTTTTCCCTCAGCATGAGCTGCGGCTGCTTGTGTATAAGGCTCAACGGAGAGTACTTGTTGTTCGGCTGCTGCTCGATATTTCTGAGCTACTTCTGGCTTGCCTGCTACTTCAGCTTCGATGGCTTTTGCTAATTTATCTGCTGCAGAATAAAAACCACATCCTGCGCCATCCCAACTCTTACCTTCCTTTGTTTTTCTTTGCTTAAATGATTGAACTGCTTGGTTTAATGGATTGACTGATTGTTGGTTTTTTTCTTCGATTTCTTTCCATTTGTTAGCTATATTCCTATTATGACTTGCTTCGGCTTCATTTACTTTAGCTAAACATTTAGCATGTCTTGCGTTTACTAAAAATAAGTTGGCACTATTATTTAAACTATATGCTGCATTTTTATTTCCTTGAGCCCATATTTGTGCAGATGCTATACATTGCTCTGCTGATTTTTCGCTTTGTATAGATGCCTCTTCCCAAAGTAAGAGTATAGCTCCTTTTGATATTCCCGACAAAATAACTCCGATCATGTTATCTAAATATTCAGCAGATTCGTTAAATCTCTTGCTACTTGCTTCCCATAGCCTTTGTTCAAAATCCGATGAAACTTCTGCTATTTTCTTACTATCTAATGAAGAATTTTCCAACTTTTCTATTTGATCACATATTGCTACCATCTTATCAGCTTTAACTTTATTATTGGCTTCTAATACTTCTCTCTCTCGAACGTATTCATTAGTTTCTGTGTCTAAACGATTTTTTTCAGCTTCAGCTTTTTGATAATCGACATCATATTGAGAAAGAATTGTTTCATCAAGATAT
>DATEBV010000162.1:0-12230 GCA_035287205.1 Chthoniobacterales bacterium | reverse complement strand
CATCTTTAGACATCAAAAAACTAATCGAAAGAAGGCCAAGAATGGCTGTATTGACAGCTGAAAGAAGAAGAAGCCCAAATGTAATACTGACTACCCAAGCAGCAATCGTTCCAAAGACAGGGCCCAAAGAATGACCAATGAAAACCTGTGCCATATAACGCAACATATAGTCACGAACACCTGTAGCCCCTGGAGCATTAACTTCACCAGCGACAAGCGTCAGCCCTGGCAAAGCCATCATGGCTAATCCCAAGAGGGCGGTAAATCCTACAACCTCTATGAGAACAACCCAAAGTGCTTTAGTCGATGTTTGCGTTACATTGGGTGCTGCTAACGTACTACCAGGATTCAGTTTCATAACACCAGTGGCATTCGCCACAGCTTCTACCCCTGAAAGAGCTAATACAATACCCACAAAACCAACCCAGTTATGATTCCAACTACCATGGAGTGGTTGAAGATGTGTTAAAGCTACCCCTAAATGAGGCAATGCAAAAACCCCAAGGATTATAACAACCATCACCGTTGGTACCGAAAGCACTACTGCTAAAGAACCTGTGTTCCTAGGCCCAAAGAAGTTTAAAATACCTATAATTAAAATAGCACCACCAGCATAATAGGCAGGATGATCAACTCCCAAGTATTGGAACGCTGAAAGAGCACTTAAGGCTGCGGTTACAATATAATCAGCAATTAAGAGAAAAGCACCTACAATCGAGATAATCTCTGAGCGATGACGTACACTGGCATAGACACCTCCTCCATTAGGATAAAGGCGGCAGATAGTCATGTAGTTAATACCCACGAGCACCGTTAAGAGACACATTGGCATAACCAACCAAAAAGAACTATAGCCCGCTACGGCGAAAGCGAGCCCGATGACATAAGCTTTACTGCTCCCCCAATCTCCATAGAGAATAGCTGCAGCCCTCTTCCAATCAACATTACGAGGGCGAGATGTTCTGATGTCTAGCATGGCATTGCTGAAGGCAAGTAAAGGGTAAAGAGTAAAGGGTAAAGAGTATTTTTAGATCGGAAGGTTTCAGAATGAAGTGGTTAAAACAATAATAATATCCACCCTATAACTAGAACCCGTCCTGAATCATAGAATCCTTTATTGGAGATGGTTCAGAGCTCAAAAATGAAAAATATAAATACTCAAAAATACCATTTTTTCGAAATTAATTGGTTATAGTGAGCAACTTTTTAAATCAATTGCCGCAGGCAAGAAAATAAACTCGTTACCCTTTACTCTTTACCCTTTACATCATTGTTGTTCAACAATGATCTCTATCCACAAACAACAAGGTACATATCCTCAGGAATCAATTTAGAAAGTTTAGTAACCATATCACCACGAAGCATATTGACTAATGTTCCCCGTTGAGAGGCTCCAATAATAACACGTTCGGCTCCGACCGTTGATGCCAAATCAGCGATAGTATCGGGAGGAGAATCACTCACCGCATAGCAAGGTAAGATTGAGTCACCCAACCCTTCTTCTTTTAATGTATCGAAAATATTTTTTGCTTCGGGATCGTCATGCCATTTTCGCTTACGATCTCCCGGAGCAATGACAAGTTGTTCTCTCACAAACATCACATAGAGAGGACGTCCCGTTTCTTTTGCTTCACTTACAGCAAACTCAAGCGTCTTACCTAGTCCTCTCACAGCAGCCAAAATAGGCCCCCCATGATGTTGAGTGGGATGCTGATAATGTGGATCATGGTGAAGTAAGGATGCTACCTCATGAAAATGCTGTGAAGCAATGGCAATCGGCTTGTTAGGCGAAGGAAGTTGATGAACTTTTCCTTTAATTCTAGCAGCCTTCCGCACAGAGTGTTCTCGGGCAAGTCCACGTAAAATAAGACCTATAGCCAAAATGGTTACGGCAAAAACACGGGCTCCTGGTTTTTCTATAAAAAGGGTCACTTCGATAACAAATAAAATTCCAAAGGTAATAAACATCACCACTCTTTCTCTTAATAAAAGGGGATGGCGCCAATCCGTAGCCGTTGCTCCAAGGTTAGTCGCAATCGCACCAACAACACCCACTGCATAAAGCTCTGCTAATCCTGAAATATCTCCCACCAAGATAACAAGAGCTGCAGGAATTAAGCTCATGACAACTAAAGAAAAATTGGGCACTCCAAATTGATTTAACTTCGCAAAAACAGGAGGCAGTTCTTCATCTTTTGACATCAAGAAAGAAATTGAAATCAAACCCAAAATAGAAGTGTTAACCGCTGAAAGCAAAAGAAAACCAAAAGTAATACTGACCGCCCAAGCGGCTATTGTCCCGCAAAGAGGTCCGAAAGCATGGCCCACAAAAAACTCTGCCATATAACGCAACATGTAGTCACGAACTCCTTCAGCACCAGGAGCATTGACTTCACCATGAGCCATGGTTAACCCTGGTAATGCCACCATAGCCAATCCCAAGAGAGCAGTAAATCCTGTCACCTCGAGAAGAACAACCCAAAGTGCTTTAGTCGATGTTTTTGTTACATTGGGTGCTGCTAACGTACTGCCAGGATTTAATTTCATGACACCTGTAGCATTCGCCACCGCTTCAACACCTGAAAGAGCCAGCACAATACTAACAAAACCAACCCAGTTATGACTCCAACCACCATGAAGTGGTTGAAGATGCGTTAGAGCAGTTCCTAGATGTGGCAACGCAAAAATTCCAAGGATTAAGACAATAATAAACGTCGGCACTGAAATCAGCATCGCTAAGGCTCCTGTATGCTTGGGTCCAAAGAAATTCAAAGCACCAATAAGTAAAATTGCACCACCAGCCCAATAAGCAGGATTATCTACTCCTAAGTATTTAAAGGCAGAAAGGGCACTTAACGCTGCCGTAACGATATAATCAGCAATTAAGAGAAAAGCACCTACGATTGAGATAACCTCTGATCGATGGCGTACACTAGCATAAACTCCTCCTCCATTAGGGTAGAGGCGACAGACTACCATATAGTTGATCCCCACAAGAACCGTTAAAAGGCACATGGGAATAATCAACCAAAAAGAGCTATACCCAGCAGCAGCAAAAGCAAGTCCTATAACATAAGCCTTACTCGTGCCCCAATCTCCATAGAGAATGGCAGCAGCTCTTTTCCAATCAACATTACGAGGACGTGAGGTTCCGATGTCTAGCATGGTGTTGCCGAAGGCAAGTAAAGAGTAAAGGGTGTAACTATTCGGCCAACAGGCCGAATAGTAGTTTAAGGGTTTAAATGTTTAAAGGTTTAGGGGGATTTGTTTCTTTAGCTCCTACACTTTACCCCCTAAACTTCTCATCCTCTAAACTCCTAAACAACCAAGGTATCTGCCTTGGTAGCAATATGTCTAGAAAAATTTTATCAACTGAGTTAGCTGAATGCTTAGACATTTTTTAACGATACTACAAATTTTAGAAAATAGCTGAAGTCCAGTGTTACTGTGTATAAAATGAAGCCCTCAATTACATGCTAGGCTAATTTTACCAACATCACTTGATTTCGCAGAAATAAAGTGACGTTGGTAGTCAGGTTAAGAGCAATGATGTGATCCACAACACTCATGAGCAGCTGAAACATTCTCAGCAACAGCTGTATCACAGCCACCACCACAACATTCCATTGCTTGATCTTCCTTGCAACAATCTGATTGATTGAGAGCAATCATTGAAGGCCCTCCACAACACTCAGCGCCAAGATGGTCACACCGACATCCGTCAAGCTGTTCTTTGATCAAAACAACTTCAAGACTGATTTTCTGGTGAGACAGCTGTTCCTGAGCACGTGCTATAAAACCAAGAGCTTGTTCACTCGGCTCATGCAAAGTACGAAGTTCAATGCGTACAGATTTTTCTTTTAAATGAGGAAACATCTCAGCCATTTCTCCATCGAGAACAAAGGATACATAAGCATTGAGTTTTTCTTGAAGTTGGAAAAGTTGAACTTCTCCCTTATCCCAAGGTCGCAATTCAAACATGGCTAAAATAAGAATATCATTGCGCGTATCATGGGCAAAAGTATCTAGCGTTCCTGTTTTTTCAAGGCCAGAGCTTGGCATAGAACGATCATGATGCATTGGTGTTAAACGATTGGTATTGTTTTGTTGAGAGACCATAAAAAGCAAATGTTAGGCTAACGGGCCGAATATAAGTTTAAGTTGAGAGTTTAGGTTTAAATTGAGTTAGAGCACTTAAGCTAGTTAAAGAATTTTTATAAAAATTCTTTTTTGTATTCTAGTTCTTTGTGCTTCTTTGTGTTCTTTTGTGGCTATTTTCTTCCTTCTTATTATTTCAGTTCAGTTTGAACTCAGTAATGTTTATATTTTGGTTTGGTTACCGATACCATACATAAAGCATAAAGTAAACGATAACACCGGTAATAGAAACATAGAGCCAGATAGGCAAAGTCCATCGAGCAATTTTTTTATGCTGATCAAAACGAGCACGCAATGCTGGAGTAAAAGTCATGACCACTAGAGGAACTAAAATAAGAGCTAATGGCAAATGAGTAAAGAGAATGAAAAAATAAATTATCCTCGGCCATCCTTGCCCAGTGAAAGCAACATGATGTCCTGGAATATTAAAATGGTAAAAAAGATAGCATCCCAAGAAAAGACAAGAAGTCACAAAGGCCGTCATCATACAACAAGCATGACCAATAATAGAGGCTGTAGGCTGTAGGCTGTAGGCTGTAGATTCCGCTGTTGCGGCAGGAGATGGAAGATGGGAGATAGAAGATGGAAGTTGAGGCTTTAGCGTTGGGTTAGCCGAATATTTACCATAATATTTAATAAAACACCATCCCGCGAGAAGAAAGAAAGCACTAATGGCATTCAATGAGGCGTTAATGAGGGGAAATTGAGACAGGGACATAGGCAGAGTCGCTTCACGACTCATTACTGCTGCGCAGTAAGTTTAAGTTGAGAGTTTAAGTTTAATTTAATTTTTGCTCACTTCGTGACAAAGAAAAAATCGAAACGAGATTTTTATTTGCCTCTGGTTTTTTTGCTCTCGAAGCCAATTCAACAAAGAAATCTTTTACTTTATTTCAATTGTCGCGTAGGGGAAACTAAACAATTAAGAACGGCTGTGTTGCTTCGGCAAAGCAAGATGCACAGCATCTGCCTGCTGGCAAGCAGAGCGAATAGACCAGGCAAGAACTCCTAAAAGAAGAAAAACAACGAACAACATAAAAAGAACACTCCACGAGAGAGCAATTCCAGCCATCACGGTTTGAGACTCTACTGTACCACCCGAAGAGGCATTCACAGCAGCCATTTTACAGCCTTCGCAGGCTTGTGCCGTCGAAGACAACAAAGCAATCAGAGTAACTATTAGGGCAACAGGCCAAATAAAGGCTGGAGGCTGGAGGCTAGAGGTGGGAAGTGGGGTTGTGAAATTCATAACGAACTAATGCATGTCTGAAAATAACTCTGTTTTGAAAATGAATTTTAATTTTTGCTTGGCACCTGATTCAACTACAGACAAATAACGAATAAAGAGTAAAAGATAACAAGTTTATTGAGACTCTATTTATCCATGTCACTTTATTTCGCAGAAATGAAGTGACGTTGGTAGCAACAAGAAGTCTATTTTTCCCGAAGAAGATTACCTACATCAATCATAATTTTTTGAACAACTTCAGGGGCATTCGCATCATGATAACTGCGAATCATCCCCTGCCTATCAACAATCATAAAACGAGTAGAATGACTAGGCTTACACATCGGCTCAACCACCAAAGGCTGTTTCATTCCTTGCGTAACGAACGAGGTAATTTCCTGAGTTGGACCTGTTAAAAAAAACCATTGCGTCGGATCTGCCTGAACATTGGAAGCATAGCGTGCTAGTACGGAAGGAGTATCATTTTCAGGGTCAACACTCACAGAGACCAACTTAACATCATGATTTTTTGAAAGGTTCGATGCAAGCTCTGCCATGTGCGATGTCATCCTAGGACAAGGACCTGAACAGCTTGTAAAAATAAAATCAACCACCCAAATTTTTCCAGCGAGATCAGCCTTCGTCAGTTTTTTCCCCTCTTGTGTCGTAAAACTAAAATAGGGAACCTCGCCAATAGGAGGCTCTTTAGGAAGAGCATGTCGCTCAGATTTACGAAAAGTTATAAAAGCTCCTCCAAGAAGAAAAGCCACCACAAGAAAAAGAATGATCCACCCGATCTTTGAAAAACGGGATGGTTGAGGAGTGTTTGAATCGAATTGTGAAGTCATAGAATAACTATTCAGCCAATAGGCTGAATAAGGGTTAGAGGAGATTGCGTACGTTGATAGAGATTTAAAGAATTGCTCTGATGACTAATCGAACCCTTATAAAATTCTACCGATGGGTTAACCTAATATTTACTAAACTTTGAACCTTCGATTACATACTAGACCAATTTTATCAACGTCACTTTATTTCTGCAAAATAAAGTGACGTTGATAGTACGTTAAACGAGATAAAGAATTGTATAAAGAAATACCCAAACAACATCAACGAAATGCCAGTACAAGCCGACATTATCGAGGGCCACATGATGATTCTGAGAAAATGATTTAAACATGCATTGACGCAAGAAACACCAGAGAATGAGCATTACTCCAATAAAAACGTGCGCTCCGTGGAATCCGGTCATGACAAAAAAGGAAGATCCATAAACACCTCCAAGATGGAACCAAAGCCCCTCATGATAGAGATGAGTCCACTCATAAGCCTGCCCACAAAGAAAGGTAGAACCTAGGAGAATGGTTAAGAATAGCCAACGACGCCCTGTCTTTCCTTTCTTCACCGAGACCTCTACCATATGGAAAGCAATACTACTGGCAATCAGCACAAGTGTGTTACATCCTGTTAAAACCTTTGGCAGAGCCGGAAGCTCTGGAGAAGGTGGCCATTGAGGTGCCGCTAATCGCAGGACAATATATCCAGCAATTAATCCAGAGAAAAGCAATGCTTCTGAAATAAGAAAGATAATCATCCCAAGCTTGCAGACATGAGGAGGAGCACCCTGATGAACAGGCTCTGGCTGGGCTGGAGCGACAAAGGGACATAACCGTTCAGAGCCAACTTCCTGCGGAAACAGGCTCTGAATGAAATGATCAGGTTGTTCACTAATAGTTCGATTTAATTGCATAGTTTGCTACTGCTTTAGAGTAAGGTTAAGTTAAAAATTTAAGTGTGATTACCAATGTCACGTTATTCTACGAAATAAAGTGATGCTGATAAAATTGGCTTTCTAATCAAAGATTCTACATCATGCTCATACTATTACGTCGCAGTCCAACCATTTAGTTCAGATCCGTCCTCCGAAGGAGGGGATCTGAACGCTTGCGTTATGGGATAAGTGCTGGACCTCGAGCTATCATAAGTAAAATAACGGTGACAGCCAAGGCAATTGCAAAAATAAAAATTCCCCAGCCAATTCTATACCGAATTTTTTTAGATAACATAGAAGAAGTTGAAGTCGCTTTGCGACTCGTTGAAAGGTTGAAAAGTTGAAAGGAATGTTATACTGCGAGAGAGAGAAATTTGCCCGCGCGCAGTATAACTCAAACTGAACTGTTAACTAGCCCCTCTGCGACTAAAAAAGAGAAGCACTCCTAACAGAAGAGGCAAATAAATAATCGAAGCAAAGAAGAGGCGTCGAGCATTTTTTATCGTTCGATGCATCACAAAAAAGAGAGCGGCTAAAACAAAAAGAAGACCTAAGAGAAAGGCAGCAACAAAATAAAGAGGCGAAGCCATCCCTATGAGTGCAGGCAAGAGCGATACCGCGAGAAGGCCTAAAGCATAAAGCAGAGCTTGTCGCGAAGTAACAAGCCCCTCAGGATCTTCAACACTCAGCATTTGAAATCCAGCAGCAGCATAATCTTCTCGGTAGAGCCAGGCAATAGCGAGAAAGTGTGGCATCTGCCAAAACCAAAGTATAAGAAAAAGAACATACCCACTTAATCCAATCTCCCCGGTTGCTGCAGTCCACCCAATGAGAGGTGGTATTGCTCCGGGAATAGCACCAAGAAGCGTATTAAATGTACTACGACGCTTCATGGGTGTGTAAGCCAAGACGTAGATAACTATTGTTGCAAAAGACAACACAGCAGAAAGCAGGTTAACGAAAACCAACAAAAGCACTGTACCAACAAGACAACAGAGAATACCAAAAAGAAGAGCATCTGTAGGATGAAGACGCTTGGCAGGAAGGGGACGATCTTGAGTTCTCTTCATTAAGCCATCAAGATAACGTTCCCACCATTGATTTAAAGCCGAAGCCCCACAAGCACTCAATGCTGTTCCTACCAGTGTCATACTGAGCAGAAAATAATCCATAGGACCGCTCCAACCCAAGAGAAATCCTACCAACGTCGTAATAAGGACCAATAATGACAAGCGAACTTTCACAAGCTCCATAAAATCATTAATGCACGGACCCAGAGCTAATTTGCTAAAATTCATAAACAAGAATGGAAGGGATAAAAGAAAAAGAAATTAACAGGGATGGAAGCGATGGAAGGGATAACAGAAGGTGAAATCAAGAAAAACACATTATCATATCTCTTATCAAATTGTGCTAAGAGTGTGACTCTTTGTTGTGCTGACTTATCTATCCCTTCCATCGCATTTCTTGCTGTGCATTAAAAATAGAGAAAAAGGCACTAATAAAAATTTCACAAAAACGAATGCGATAAAAGGGATAGCCGAAGCTTAAATTAAAAATGGCATAAATAAAGTTAATGAGTGCATCAAATCAAATAACGATTAGATCTTCAGTCATCAGTATTCTTTTCTGCTATCCCTTTCATCCTTTCCATCCCTGTTAATTCTTTGTTGATTGCCACAAAATGTTCGAAAAGTAAAAAGAACAGCTATACCCAACATCAATGCACCAAAAGCCATATGAGCAGTGGCAACATCAGCGGCTTTATTAGACCAAATAGTCCAGGCACCAAGCATTATTTGACACAATAGCAAAGTACCCCAAAGAAGTGACCAAGAACGAGTCCAATGACGAAGAGGAAAAAGTTTATGACTTCGAATAATCAGAAGAAGAACCACACCAAAAAGTAAAACAGCTCCTCCTCGATGAATCATTTGCAGACAAACTTGCGTAGCAGTCGTTGGCATCATAGTATGAGAAAGTCGATCTGCATTAATTACCGCAATGGTCTTGTCAGAAATATCGGGGAGAAGATGTCCATAAGCAGTCGGAAAATCGGGAATCGCAAGTCCTAGGTGTGCATGACGGATCGTTGCAGCAACGGCAAGTTGTCCATAAGTCAAGATCACAGCAGCAAGCGCTAGCCAACGAAGAGATGCTACTTGAGAGTCACTAAACCAAGCTCCTTCACAAAAACGACGACTCGTCACTGCTGAGAAAATGACAAGGAGCGCAAAAAAGGACTGCGCTAAGATAGCATGAAAAATACCAATCTCATCCTTATAAAGTGTTACGCGAAGACCTCCAAGAACACCTTGTGCAATGACTCCTATGACGGCAGCAAGAGCCATCCAGCGAACCCAACGACGCTTTTCAACAATAAAAGTCAGCCCTGCAAGAATCAATGTCATGAAACCTACTCCCGAAGCAAGTAAGCGATGACTATGTTCATAAAAAATTCCACCTACCCACCGGGACATAGGAAACAAGAACATATTATAACCATAGGTAGTGGGCCAATCTGGAACAGACATCCCTACCCCTTTTGAAGTCACAAGCCCACCACTACAGAGTAAGAGAAAAGTCAAAAAAGTGGTAGTCAACGCAAGAACATGCAGAGGTATTGCTCCGCAATACCAGTTCGTCGTTCGGCAGGCATTCAGATCCCCCTCCTTCAAAGGAAAGATCTGAATTAAATGATCGGACTGTGATTGAGTGTTGTTTTCGAAAAAAGGCATCAAAAAATCTCTTTTAATTTTCAAGTAAAACCACCTGCAGCATATAACATTCGGTCAACTCAATCAGTAAAATTTGTCTGTATATGTTTAGATTCTTTATTGAAGGGATTTCGAGAGCAAAAAACGAAGACAAATAAAAAGTCGCTTCACTTCCTAGCCTGTCACGAAGTGACCAAAAATTAACTTAAACTTCAACTTATAACTTCAACTAACTATTAGGCCTGTTGGCCGAATAGTTATCAACGTCAATGCGCTTCAATCCTTACATGCGCAGGTGCCTTCTCATTTTGAGGAAGATAATCTTGTTCCATTCCAGGAACACTATATTCATAAGGGCCATTATAAACTGTTGGAATGACTGGAAAATTACCATGTCCAGGAGGTGATGAAACCGTCCATTCCAAGGTCGTTGCACGCCATGGATTATTAGGAGCTTTAGGACCCTTGCGCAAAGAATAGATCACATTGACAAAAAAGATAAGGGTAGAAATCCCTAAGCCAAAAGCACCAATAGTACAGAGCACATTGAGAGGCTGCAACTGACGCAAATGCTCATAAACAGTAGGATCAGAAATACGACGCATCATCCCCCCTAGCCCAAGATTGTGCATTGGGAAAAAGGTGAGATTAAAGAAAAAGAACGTCATGACGAAATGGATCATCCCAAGTGTTGGATTGAGCATGCGGCCAAACATTTTTGGAAACCAAAAATAGAGAGCAGCAAAAATAGCAAAGATACTCCCTCCAAAAAGAACATAGTGAAAGTGAGCCACAATAAAATAAGTATGGTGCACAAAAAGGTCGACTGGCGTTGAAGCCATAAAAATACCACTGAGTCCGCCAATCACAAACATTGAAACAAAGGCCAAAGCAAAACACATTGCCACCGTATATTCAATTGATCCTTTCCAAACAGTACCTAGCCAATTAAAGGTCTTAATGGCTGATGGCACTGCAATCACCATGGTAGAAACAGAAAACGTGGCACTCAATGTCAGATTCATACCACTCACAAACATATGATGCCCCCAAACAATAAATCCTAAAAAGCCAATAGCAGCCATGGCATAGACCATCGCCTTATAACCAAAAATAGGTTTACGCGCAAACACCGGCATGATTTCTGATACAAGCCCCATAGCAGGTAAAATCATAATATAGACTTCAGGATGACCAAAAAACCAAAAGAGATGCTGCCATAGTAGTGGCTGACCGCCTCCTGCTGGACTAAAGAAACTTGTCCCAAAATTAAGATCAAAAAAGAGCATCGCAGCTGCAGCAGAAAGAACAGGAACCGCAAAAATGAGCAAAATCGCGGTGACAAACAATGCCCAAACCGTTAGTGGCAAACGAAACATCGTCATTCCTGGAGCACGCATCGTTATTATAGTAGTAATATAATTAGTCGCTCCTGCAATAGAAGAGAGTCCATTAACAAAAATAGCAGCACCCCATAAGGTCTGTCCCATCTGACTTTGATTATAAGCAGCTATAGTACTCAAAGGAGCATAGGCCGTCCAACCAGTATTTGCCGCTCCACCTGGAGCAAAAAAGGCAGCCATGATAAGAATTCCAGAAAAAGCATAAAGCCAATAACTCACTTCGTTGAGCAGAGGAAAAGCCATATCTCCAGCACCAATTTTTAGAGGGATGAGATAGTTTCCAAAAACACCAATAAGAATCGGCATCACCACAAAAAAGACCATGATGGTCGCATGCATCGTCACGAGCATATTAAAGCCCCCTGGAATAATAACTCCCTCATCGGAAACAAGAGTTGAAGGAAGAAACTGACCAAAGAAAGGAATCGGATGGTTAGGAAATCCTAATTGAAAACGAACTGCCATCGCTAATCCTCCACCAATAAGAAGAAAAAACAAGGCAGTCCAGAGATACTGCAATCCAATCATTTTATGGTCAAAAGACCAAAGATAATGCATAATCCCATGCGTTTCATGATGGTGCTCTTCATGATCATTCACTGTGAGGTCACAGTATCCTATTGGAAGTTCACAATTAGTCGTTATTTCAGCGTGTTGATTCATCTGTAGGGGACCTCCGAATGAATAGTATTCATTCAGAGATCAGTTCGTAGTTCTTAGTTCTTAGTTATTGGTTAATCGTATTGGAGAAAAGAAGCTTTTCAATCAGCACCAGCTACTCTTTACTTCTTCTTTTGTGTTCTTTTGTGTTCTTTTGTGGCTAATTTCTTGCACCCTCGGCTACGCCAGCAAACGCCTTTTCTCTTGCCTCCTGAAGTGCTTGAAAGGCAGCCTCTGCTGCTTGAGACGCTTTCTGAGCCTCGCCTAATTGAACTCGCGCAGCTTCTTGAATT
>DATEBV010000161.1:0-25665 GCA_035287205.1 Chthoniobacterales bacterium | reverse complement strand
ACTCAAGAGAGTTTTCTTTTCCACGATACTATTTATGAAAACATCCGTTTTGGCCGCCTCGATGCAACACGTGATGAAATAGAAGAGGCCGCACGGTTAGCCTTTGCTCACGATTTCATCATGGCACAACCTCACGGTTATGAAACGATGGTTGGAGATAAAGGATGTCTTCTTTCAGGTGGTCAACAGCAACGTCTCGCTATTGCTCGTGCTTTACTTAAAGCAGCCCCTATTCTCCTTCTTGATGAGGCAACTTCTGCCCTCGATTCAGAATCAGAACGCATGATTCAAGTTGCCTTGGAGCGTTTAGCTACCGGCCGCACAGTCATTGCTATCGCCCACCGCCTCTCAACCGTCCTCGGAAGCGATCTTATTGTTGTCATGGAACATGGACATATTGTTGCCACAGGAACCCATCAGAAATTACTTCGTTCCTCAGATATCTATCGGAATCTTTACGAGCTTCAGTTCACGCATAGTCATGGAAGCAACGAAGAAAAAACAGAAGACAAATAGCCACAATACCAGTGGTCGGGCGACCGTGGGATAGACTACGAGAGCCTTGCTCGAGTAGCCCGATAGGGCGAGCCGAGCGGGAGCGAGCGAGTCAAAAGAGCACAAAAAATCACAAAAAAAGAAACTTAGTAGTGGGAGGTGGGAGGTTGATTGAAATTTGAAAAATCTCCCTGATGATGAGTTGAATCCTTAGCATATCCTAGCAAACTTGCGAACCCCTCCCAAGTTAAGTCACTTAGATAGGCCTTAAGGCCTATCGCAAATAATTGCTCTTGAGTTCTTAAATTCCTTAAAGAATTTTTATAAAAATTCTTTTTTTGTCTTCTTGTTCTTTGTGTTTTTTTGTGTTCTTTTGTGGCTATTCCTTCTTCCATCCTCTTCCATCTTTGTTAAAATATCGCATGCAAATTAAACGCGCTCTTCTCTCTGTCTCTAATAAATCCGGTCTCATCGATTTTGCTCGCGGTCTTATCGAGCAAGGCGTCGAACTTATTTCTACAGGAGGCACGGCTAAGGCTCTGGCTGCTGAGGGCATTCCTGTCTGTGAAATTTCAGACTTTACTGGTTTTCCTGAAATGATGGATGGACGCGTCAAAACACTTCATCCCAAAATCCATGGAGGTCTCCTTTATCGTCGTGATAATCCTGAGCATCTAGCTCAAGCGAAAGCACATGATATCCTCCCTATTGATCTTGTCTGTGTCAACCTCTACCCATTTGCTGAAACAATTGCAAAAAAAGAGACGACCTTAGAGCAAGCTATCGAACAGATTGATATTGGAGGTCCCTCCATGATTCGAAGTGCTTCTAAAAATTACCATGCAGTTACCGTGGTTGTAGATCCCGATGACTACCCTCGCATCCTGGATGCGATGAGTGCTGGAAATGGTAGCACGACTCCTGAATTACGAGCCCGCTTGGCTGTAAAAGCTTTCTCTACCACTGCTGCTTATGACCATGCCATTAGTGCCTATCTTGATGGCGAAATTGTACCAGGAAGTTCTCTCTCTCTTGATTTACCACAAGTCTGTCGACTACGTTACGGTGAAAATCCTCATCAAGAAGCAGAACTCTATGGTAACTTTTTTGACTACTTTGAAAAACTCCACGGAAAGGAACTCTCTTTTAATAATATCCTCGATATTACAGCTGCAACACGTCTTATTTCTGAGTTTGATAAGCCTACAGTAGCCATTCTTAAGCATACTAATCCTTGCGGTGTTGGCAGTGATTCCGATCTTTGCGCCGCTTGGGAAAAAGCATTTGCTACTGATCGCTCCGCTCCCTTTGGTGGTATTATTATCGTAAATCGTCCGGTAGATGAAGCCTTCGCAAAAGCTATCTCAGAAATTTTTAGTGAAGTCATTATTGCACCAGAATTTAGTGCGGAAGCACGTGCTATCTTGCAAAAGAAAAAGAACCTGCGTCTCATGCGTCTCATACAACCAATTCCATCAACAACACGCGATATTCGCTCGGTTATCGGTGGTCTCCTTGTTCAAGATGCTGATATTGATGATTCGAATAAAATCGGAGAAATGGAACGTCATGTTGTGACCAGCCGCCCTCCCACACGTGATGAATTAGAAGCGATGGAGTTTGGTTGGAAAGTGGTCAAACATGTTAAAAGCAATGCTATCGTCTACGTAAGTCGCGATCGTACTCTTGGTATTGGTGCTGGACAGATGTCCCGAGTGGATGCTTCACGTATTGCCGTATGGAAAGCTGCTGAAGCCGGTTTGTCTCTTAAAGGAAGCGTTGTCTGTAGTGATGCTTTTTTTCCTTTTGCTGATGGACTCATTGCTGCTGCAGAAGCTCAAGCCTCGGCAGCTATTCAACCTGGTGGTTCTATCCGTGATGAGGAAGTTATTGCTGCTGCTAATGAGCGTGGAATGGCCATGGTCTTTACGGGCATGCGCCATTTTAGACATTAAAGCTGCGAAGAAGAAAAAGAGAATTAACAGGGATGGAAGGGATGGAAGGGATGAAAGAGATGGAAGAAAAAGAAGGCTGATTATTGAAGATCTAATTACGGTTTGATGTAGTAGACTCATTAACTAATTAACTCTATTTTAAAATTCAAACCTCTACCATCCCTTCCATCGTATTCGTTCTTGTGAATTTTCATAACCTTCTCTCTCTATTTTTAATCTTCAACAAGGAATGCGATGGAAGGGATGGAAATAACTGAGTAAGCACAACAAGGAATCAACCTCTCAGAAGAATTGAATAGAAGACATGGCTATTTGTTTGGCCCTTTCTTAAATTTACTCTCTGCTATCCCTTCCATCCCTTCCATCCTTGTTAATTTTTCTTCTTATCTTCTTCCTCCTATGCCTCTCTCTCTCGGTGTCAATATCGATCACGTAGCCACGCTACGCCAGGCACGTTATCAAAAAAATCCAACCTCTCGTAATTGCGAACCTGACCCGATTGAGGCAGCGCTTGCTGCGGAACGAGGAGGAGCCTCTGGCATCACCTGTCATCTTCGTCATGATCGACGTCATATTCAAGAAGAAGATCTCTGGCGATTAAAGAATGCCATAACAACAAAAATCAATCTGGAACTGGGAAATACACCAGAGATTATTGCCCTAGCTTTAAAGCTCCAACCCGCTGATGTCTGCTTAGTCCCTGAGACACGTGAGGAAATCACTACGGAAGGAGGCCTCGACTGTGTAACTCACTACGACGCTTTGAAGCCAACAATTGAAGCATTTCAACAACAAGGTATCCGTGTGAGTCTTTTTATTGATCCCGAAATAGCACAAATTGAGGCAGCCGCTTCTTTAGGAGCCCCTGTTATTGAATTGCATACTGGAGCCTATGCTGAGGCACTCGATGAGACTCGTAACAAAGAACTCGTTCGCCTTGAAGAAGCGGCAAAACGAGCAGCCTCTTTAAACATTCAAGTTCATGCAGGTCATGGTTTAAACTATGAGAATGTAATATCTATTATCCATCTTCCTCACTGCAGAGAGTTGAACATCGGCCATGCGATTATTTCCCGCGCCCTCTTTGTCGGCATGGAACAAGCAACTCGTGAGATGGTTAGTTTATTGGCAGATAGGAGATAGGAGATGGAAGATAGAAATTACGAAAAACACCTCTCCTTAGAACTTGCTGCTTTAAAAAAACAAGGATTACAACGCCGCTTACGCATTGTCGAGAAACGACAGGGCACACTACTCTGTATTGATGGTCACCATGTCATTGATTTTTCTTCTAATGATTATCTAGGACTATCCCAACATCCAGCTTTACGAGAAGCAGCTTTAGTTGCAACGCGTTCTTTTGGCCTCGGGGCTACAGCATCACGTCTGATTGGAGGCACCACACAAGAACATTTCTTACTCGAAGAAGAACTAGCCTCTACTAAAAAGAAAGAAGCGGCACTCCTTTTCTCTACTGGATATGCTGCAGCAACAGGAGCTATTCCTGTTCTCATGAAACGAGGCGATGTGATTCTCTTAGATAAATTAGCTCATGCGAGTTTAATCGATGGCGCACGTACGAGTGAAGCCACGCTACGCATCTTTCGTCATAACGATATGAATCACTTGGAGGATCATCTAAAATGGGCTCATCAAAAATTTCCTCAAGGAAGAATCATGATTGTGACTGAGTCGATCTTTAGCATGGATGGCGATCTCGCACCACTTCATAAGATTGTAGAACTTAAAGAACGTTATGACGCCCTTCTTTTCCTTGATGAAGCTCATGCTGTTGGTGTGAGAGGAAAGGAACACCAATATTTAGGGGGGTTAGCTGGTGAACTAAACCTGAATCATCATGTGGATATTCATATGGGAACACTTGGCAAAGCACTTGGTGTTTCAGGGGGATACTTATGTGGTTCTCGTATTTTAATTGATTACTTGATCCATCGCGCCCGAAGTTTCATCTATTCAACAGCACCCTCTCCATCAATAGTTGGTGCAGCGCGAGCTGCTTTAAAGATTGTTTCTTCTTTAGAAGGAGAAGAACGTCATCTCCGACTCTGGCATAATATTGGACAATTAACGCAACAACTTAACCTTTCTGAATCTCCCAGCGCTATTATGCCACTTATGATTGGTCACGAAGAAAAGGCCCTAACGATATCACAAGAGCTTTTTGAAAGTGGTTATTTTATACCAGCAATGCGTTATCCTACTGTAGCAAGAGGAAAAGCACGCCTTCGCCTTACTGCAAGTGCCAACCATACCAGCGAACAAATTACTGGATTAGCTCACATATTTGCGAGTTCAAACTAAATCGAAGTGTTTTAAATCCGATATTTCATACTGACCATTTGGTTCAGATCATTCCTCCAAAGAAGGTGCATCTGAACGCCTACTCTGCCGGTAGTACATGAAAAATAAAGTAATCCCGTAAGAAAGTAGAGAACATGGGATGGCAATGACTACGGAGCCAATAAGAAGAGGCAATCCAACATCAAGAAAATGATCCCACGACATAATTTCTGAGAGCCTAAAATCGGATCTCACTAATTTTGGAGCAAAAACATGAGGGTTACTGAGTAACCAGTAACCAATTTGAAACTCCAATCGAAAAAGAAAAGGCCAGCTCCAAAAAAAGAGATCATGGAAAGTAACGCCTACAATTGCAGCAATTGTATTACACCGTGCTACCAATGATGTACCTAAGGCAAGAAGTGTTTTTAATCCGAAAGCTGGCATGAATCCAAAAAAGACACCAATACCAACTCCTCCAGCCATTGCATGAGGCCGATCCCGTGCTTCAATAAAACGGTGCCAGAGTTCATGGAGATGATTAATAAAAGGTCGAATCATAAAATAAAGAAAGGAATAGCCACAATACCAGTGGTCGGGAGACCGTGGGATAGACTACGAAGAGCTTTGCTCGAGTAGCCCGATAAGGCAGCCGAGCGGGAGCGAACGAGTCAAAAGAACACAAAGAAACACAAAGAATTTCTATATCATTGATAATCTTTGTACAAAATGGAATTGAGATCTAATGACCAATCGCATCATAAAAGCGATAAAGTATCATGTTGAGAAATTGAGATTACTCTTCACCTTAGTGCACTAACAGCTGCAAAGCAACTTAGGGACACTAATCAATCAACTCCATCGTCAAAATTTCTTTTTTTGTGTTTTTTTGTGTTCTTTTGTGGCTATTTCTTTTTTCCTAAAAGGCGATCAGGGTTCAACGCCTGAAGTGCAGGAGGCACAAAGAGCCCATCTTTACGGATGAGCTTGCCATCAAACCAGATTTCACCGCCTCCATAATCTTTACGCTGGATACAGACCATATCCCAATGAATAGCGCTTTTATTTTTATTGCCAGCAACCTCGTAAGCTTGTCCAGGAGTGAAGTGAAATGATCCTGCAATTTTCTCATCAAAAAGGATATCACGCATTGGATGTAATATATGAGGATTAAAAGCTAGTGAGAATTCACCGATATAACGAGCACCCGCATCGGTATCGAGAATTTCATTCAACTCTTTTGTATGATTGGCTGTTGCTTTGACAATTTTTCCTTTTTGAAACTCTAAAGAAACATTATCGAATCCGATCCCACGATAAAGTGTTGGTGCATTAAAGCTGATACAACCTTCTACCGAGTCCTTCACAGGACAACTAAATACTTCACCATCAGGAATATTAAATTCTCCTCCACAGGTTACTGAGCCAATATTTTTAATGCTAAAACGTAAATCAGTCCCAGGCCCCTTGATTTCCACACGATCCGTACAATCCATTAAATTCTTGAGAGCCTTCATGCCGGGCTGCATACGTGCGTAATCAAGCGTACAAACGCGAAAGAAAAAATCTTCAAAAGCTTCCGTGCTCATCTGAGCCTGCTGCGCCATGGATGGTGTCGGCCAGCGTAAAATCACCCAACGTGTTTTATTAACGCGATGATCGATTGCAGGGCGCAGTGTTTTACTTAGAATATTCATCCTCTCTTGGGGAACATCATTCATTTCAGCAATATTAGATGTTCCGCGTACAGCAATATACGCCTGCATTTTTTTGATCCGAGGAAGATCGATTGAAAGCATGGTCATCGCTTGTTCTTTTGTGATTCCTAAAGCCAATTCACGAGTAATATGAGCTGAATGCAACTGAACAAAAGGAGTGGCCCCTGCCTTACGAACAGCTCTCACTAAAGCAATCACGAAAGACTCGGGCACATCGAACGCATCGATAAGGACATTCTCTCCCTTTTTGAGCTTAGTGGAATGTTGAGTCAGTACTTGAGCTAAGGTTTCGTGATAAGGATGAATCATAAGTAGAGTATCAACGTCACTTTATTTCTGCAAAATAAAGTGATGCTGATAAAATTGGCCGCGCGCAGGGTAACATGCAATCGAAGGCCCAATTTTATACATCTGTGTAAGACTATTGCAAACAAGTAAAAATTGTTGCTACCAACGTCTATGAAGACGTTGGTAGTGTTTAATGGTTTAAACGTTTAGGGATTTAGGGGAAAGTTTTTCTGTAACTCCTGCATTTTATCTCCTAAACTTCTCACCTCCTAAACTCCTAAACAACTACCAAAGTGTCTACCTTGGTAGCTACTAAAAATTTAAAGTGACGTCTGGATTACAAATATTGCCAATTTTATCAACATCACTTTATTTCGCAGAAATAAAGTGACGTTGGTAGTCACGTTATGCATAAGTTGGTAGTCACGTTATGCATAAGTTATTATTTCGAGTCTCCTCTACTGTTTCGCACTTCGATCATTTATTTCGGATCCTTTCTCCGAAGGAGAGAGAATCTGGACGCCCTCCTGAGCGTTGGCTCGTCTTTTTGAGTCTCTTTGGCTCTGTACTTGGTTGGGGATGGGCTTGGGTTGGTATTCGTAGTGCTATGTATTATTATGAATCCGGACAGTTAGCTCTAGGATCATATGCCATTGCCACATTAACGCTGTTGCCTTTTTGGATAAAACGAGGAGCACATCTCCCTAAGCTCCACCATTGGCCAATATTCATCATCATGGGGCTGACTGGATTTACCTTTTATAATTTTTTTGTCAATCTAGGAGAAAAAACAGTCACTGCAGGAACCGCTTCTCTTCTTGGCTCTTCTTTACCAATCTTAACAACTTTAGGAGCATGGCTCTTTTTTAAAGAAAAACTAACTCTTCTAAGATGGGGTGGTATCATGCTCGCTTTTTGGGGTACTACCATGACTACTTTTAAAGCAGATGATTCTTTTCAATTTTCTCAGGGAGCCTTATTCATTCTCTTAGCTACGGTCTTTTCTACTATTTATGGATTACTCGTCAAACGAATGCTTTATTATTATTCTTCCGTAGAAATAACTATATGGTCTATCAGCATTGGTACACTCGGAATGATCCCCTTAGGTCATGGTTTACTTAATGCAACCTTCACTGCTCCTTGGAGCGCTACGATAAATTTAGTACTCCTTGGTGTATTTCCAGGAGCTCTCTGTTACCTTCTTTTTTCCTTTGTGATTACTCGTGTCAACATGGCTTCTGCTTTTAGTTCTATGTTTCTCTTGCCGATTACTTCTATTATCTTGAGTTGGTTTTTACTGGGAGAACTACCTTCGTGGATAGCTTGCATTGGTGGCGCAATCACTCTCTTGGGGGCATACTTAGTTAATACTGAAAAACTACTAAAGTAGTTTTGATCTATTGACTAAGCATGTAATTTTTTTACGATAACGAGCATTCTTCATCTTGAGTTCTTAAACTTGTTAAAGAATTTTTATAAAAATTCTTTTTTTGTGTTCTTGTTCTTTGTGTTTCTTTGTGTTCTTTTGTGGCTATTTTTTTCTTCTTCCTGTTAGTTCAGTTCAGTTTAAGCTCACTTTTCTTTAATCTTCAGTCTTCAGGCCATTCATGAAATTTATTAACCGCATTCCTGAACCTTGGCTCGTTTTTTTAAGCCTCTTCGGCGCTGTACTTGGCTGGGGATGGGCTTGGGTTGGCATTCGCGAAGCAATGCATTATTATGGACCAGGACAATTAGCTTTGGGGCGCTATATGGTCGCCTCACTTACACTGCTCCCCTTTTGGATAGGACGAGGAGCTCGCTTGCCTGAATGGCGTCATTGGCCTCTCTTAATTGTTATGGGGTTGAGTGGATTCACTCTTTATAACTTTTGCGTAAATCTAGGAGAAAAAACAGTCACTGCAGGAACCGCATCACTTCTTGGTTCTTTTTTACCAATTTTAACAACCTTAGGAGCATGGTTCTTTTTTCGAGAAAAATTAACTTTCCGAGGATGGAGTGGTATTATAATTGCTTTTGTTGGTGTTGCAGCTACCTCCTTAGGAGCTCAAGGTAATTTCCAACTTTCTCACGGAGCCTTATTAGTTCTCTTGGCCGTTTTCTTTGCAGCCATTTATGGATTACTCATCAAACGAATGATCCTCCGTTATCGTGCTTTGGATGTAACCACTTGGGCTATTGTAGCTGGAACAATAGGGCTAATACCTTTTGGTAGTGGCCTCGTTCAAACAGCAGCTCATGCACCGTGGAATACCACGGTCAATTTAATCCTTCTTGGCATCTTTCCCGGAGCAATCTGCTATGCTCTTTATTCTTTTGCACTAACACGGGTTAATATGGCACGTGTTGCCAGTTCAATCTTTTTTATGCCCGTAACCTCCATTATTCTAGGTTGGTTTTTATTGGGAGAGTTGCCTTCAGGGATCGCTTTTATTGGAGGAGTTATTACCCTTTGGGGGGCATATCTTGTTAATACTTCAAAACTACTTAAGTAGATGTACATATTCGGCCAACAGGCCGAATATAAGTTTAAGTTATAAGTTTAAGTTTAAGTTGATTTTTGGTCACTTCGTGACCTCTACTTCCATCTCCCATCTTCCATCTTCTATTTCCCAACTACCAACGGAACGTTGGTAGTTACTCCTCTTCACAATAAAGTAACCGCCCACATTGAGTGCAACTGGTAATTTCTTTGCTCGCTTTAGTAGCTAGAACCGTTTGAGCTGTAACCTGCATATGGCAGCCAGTACAAACGTGATGTTCGACAGGAACAACTGCTGCACCTTGCTTGCTTTTAAAGAGACGGGTATAACGCTCCAGTAAATCTTCTTCGATTCCTTCTAAGAGACGAGGCCGATCGTCTATTAGTTCTTGTTGGCGCAAAACAATCTGTTCTTGTCGGCGTTCTAAACCTTCTAAAAGGTTAGTAAGACGTTGGCACTCGCTATGATGCTCTTCTTTAGCTTCCTGAAGAGTTCCCTTCATCGCTTCTAATTGCTCCATAAGGAAGAGTTCGCGTTCTTCAAGTGACGCAATGAGTTTCTCTGCAGCAGCAATTTCATGATTGAATGCTGCATATTCATCATTCTTGCGTGTCTCCTGTTGCTGAGTGCGATAACGGTTGATCTTCTCTTGCAGACAAGAAACCTCTCCTTCGAGCTTTTTAAGTTCAAGCTCTAATGATCGCTGTTCAGAACTTAGCGCTTCTACATGCTCTTGAGCATTTTTAATTTCTTTTTCATAACCAGATTTTTCTTGAGGAAGCGCCTGGAGAGCTAAAGAAAAATCACGAATTTTTTGATCGCGATCTTGAAGAATGAGGAGCTGTTCGAGTGATTCAAGCACAAGTTAGAAGATTGGAGATGGAAGATAGAAGATAGGAAAACTGGCTTTCGGCAAGAGTTAAAAGATAAAAGATATAAAATAGAAGGGTCGGCCTTTGGTAAATTTAAAAATTTATCAAAAAAGTAGTCATGGTTAATTCACTTAGACAGGTCTTAAACTTGTCATAAATAATTACAGCTTCCAAAATTCTTTTTGCCTACAGCAGCAGGCTTCGACTTCCATCTTCTATCTTCCATCTCCTATCTTCTATAAAGGCGTTATTAACAACGTCTTTATTACACATCCAGATTTCTCACATTCAGTGCATTGTCTTCAATAAAGATACGACGTGGTTCAACAACCTCTCCCATGAGAAGGCTAAACATTTGTCCTGCCTCTAAGGAATTATCATCATTAAGGTCGACTTTAAGAAATTTGCGCCGCTCAGGATTCATCGTTGTCTCATAGAGTTCCTTAGCATTCATTTCACCAAGACCCTTAAATCGTTTAATCTGAACACCTCGACGTCCTACTTCTTTAACAATCTCTAAGATTCGAGGAATCGAAAAAACTTCATGGGTTGTATCGTTATCCATGAGCTGATATAGCGGCTGAGTGCTGTCGCTATAATGCTCAATTTTCATTCCCTTGGCAGCCAGTTCTTCAATAAGTTTTTCAACGCCTTTGGATTCATGAATTTCAAGCAAACGAGCACGTCGTTTACGTCCTACAGGTGCTTTATCAGCAACGGTACGCACTGCATTGCTTGGCACTCCACCCGCTTCTAAAACTCCCTCTCCTTCGAGAACAGGTGCCTCAAAGAGATTAAGATCGAGATTTGCTGCCGAAAAATCACGCAATTCTGCCTCATCATGAAAATATTGAACATGCTCTTCATTACCTATCCGAACAACAATGAGGTAAGAAGGCAAAACTCCTTGAGAAGAAATAGCATTCAAATAATTTTGAAAATCACCTCCAAGACGACGAATAGCTTCACTATATTTTTCAAGCCGATCGAGAAGTTCCAAGATATCCTTGAGTTGAAGAGCCGTAAATTCTTTCTTATCAGCAAGATTCGTAAGCTTAACTTCTTCAGCTCCTAAAGAAATAAGAATTCGATTGAGCTGACTATCATCATCAACATACTCTTCTCGTTTTTTACGTTTGATCTGATAAAGAGGAGGCTGCGCAATATAAATATGCCCACCACGAATCAACTGTGGCATCTGGTTGTAGAAGAATGTCAGAAGCAGTGTACGAATATGAGAACCATCAACATCCGCATCGGTCATAATAACGATGCGTCCATAACGAAGTTTTTCGATATGGAAAGCTCCCTCTTGATCACCATCTCCAATACCTGTACCAATAGCGGTTATCATCGTCTGAATTTCCGTATTTTGGAGAACTTTATCAAGACGCGCTTTTTGAACATTGATGAGTTTGCCTCGAATCGGAAGAATCGCTTGAAAACGACGGTCGCGACCTTGCTTAGCACTTCCACCAGCACTATCACCCTCAACAATGTAGAGCTCTGTTAAAGAAGGATCACGCTCTGAACAATCAGCTAGCTTACCCGGCAAACCACCACCAGTAAGGGCACTCTTACGCACTGTTTCACGGGCTTTACGGGCAGCTTCTCGCGCACGTGCTGCTGTGAGTCCTTTTTCAATGACTTTTTTAGCCACGGCTGGATTCTGGTCAAAAAAGTCCATGAGTCCTTCATAAACCGAAGAGTTAACAACACCGTCAACTTCGGTATTGACCAATTTAACTTTAGTTTGAGATTCAAAACGTGGATTAGGCAGTTTAACACTTAAGACAGCAACAAGTCCTTCGCGCACATCATCGCCTGAGAGAGCCGGATCTTTCTCTTTAATCAGATTATTAGTCTTAGCATGTTGGTTGATAGCACGTGTTAAAGCCGTGCGAAATCCGGTAAGATGAGTACCTCCATCAGGATTAGGAATGGAGTTAGCAAAACAGAGAATTTGATCGCTGTAAGAATCATTATACTGAAGAACAACATCGACAAAAATCTCTTCTCGTTTGCGCGAAATAACAATCGGTTTAGGATGAATAACCTGACGTGTTTCACCCAATTGGCGCACAAACTCTACAATCCCATACTTATAAAAGAAAGTTTCGCTGCGTGGCCTATGATCGGCATCATCACGTTCCTCGGTAAGAACAATTTCTAGTCCAGGATTAAGGAAGGCTAACTCTCGCAAACGTGAAGCAAGACGCTCAAACTTAAAAGTCACTGTGATCGTGAAAATTTCAGGATCCGGAAGGAACGTTACAAAGGTTCCAGTCTGTTTCTTGTTCTTAAGCTCGCTAAGGACCGTTAACTTCTGTGTTGTTTTTCCCTGAGCAAATGACATGAAGTGGACCTTCCCGTCACGTAATACTTCTACCTTGAACCACGTTGAGAGGGCATTTACACACTTAGCACCGACACCATGAAGACCTCCACTATATTTGTAGGCTCCTTGGCCAAATTTACCTCCGGCATGTAGATTGGTTAAGACCAGCTCAAGTGCAGGAATTTTAAATTTGGGATGGATATCAACAGGAATACCACGACCATTATCGCGAATAGAAACAGACCCATCTGTATGAATATTTACGTCAACTCGCGAGCAGAATCCTGCAAGATGCTCATCAATGGAATTATCGAGTACTTCAAAAACACAATGATGCAATCCTCGTTCATCAGGATCACCAATATACATACCCGGGCGTTTACGAACGGCATCGAGACCTTCGAGTTTATCAATCTGCGCCGCACCATAGGTATCTCCTCCTGAAGTATCCTGTTTTTCAGGAACCTGATTTTCTTCGAAGGGAACTTCTAGTTCTATAACATCAGTGGCAATTTCTTTAGGAGGACTTTTTTTAGACATGGGTAAACTACCAAGATGACTACCTTGGTAGGGTTGAAAAGTTGAATGGTTGAAAAGTAATCATTCAGTCGTCGCTACGTGGAGACTGAAGTAAAGGTAACAGTTTAGTTTGATCTCCTCATTCCTCCCTGCCTTAAGAACATTCTTGTAACAAGGGAATTGGGGTATTGACTGGAAATCATTTGTAAGGCTCGAGGAATTTCTTCCGTTTTGCCAAGACGTGCTAAGAGACGAACTCGGCTAAGCAATGCAAAAGGAGCACCATATGATTTAGGATAAGCAACTGCCGCTTGTTGAAAGTGATTGCTTGCTTGGTCTGGATGCCCAGCAAGATCATCGTTCATTGCTTCTCCGATGAGAGCAGAGATAGCAAGAGGATGCTGCGAGAACTGTTTTAAAAAATGAGCATAGGTTGCATTAGATGCTTCAAGTTGATGCTCGTTACGTTGTGCAGCGGCAATAAGTAACAAGGCAGCAGCAGCAGCCTCAGAATGAGGATAGTGGGTAACTATCTTTTGCCATCCTGTTCTATCAGAAGCATCACTTAAGAGCGTATCAGCAGTAAGCTGGTATGATCGCCGCCAGAGCAAAGTTCCACCAATAATAAAAAGAATTACTATGAGAACTATAATAGAGGCCACGATTTTCTGGCGATTTGTTTCCCAAAAAACCTCGGCAGTGGAGGGAGGAAGAGGAGTCAGGATAGGTGATTCAATATTCATGTTAAGTGATCTCAAATTTAATGAAATTTCATTAATTTTGAGATCGATTCATGGTTGATAAGCGTTCAGCTCCCCTCCTTCGGAGGACGGACCTGAACCAAATAATTAAGCTGCGAAGGTATAGTTTAAATACATTCTATAGTTTGTTGAGAAGCTACTGAACAGCCTGTTTCGAGCTTTAGCCTTTAGTTTATAGTTCAGAACTCTCCTCCGAAGGAGGAGAACTGAACGGTTACCATGGTTGGTAGTTCGTTGCTTTGAACCTACAGCCTACAGCCTTTAAACTTACCGTCAATCTCGAAAAACAGACATCTAAAAACTAACTCTTCGGCCTGTTAGCCGAAGAGTTATGTCCATCTCAAGACTTCTTCAACTGTTGTAATTCCTTCCACAAGCAAACGGAAAGCATCAGAACGTAGCGTTATCATTCCTTGTTCGATTGCTTTTTGACGAAGAAGCGTATTGGAAGCTCTTTGGGTAATCATCAGACGTAGCGAATCATTCATCGTAAGCAGCTCAAAAATGCCTTGCCTTCCCTGGTATCCTTCGTGATGGCACTTGGAACATCCACGACCATAGTAGAATATTGGACTTTTCTTGGCTTTCTCTTCATAAGCTGATATCCCTAAAGAAACAAGCGTGGAAACCGTAGGCTCATACGCAATACGGCATAAAGAACAGATCTTGCGCACTAAGCGTTGTGCCAAAACTCCTTCAAGTGCTGCAGAAATCATGAGAGGTTCTACCTTCATGTCGATAAGACGGGTGATAGCACCCGGAGCATCACGTGTATGAAGTGTTGTAAAGACGCGATGCCCTGTAAGAGAAGCCTGCAAGGCAATACGAGCTGTTTCAGAATCACGTGTCTCACCGATCATGATAACATCAGGATCTTGACGTAAAAAAGAACGTAGCATCTGAGGAAAAGAAAGTCCTATCGTTTTATTAATGGGCACCTGCATAATGCCATCGACTTCATACTCGACAGGATCTTCTGCTGTAAGAAGCTTCAGCTCTATTCCATTCAGATAATGCAGACAACTTGAGAGTGTCGTTGTTTTTCCTGATCCTGTTGGTCCTGTTACAATCAAGAGTCCATGTGGTTTTTGAAGAATTTTCACAAGCTCTTGATGAATTTTTTCTGGTATCTGAAGCGCAGCAAGATGAGTGACACGGCGATCGAGCAGACGCAAAACAAGACTCTCTCCAAATTGTCCGGGTAATGTAGAAAGGCGAAAGGCAACGTTGCTGCCTTCAATATTCTCTTGAAGACGCCCATCTTGAGGCAATCGTTGTTCGGCAATATCCAAATGAGCCATCATCTTGAGACGTGAAATCACAGGGAGTGCTAAGTTCGCTGGAAGTGGCGCCATTTCATGAAGTGCCCCATCAATACGATAGCGAATCTTGCATTCTTTTTCAAAAGGCTCGATATGAATATCACTGGCTTGGGTTGTTACGGCTTGTTTTAAGAGCAGAGTGACATAATGAATGATAGGTTCTTCTCCAGCCTCCTCTTCACGTGACCATTCAGAGAATTGTATCGTTTGTTGAGAAGGAATCTGACCGGTTACGTTAAAACCTTTCTCACTTTTGCTCGAAAATGGATCAAGAACTCTACCATCATTGAGAAGTTCACTTTCAAAAAACTCATCCATCCTGTTTCCCTTAATCTCTGAATAAATCACAAGAAGTTGTTCTACTTGATACCGAGGAGCTACCACGTGATGCATCTCATAACCTACAACAAAACGTAGATCCTTGAGCGCTTCCAGGTCGAATGGATTAGTAAGAGCTATAGTCAGTTGGGATCCTTCTAAATAAAGAGGCACTGCTCCATAGCAACGTGCGAGAGAGGGAGAAATAATTTTTCTCAAAGAAGGATTTATTTCAAAGCCTTCAAGCGTCACAGAAGAAACTCCTAAAGCCGTTGCCACGACCTGACAAAAACTTTCCTGCGTCGCAATCTCTGAACTAATCAAAAGTTCATCGATAGGGAGCGCTGTGTTCTTTGCTTGCAAAAGAAGCTGCGAAGCCTGCTCTGCATCAATCACTCCACGCTTTAAAAAAAGCTCGATGACAGAATTAGAATTCACGATTCACAAAATGGCACAACGTAAACATTAGGCCAACCGCCCTAATAGTTAGTTCGTAGGCGTTCAAATCCCCTCCTTCGGAGGACGGATCTGAACCAAATGATTGTGCTGCGAAGGTGTAATGTAAAGACATTGTATAGTTTGTTCAGAAGATAATGAACAGCCTGTTTCGACCTGTAGTCTGTAGTCTGTAGCCTGTAGCCTATCGTTCAGAGCTCACCTTCGCAGGAGGAGGGATCTGAACGATTACTTTAGTTCTTAGTTCCTAGTTCTTAGTTCCTAATTCTTAGTTGACTTTTTTGCTTACGCTCAAAAGTCTATGCTGAGCAAAGGTGTTGTTATTTTCTAAGTTTTTTTGCTCTTGAAGCCTTTCTAATAAAGGATCCAATAACTTTAAACTTTAGATAAGCAAAATAATTTTCGAGCAGAATGGTTTCGCCATACTACCTGCCACCTGTCAATCTGTAGCCTGATTTTTCATAGTTTAGAACACATCTCCGAAGGAGAAGGTTACTGAATGGTTACGTTGAAATCCTTTAATTAAAGCAATTTTGAGAGCAAAAAACTCTCTTTCTCAACTTGTCACGAAGTGACCAAAAATCAACTTAAACTTATATTCGACCTATTGGCTGAATATTTACGAAAGATCTTTGAAGAGATCCATAAGATGCACCTTGAGATCTTCGAACGAAAGACCTTGAGTGAGATAATCAGGCCATTCGTCGAGATAACCGATCCAAAACTCATCCTCTTGCCAATAATTAAATCCAACTGTTTTCAGCAATTATTTGCTACAGAAGCCTTGGATAAATTTTGTTTTCTACCTTTGTATTTTAGAGGATGGAGAAGGATTAGAAAAATAGAGGCAATGAGGGAAAATTTGTGCATAGTTTTTATAAAAAAGATGAATAAAAATAACCTCGGACATTGATTCTGTCTAGATCGGATATTAATTCACACTGCCAATGTTGCTGAAAAAACTTCTTGAGGCGTTGTCCATCCTTCAAGCATTTTTCGTACGGCATCGTCACGAAGAGTATGTTTAGGCTTATCTTGGTGAGATTCTTCATCGCAAATCAAGATTTCAAAAATCCCAAAACGTCCTTGAAACCCACGTTGATGACATTGCTCACAGCCAGCGGCTTTCATGGGGGTGGCATCGGTTAATGCCTCAGGAGTGAGTTCGAGAGCTATGATTTCATAATTGCTCAATGTCGTTGGAACTTTACAATGAGGACACAAGCGACGGACGAGACGTTGAGCCACAACAGCACGCAAAGCCTCTGAACGAAGGAAGGTAGGAACGTCAAGATCTTCCAAACGTGTCAAAGCACTTACAGCATCGTTGGTATGCAAAGTGGAAAGTATCAGGTGGCCAGTAAGAGCAGCATTGATAGCGATCCCTGCTGTTTCGCTATCGCGAATCTCTCCCACCATGATAATATTAGTTGCTTGACGCAACATCGAGCGCAAGACCGCTGAAAATGTCCTGCCAATGGTATCTTGAACAGCAACCTGATTAATGCCAGGAATCTGATATTCCACAGGATCCTCTACAGTAATCATCTTGCAATCACGCTTATTAAGAACATTCAGGATAGCATAAAGTGTGGTCGTTTTTCCTGATCCTGTCGGCCCTGTAACAAGCACAAGGCCATCAGGTCGATGAATGATTCTTTCTAAAAGTGCCAAGTCATCCTCCCATAAGCCTAACTCGGTAAGATCACGTCCAAGTGATGATGTCTCCAAAAGACGCAAAACAATACTCTCTCCATGAAGCGTTGGAATACAAGAAACACGAAAATCAACCACCTGATAATCGATTGTTTCTCGGAAACGTCCTTCTTGAGGCAAACGTTTTTCGGCAATACTCATCGACCCAGTCATGATCTTCAAACGATTAATAACAGCTCCATGTAATTTTTTTGGCAACTGTTGAATTTCGTGAAGCTGCCCGTCAATCCGAAAGCGAACACGAAAACTTTTTTCTAATGGTTCCCAATGAATATCGCTGGCACCTTGCTGATGGGCCTTCTGCAACAGGCTAAAAACTAATTGGAGTATGGGAGATTCATAGGCGTTCAGATCCCCTCCTTCGGAGGACGGATCTGAACCAAATGATTGTGCTGCGAAGGTATAGTTTAAATGCATTGTATAGTTCGTGAAGAAGCTACTGAACAGCTTGTTTCGACCTGCAGGCTATATATTTATCAGCCTTGCACAGCGCCTGACAACGATTTAGTATGGAATATCAGAGCTAAGAGAAAGTTTTTCTGTAACTCCTACATTTTATCTCCTAAACTCCTAAGCAACCAGGGTGTCTACCTTGGTTACTTTCGAATTCTAAAATAACGTCTGGATTGCAAGTCTTGCCAATTTTACTAACGTCACCTACACCTTCGCAGCTCAATCATTTGGTTCAGATCCGTCCTCCGAAGGAGGGGATCTGAACACTTACCGCCATGGAAACTGATCCCACCATACCAGAACCCCCACTTTCACAACGTCGCAAGATAATAATGGCTTTTATTGCAGCACTTGTCATGGTGCTCTTCATTGCTGGCATCGGTTTTGTTAAGAAACAACAAATCGCTTCAGGCATGAAAGCCAACAAGGCAATGCCTCTCCCTACAGAAACGGTTACCTCTCTTGTTATTCAACCACAATCTTGGGAGTCTATACTGCAAGCTGTCGGATCACTCTCGGCAGCGCAAGGCGTCATGTTAAGTGCTGACTCTCCAGGAGTTGTTGTTAAAACGCCTTTAGCATCTGGCACGATGGTTAAAAAAGGAGATCTCCTTGTACAACTCGACACACGACAAGAAGAGGCTCAACTTCGTTCTGCAGAAGCCAAACTAACCCTTGCTAAAACCAGCCTCCAACGCGCTATCGAGTTAACTTCTAAAAATGTGATTGCAAAATCTACTTTTGATGATGCTCAAGCTCAGTATCAAGCCGCTCTTGCTGCTGTTGATGAAACCCAAGCAACAATTAGCAGAAAAACATTAAGAGCTCCTTTTGATGGAATGCTAGGACTTTGTGAAATTAATGAAGGTCAATACCTCAATAGCGGAACTCCCATTGTTCCTCTTGATTTACTTGATGTCATCAGCGTCAGTTTCTTCTTACCTCAACATGATTTCAGTGATTTAAAAGTGGGGCAGACATTACGAGTAAAGGCTGATGGCGTACCCAATGCTGTATTTGAGGGAACTATTACTGCTATTAATTCAGAGCTTGATCCAGCAACACGTAACATTAAGGTTTCAGGAAGCATTAATAATGATAAGATGCTCTTGCGTGGCGGCATGTTTGTAACAGTAGACGTAGTGCTTCCTACACACAAAGATGTCTTAGCAGTACCTTTATCAGCCATTAGTTATGCTCCCTATGGCGACTCTATTTTCATTATTGAAACGATGAATAATCCTCAAGGAAAATCCTATCTAGGAGTAAGAGAACAACCTGTCACTCTAGGCGCTACGCGAGGCGATCAGGTTGAAATCCTCACAGGATTAAAAGCAGGCGACGAAGTTGTTACTTCAGGAGTTTTTAAACTTCATGCAGGAAGTGCTGTAAAGATTAACAACTCCGTTCAACCAGGTAATAATCCAGCCCCACGACCAGAAAATAGTTAGCTGCAAAGCAGCTAACTATTTTCAGTTTAAGTTAATAGTTTAAGTTTAAGTAAAATAAACGTAACTATTCGGGTAACCCAGTCGGTAAAATTTGTGTGCATATGTTGAAATCCTTTATTGAAGCGACTTCGATAGCAAAAAACTCCGATTCTCATCTTGTCACGAAGTGACCAAAAATCAACTTAAACTTAAACTCTTAACTTAAACTTACTGCGAAGCAGTAATTCCATGAAACTCACCGACCTTTTTATCAAGCGCCCTGTCTTGGCGATTGTGATTAATTTAATGATCCTTCTCGCTGGCTACGAGGCGATTCATTTGCTCAACATCCGAGAATATCCCCATAGTGATATAGCCGTACTTAAAATTGTTACCGGCTACATAGGTGCCAATGCTGATTTAGTGCGTGGCTATATTACTGCTCCCATAGAAAAGGCCGTAGCCACTGCTGAAGGAATTGACTACATTGAAAGCTCAAGCGCTCAAGGAATTAGCACTATTACAGCCCATCTCAAACTGAATCAAGATCCCAATAGTGTTCTAACTAAGATTCAAACAGAGCTTGCTCGAGTTCGAGGAGAGCTTCCACCAGAAGCAGACTCTCCTACAATTTCGTTACAAAATGCCGATGATCGAGCTGCTATGTACCTAAGCTTCTCCTGTGATCGTATGGATAGCAATCAGATTACCGATTTTCTTGAGCGTGTCATCCAGCCAAAACTAACAGCTATTCAAGGCATTCAACGTGCGGATGTTCTTGGGGCTAAAGTTTTTGCCATGCGTATTTGGCTTAAACCAGATCGACTTGCAGCATTGGGAGTTTCTGCCTCAGACGTGAGTCACGCTCTCAAAGCTAACAACTACAATGCTGCAATCGGAAAAACCAAAGGTAGCATGACTTCCTTGAATCTGATCGCCAATACAAACCTTACAACTCCTGAAGAATTTAAACAACTTGTAGTGAAAGAAAAAGAAGGAGCTCTTGTCCACTTAAAAGAAGTTGCTGATGTAGAATTGGGAGCCGAAGATTACGATTCTGATGTTCGATTTGATGGAAAACATGCCAGCTTTATAGGAATCTGGTGTTTACCCTCAGCTAATACACTTGATGTGGTTCAACATATCCGAACAGAACTTCCAACACTTCGTAAGCTTTTGCCCCCAGGAATGACACTAGAAGTTCCTTATGATTCTACCCTCTATATTCAAGATGCTATTAAGGAAGTTATTCATACCTTACTTGAAACATTAGCCATCGTCATTGTCGTCATCTTTCTTTTTCTTGGAACTCTTCGCTCGGTACTCATTCCTGTTATTGCTATTCCTATTTCCCTTATTGGAGCTGCTATTATTATGCTTCTAGCAGGCTTCACCATTAATTTACTCACCCTTCTTGCCATTGTGCTTGCCGTAGGACTTGTGGTTGATGATGCTATTGTCGTAGTAGAAAATGTGGAACGCCATCTTTATCATGGCCTTTCGCCTCTCCATGCCGCTATGAAGGGAGCTCGCGAACTTGTAGCACCTATTATTGCGATGACTATTACGTTGGCAGCGGTTTATACTCCCATTGGAATCCAAGGTGGGCTTACAGGAGCTCTTTTTAGGGAGTTTGCCTTTACTCTTGCTGGAGCCGTTTTAATCTCTGGTATTGTTGCACTCACTCTGTCTCCCATGATGTCTTCGAAGCTCCTGCGTCGTGATGATGAAAAGAAAGGCATCCCTGGATGGATTAACCATCGATTTACTGATCTACAACTTTTCTATGAACGCTTTTTGAGAAGCATTCTTCGTTATCGGATAGCTATTCTTGTTGTAGCTGCATTCTGGGTAGCCCTCTTACCTCTATTTTATTTTTATTCCTCCAAAGAACTGGCTCCTCATGAAGATCAAGGTATTGTTTATGGAATTGTTCAAGCAGCACCTAACTCAACACTCGATCAAACATTACTCTACACCAACCTGATTAATAAGACTCTCTTTAGTTTTCCTGAAATCGAACACTCCTTTCAGATCACTAATCCTAATGGTGGTTTTTCAGGAATGGTCATTAAACCTTGGTCTCAGAGAAAACGAACATCACAAGAACTTGCTGCTGAACTTGGAAAAAAAACGGAAGATATTCCGGGTTTGCGCGTTATTGCAGTCACTCCCCCAGCCCTACCTGGAGGAAGCACCTTCCCTGTTCATTTTGTCATTTCATCGACAGCAGAACCACGGCAACTTTTGGAATTTGCCAACAAACTAGTTAAAGCTGCACTTCAAAGCGGCCTATTTATTTTTGCCGATGACGACCTTAAATATGATCAACCTCAAGTTGAAATCATCTTTGACCGTAATAAAGTCTCCTCTCTTGGACTTGATCTTCAACAAGTTGGATCAGATCTTAGCACTCTTTTTAGCGGCAGCTACGTTAATCGCTTTAGCATTCAAGGACGCAGTTATAAAGTCATTCCTCAAATTAAACGAGAAGATCGACTCGATCCTGATCAGCTAAAAAAAATCTACATTACAGGTCCTAATAAACAACTTATCCAGCTCTCTACCTTTGCAACTTTAAAACAAACTACTGAACCTCGAGAACTTAAACGATTCCAACAACTTAACTCAGTTACCATCACAGGTATTCTTGCTCCAGGGATTACGGTAGAAGCAGGACTAAAAACACTTGAGAAAAAAGCTGCCGAAATTTTACCTCATGACTATGTGATCGACTACGGAGGCGAATCACGCCAATTCCACACCGAAGGAAACACCCTTGCGACAACGCTTTGTTTCTCCTTTCTCCTAATTTTTCTTGTCCTTGCCGCGCAATTCGAAAGCTTCCGCGACCCCTTCATTGTTCTCTTTGGCTCCGTACCATTAGCCCTTTCTGGAGCGCTCCTCTTCACCTTCTTAGGATTCACCTCCATTAATATCTACAGCCAAGTCGGCCTTATTACTCTTGTCGGCCTTGTCTCTAAAAATGGTATCTTAATCGTTCAATTTGCAAACCATCTACAACTTGAAGGACTTAGTCAATGGGAAGCCATTATTTCTTCAGCCAAGACACGCCTTCGTCCTGTCTTGATGACTTCAATTGCTACCGTTGCCGGCCACTTTCCTCTCATTTTAGCCACAGGACCTGGTGCTGGTGCCCGACATAGCATTGGTATTATCCTCGTCACCGGAATGATCATCGGAACGGGATTCACCCTCTTTGTCCTTCCTGCCATCTACCTCTTTGTTTCTAAGAAAAAAGCACTTGTCGAAAAACATTACCTCCATGGTGGCATATTAGAACATGCTATTGTTTTGGAATAAGAAAGCAGCATTTCAGGTGACAGGTTACAGGTAACAGGCTACAGGTAACAGGTAACAGGTAACAGGTAACAGGTAACAGGTAACAGGTAACATGTAACAGGTAACAGGTAACAGGTAACAGGTAACAGGTAACAGGTAACAGGTAACAGGTAACAGGTGACAGGCTAAAGAAAATCCTTGCCGGTGTCATGCTTTATGAGTCAACGATCCATTTTTTCCACTTGTCAATTTTACCCTTCGGATATCAAAACTTATAGGTCAATTCGTTTAAAATTACGCCAAATGAATAACTCAGTTCAACAATCTATTCCTGATGAATATCTTCGTAAAGTTGTAGGACGGCGTATTGAAGATCTCTCTATTTTTGTCAGAATGCAAGGAATGAAATACGACAGCATGCAGACCATGACGGCTCAGTACACAATGCCTTACGGACTTACGATTCCATTCCTCCACGCAAAAGGACTCATTACACTGAAAACAGGTTCTCTAAGAGAAAAAGATCAGTTTGATGTCGTAGCGTTGAAATCATTGTTGCAAAAAGAACAGCAACTAGAGCCCACTTCAGAAAAACCAATCTTTTAAAATTGTAGTGCCAACACTTTTTCAACACCATTTAACTATTTGATTATCAAGACTCCATTGTTTAAAACTGTCGAATATATGAGCTTAAATTGACTTGATATTTGAACCCTGACCCCCGGTTCAGATCCTTCCGCAGAAGGACGGGAGCTTATACTCTATGCACAGACAAGTCTTTTAACAAGAGGCACAAAGTTAATTTCAACTTTTTGATCAAGTGCTCTAGCGATGCGATTGAGCATTGAAAGCGAATGACCTTCATAATCAGCATCTTCAAGGCGACAAATCACCGAGGCTGTCGTACCAACAAGTTTTGCTAATTGTCGTTGTGTTAGGCCTGCACTACTACGCAGTTCGTATATCTTACGAGCCACTTCATCATCACTACGCATTTTTTCAAGTTCAGCAATTTTTTCTGGCTTGCCCTCAAAAAGATGTTTATAAGCGATTTCAAGAGCATCGCTTGTTTTTTGATTATTTGTCATAGGTTTATTTTTAAAGAAGTGTGTTTTTCTGGATTTAATTCAAATTTTCTTTTTCGCTCCAAGGCCTTATTAATCTCTTGAGAAGGGACTTCTCGTTCTTTAGTAATTCCATGTGCAAGCATTGCTGCTACAGTGCCATGATAAAAATAAAGTATTCTATAATTAATCCCCTGAAGGCCGATGCGTAGTTCATAAATTTTGTCTCTTAACAAGTCTGCTTCCGGACGCCTCAGTTCATGACCAAGTTCAGCTAAACGCTCCATTTTAACAAAACATTTTGCAGCTGCTTTGGTAGGAAGTCCCTTCAGCCAGTTCAATACTGGAACAGAAGCATCCTCATCCTGATAAAATAGAACTTTTATTTTAGGCATTCTCTATATGATCGCATTATTGCGAATAAAAGTCAAAAAAAATAAATCCTTGCCTTTGATTTGAGATTTGAACCTCAATTCCAGACTACGAAGTATTGATAGACAAAGATGGGAGATAGGAGATAGAAGATGTCTACTAAGGAAGCAGTAGTTCAGATTACAAATTGCAAGTTGCAAGCAGCCATTACCAGGTGTCATGCTTTATGAGTCAACGACACTCTTCAGAAAAACCAATCTTTTGAAAAAAGTAGTGCAAACACTTTTTAGATGCAATTTAACTATTTGATGATCAATACTTAATTTTACAAACTGTCGAAGGCCAGTTTGAATTGACTTGATATTTGAACCCTGACCCCTATTCCCTAATGTCATCCTAATTGGCAGAAATTCACCACAAGAAACACAAAGAACACAGAAATATTTAACCGCAGAGAACGCAGAGAACGCAGAGAATAGATTGCGAAAATGAAATATTCTTAAAAATAGATTCCAAGAGAGTCTCTTACAAAATCCCTTAATATTTTTTATTCTTTGCGTTCTCTGCGTTCTTTGCGGTTAATTAAAATTCCTTGTATTTTACGATTTCTAATCTTCTTTAGTTTTTAACAATGCTAATTTTCTTTTTCGATCGTTCCCTTCTTCTTTTGTGTCCTTTTGTGTTCTTTTGTGGTTAATTTCTTAATTCTTTCTTGTCACGAAGTGACCAAAAATCAACTTAAACTTAAACTAATAACTTAAACTGCGGCCTTTAAGGCTGCTGTGCAGCCTTAAAGGTCGCCACAGCCCGTGCAAATTCCACGATCTCACGTGTAATCGTCTCAGACCAATTGCAATTTTCTTGTAGAGCAGCATTAATATTCTTATCTCTTCCAAGCTTAGCTGCATCAGCAGCAATTTTGGCAAAGATTTCGGCTGTTTCTACAGCTTCATCTGCTTCATCAGGGGTCATGGCGATCACAGAAGACTTACCAGTAGCTCTTAGCGTTGCTTCACTAGGATGGGCAATAAATTCTTTCATCGCTGCTGATACTGGTGATCCGAATTTTTCACGCGTCATCTTCATGATGGCGTTAGCTCGATCTCCTTTTGCACTCCAATCTTCACAGGGACTCTCTGCTAGGGCTTTGACTTCTGCAAGCTTCCCTTGTTCTATTCGACGGTTCTGTTCTTTGGCTGCTTCTTCTTCACGATTCTTCCCATCTTCCATCTTCCATCTTCCATCTCTTCCATCTTCCACATTTTCCCTATCTTCCATCTTCCATCTCCTATCTTCCACAATGGCTGCTTCTTGATTTTTCTTGAATGCTACCACAGCGTGAACAAAATCAGCTGTTTCGCGAGCTGATTGAACAGACCAAGTGATGTTTTCTTTTTGAGCATTTGAATACCAAGTTGGATGATCTTTTAAGTCCTCGAGCAATTTCGTGTTACTTGCGTCTACGGCTTCAAAAAATTTTGCGGAGTCGAGTGCGTCA
>DATEBV010000160.1:0-4036 GCA_035287205.1 Chthoniobacterales bacterium | reverse complement strand
TCCAAGTCCGCTGCTACTTTTGCAAGGCACGCTCTATATATGCTGTTACAAATTTCATCCTCTAAATATGTATTAACATTGGTTGCATTTGCTCTAATTACAGTTCTATCCTCAGCAGCTCTTCTTGCCCACTCTGCAGCCTTATCATTCCACGATAATTTTTCATTCCGTGCATTTTTTATTTCAACAAGCAAACGTTTTTTTTCCACAGGTGATATTGAAGACTCCATTCTCTTCTCGTCATTTTGAATAACCTTATCCCAAAGTGCCGCAATATCTAATGCGATATTCCGAGCCTTTTTCCAAGCCTTCTCAACGTTTTGAATGTCAGCAGCTTCAGCATTCATAACAGCATTTTTTTCGAGTTCTATTAAAATATCGAGTTTTTCGTGTATGAGAATCCAGCCTCCATAGTCGACGAGAGCTTCTTGTGATTCTGCATTTTTAGCTAAGGCTTCACGTTCTAAAGCTATTCTCATTTCTTCGGCTTTCATTGCAGCTTCGCGTTGAAGCAAGAGTTGAGCTAAAGCCCCCTGATCTGTTAAATTCTGCTCGCGTTGCTTTTCGAAAACAGCTCTTTCAGAAGCTAATTTTTCTTTCTCTTGCGCTAAGGCCACTTCTTGAGTACGCACTATGTTTGATTTTTCATCCAAACGAGCTAAGGCAGTCTCTTTAACTTGAATGTCTTCTTCCTTTTTCTCCAAAACCACATGTTCTTGATCTAAAACTATACGCTCTTGAGTAACCTGATTTTCTTCAGTAGCGATATCCTCAAAAATATTGATCTGCAGACCATGACTATCAGCAATCGACTCTTCCGTTGGCTCAGTTTTTAAAACAAAAGACGTTTGATCAGGCACAGAAGAGATAGAAGGTTCTTGATTATTTTGATCAGCAGTTTTCTTAAGAGATGGCGTTATCTCACTCGCTTTGGCTTTCGACTGAGTGGCTAGTTTTTTCCTAGCATCTACCAAGCCTTTTTTACCTTTCCATTCTTTTTCTTTTTTAGTAAGAGACTTTCGTTCACTTGCCAAAGCTTTCTTTTGAGGTTCCAAAATCTTCTCTACAATATTCTTTCGAGCTCTCATATAACGTATATAAGTATGGTAGTGCTTATGAATAATATTGGGAGCCTTAGATTCTTGAATCCCTGGCATATTAAAGGGGCTAACTATTCCTGAAGAACCTTGTCTTATGACCATGTTTTTTGCAGAGGTAGCCGCTTCGCGAGTTACTTCAGCAATCCAAGTGACTTCTTCTTTCCAAACTACCTCAACACTCTTCATTGCAGCCGCAGTTTTAGAAATCGTATCTTTAGCAACGTCTACCAATGTTGCAATCGATACACTACCTTTAGCATTCGTGGCTACCTTAGCAGCATTAGCAATGTTACGAACTGCCAACTTAATTTGAGTGAGTGCTTTGACTGTATTAGGAACAGTTGTTTTACCAACTAAGATTGAGGTTTTCTCTACTTCCCTAAAAAAGTCCTCAGCTGTTTCTATAACAGTTGTAGCATTCTGGAAATCTGTATCAAAATTTGGATTCTCGACGAAGGTCTTAACTGCATCTGTTAAAGGAATCCAAAGGTTTTTAGTTTTAACGAAAGCAGCCTTAGCCTGTGCTATAGCAGCTCTTTTCTCCCAAGCAGTTTGCTGAGCGATAGCGCTATTAGCATTTACAAGTAAATGCATTTTTTCTTCTGGAGTCGCCGTTAAAGCTTCTTCTCTATTCGTTTCGGCCATCTCTTTCCAAAGCCCCTCTAGTTCTAACGCCTCATGGTATGCTTTCACCCAAACTTCTTCACTTTGAGCATTTGCAGCTTCAGTAAATGTAGCTTCCCCTATTTTATTCTGCAACTTAATATGGAGAACCTCTTCTGGCCAAATAACCCTCCAAGCCGTTCTATCCGCTTCAAAGCGTGCTTTAGCCCTCTTAATTGTTCTTGTGTGATATTTTTCTGTGTCATTCTGTTTTTTTTAACATTCCAATGCCTTTTCTTCTGCTGCTATTGCTGCTGTCTCGGTTGTCTTAACAAGTGTTTTATTAGTTTGTTCATGAGCTTGCCGCTGTTGGATAGCTTCTTCCCAAACGGCATAAGCAGTTATACTTTCTTTCTCAGTATCTTTGATGGTTTGAGCGAGTTCTACTGTTTTTGGTTTTTTAAGTTCTAGCTCGCGTAACAGATTTTGAATCTCATTGTATTCTTCTTGGGCATTAATCTCTGCTTGTATCATACTATCACGCCTCTCTTGAGCAGCATAAGCAGTAGCTCGTGCCTGTTCAGCTTCGGCTTGAGCGGTATTAAAATCTGTTTCTAGGGGTTGTAGGTCTTTTTTCTTTTGCTCTTCGTAATTTTTAATTTTTTCTTCCACTAATCTAAGACGTTCAGCCCAAGCTGTAGCTGTCTTGCCAGAAGCCCACGTAGGATTATTTCTGCCTCTATCTGCAATTTTAACAATCCACTTCGAATCGAGTTGAGCAGCACTAACAATCCTGGTAGCCCAATCATTCCAGTCACTCTCTTTGAATCTTAAAACAAGGGGTTTGAGTGTTATTGCTGCTCTTTTTGCCTCTGCAAGCTCTTTATCTCGAGCTTCCTTTTCAAGTTTATCCCTTTGAAATTCAATTTTATCAACAGCCTCTCCAGTAAATCTTAATTCTTTCTCCGCAGCTTTAGCGTTTTCTTCGGCACTTTCAAAATCTTTTTTCGCTTTTTTAAAGGACGCCTTTTCCCATCGGCGGTTGACAATATCTAAAGCAGTAGAAGCTCCTTCAAAGAGCCCCGGAAGAGAAACAATTGGCGTATTAACAACATTGGTAATACTACTAGCTTTAGCGGCTGCATTAGCAACTCTTCCTAGCGCTGTCTTATTAAGATCTTTGTTGTCCAACTCATTTTTTTCTTTTTCAAAACGCTTTTGAGCTTGTTCTAGACTTTCTACTTTGGTCTGATAGGCTTGTTGAACAGCAGCTCTATGATCTCGAGCACTCCGAACTTGCGGTAGTAAGGCATCTGCCGTCAGATAGTGATCTTGCGTTTTTAGAGCAACCTGAGAAAAGATTTTTGAAATCTCTCTCTGTTCTGGATCTTCAATATGCACTGCATCACGTGCTGGAGATGGGAGTAATAATGCTGTCCTATCCACAGGGTTACTTTCTCCAAGAATCCACTTTTTAAAGGATTCTTCAACAATAGCAGGATCCATCATCAATTGAGGTATAACATCTAAATGAGGGTTGGAAGAGCAAAAAGAAACAATAGTAAATTCATTTTCATCGCTCTTTAAAAAGTAGGTAGTATTCGAATTGACCGCTACAACCTCATCATTATTTATCGTGTAAACTCCATCTTCGGTTGTTTCTGGACTTTCGGACCCTATTGGTTGGACGTTCTCCAGCCAATTGCAATAGCGCTCTTTGTTCAGCAAGTTGACTTGGGTAATAGGTAAATCCCCTCTCCCTTCACTTACCGAGTAAGTGTAGTTGCCAGGAGTTCCTGCACGTTTAATACAAGCTCTCTCACGATCTGATCCCATCTGCTCATCGTAGAGACGGTGTGGATCATCAGCCGCTACCGCATTAAGAAAATCACAATATTGGCTAACAGTAACGTTAAATAGCGTTGGAACAACATCCCCACTTTCCATTCCATCAAAAGATCTCGCACAAGTATCAATATTAGAGTAATCCCCTCGCCTGTTATTTTGGGCTCCCTCGCCGGATCGACTTGGCCTCTGAGCGAGGATATTATAAGTACTGAGTAAAATAGCTAGAAAACAGAGGAAACTTTTCATATTGGTTTAGTTCTAAAGAGGAATTCATTGCATTAATTCCTACGAAGCCGTTAATTATTTCACTAAAAATTAAAAAAGTGAAGAAAAAAATGTTGACGTTATTTAAAAAAATGGTAATTTCGACATTAGGAAAAATCCTCTAATACCTCGATTGGCTTTTCTAAATGAATTGTATGCCTGATGCTTCTAAACAAATAACTCAACAACCCGTTTCTTGGAAGGAGCCAAAAAATCCAAGA
>DATEBV010000159.1:0-14007 GCA_035287205.1 Chthoniobacterales bacterium | reverse complement strand
GCGATCACTCTATTCGTTGTATAAATCTTGACAAAATTTTAAATAACCTTGCTTGTTCTAACCTGTAGCTTGCTTATAAAATATGCCCCATCTTTTTTTTCTTTGTAGAAAGATAATGTTCATTGTGACGATTAGAGACTGATTGAATCGGAATGCGTTCTACAATTTCCATCCCGAAGCCTTCCAGACCAATTACCTTACGCGGATTATTAGTAAGTAATCGCATCTGACGCACTCCAAGATCAAAAAGAATTTGAGCCCCCACTCCATAATCACGAAGATCCATCGGATACCCAAGTTTTGCATTGGCCTCTACCGTATCGAATCCTTCTTCTTGCAACTTGTATGCATGAATCTTAGCGGAAAGACCAATACCTCGACCCTCCTGACGCATATAAACAAGAACACCATGACCACTAGCCTCAATTTGCTGAAGTGCACAATGAAGTTGTGATCCACAATCACAGCGACAGGAACCAAAAACATCTCCTGAGAGACATTCGCTATGAACCCTTACCAACGCTGGCTTTAAAGAATCAATAGGCCCCTTGACCAAGGCTAAATGGTTCTGATCATCAAGTGTTGTCCGATACAGATAAAGTTGAAAATCACCATAATCAGTAGGAAGAAAAATCTCCTGCTCACGAATAATCAACTGCTCACTCTGACGTCGATAGGCAATTAAATCACGAATCGAACAGATCTTAAGACCATGCTCTTTTTTAAACTTAAGAAGATCGGGAAGCCGAGCCATACTTCCGTCTTCTTTAAGAATACCACAAATTACTCCAGAAGCGTCAAGTCCTGCAAGATCAGCTAAATCGACGGCAGCCTCCGTATGCCCTGCACGACGAAGCACTCCACCAGGAGAGGCTTGCAAAGGAAAAACATGTCCCGGTTGACGCAACTCTTTTGAAAGACTTTCAGAAGAAGCTAATACCTTAATCGTTGCGGCACGATCGTGAGCACTCACTCCTTTAGAAATACCATGCGTAGCATCCACAGAAACAGTGAAATCAGAAGCTGTCTTCACAGGAAGGTTAGTATTAATATTACTACTATGAGCTACCATCCGCTGAAGACCAAGCTGTTTTGCACGTACAACAGTAATCGGAGCACAGATTAAACCACGACCATATCGCGCCATAAAATTGACTTTCTCAGGAGTAATTTTGGATGCAGCCATGAGAAGATCTCCCTCACTTTCCTTATCTTCATCATCAGTTACAATCACCATGCGTCCCAAACGAATTTCCTCAATGATGTCACTAATAGGATCGAAGAGAGAGGCTGGAGATGTCGCTACTGCGACAGGAGATGGAAGATAGGAGATGGAAGATGGAAGTTGAGGTCTGCTGCTGCAGTCAGAATTGGAAGAACTCTGATAATTCGTTGGCTTACATTCTATCGAGGGGTTACCCGAATATTTACAAGCATTGCTACGCAATATCGTTGTGAGTTCTTGCTTCTTAGTTCTTGGAGTTTTTGAAATCGACATTCTATTTAGAGATTTCCGAAAGTGACCTAGTACCTCATATCATTGAAAAATTCGGATCAAATTGGGCTAAAAAAGGGGTCAGTACCAGCTAATTCATTGACGAAGTGATGTGTTTGAGTGTTTATATTTTTCATTATTCAACTTCAAACCCTCTCCAATAAAGAATCCGATGATTGAGAATGGGCTCTATTTAGAAAACGAGCTTCCCAATTAGCGCCAGCTACTCTTTACCCTTTACTCTTCACTCTTTACTTCTTCTTTTGCGGTTCTTTTGCGGCTAATTCCTTCTCTTAATCCACCCGCCACCGATCACGCGATCCTCATCATAAAAAACAGCAGCTTGACCTGGTGTCACAGCACGAAGTGGTTCTAAAGGGCGAATCAGCGCGTGATCATTATCTAATGCAGTGACATCAGCAAGTGCTCCTTCATGTCCATGACGCACTCTTACAGAAAGACGTCGCGCTTGCAGCGGTGCTTTCTCGAGCCAATTAACACGATCCACCGTAAATTCTTCACACAGTAAATCGCCTTCCTTCCCCAAAATCACACGTCCTCCTTGAGCGTCAATATCAACTACGTAAAGAGGATAGGGAGAACCACCCGGCAATCCTTTACGTTGTCCAATAGTGAAGAGTTCAATACCTTCATGAGGTCCAAGATAATTCCCTGCTGTATCATAAAATCCACCTGCTTGAAAAACCTCCCCACGATCACGTAAGAAGGCTTTATAATCTTTTCCAGGGACAAAACAGATCTCTTGACTATCCTCCTTATCAGCCACTTTGAGTCCTAGCTTTCGAGCAATCGCACGAATCTCGAGTTTTGTTAGTTTGCCTAGAGGACAGAGTGCACGGCGCAGCTGCGCCTCTCGCAAGCTAAAGAGAAAGTATGATTGGTCTTTACTAGGATCAATTCCTTTACGAAGAGCCACACCCTTGTCGTGATGTTCTACGATCGCATAATGCCCGGTTGCAATATAATGAGCTCCTAAGGCTGTTGCTTTATCCCAGAGATTACCAAATTTAAGCTTCTCATTACACATCACACAGGGATTAGGAGTACGCCCCAACTTATACTCCTCCGAAAAATAATCGATGACAAGTTTCTCGAAAGGAACGGCCTCATCAATCACATAGTGAGGAACACCAAGAGCATGAGCCACTCCACGGGCATCAGCAATGGCTTGAGGACCGCAACATTTATCTTCAGCCCGTGACATACAATCTTGAGGCCAAAGCTTCATCGTCACACCAATGACCTCCCATCCTTCTTGCTTTAATAAATAAGCAGCCACGCTGGAATCAACGCCTCCACTCATCCCAACAATTACGCGTTGAGAGCATCGCTCAGAGCTTTTCTCCTGCGGAGGAAAGCTCTGAACAAAAGGGCTAGACTGTTTATTCGTAGTGCTATTCAATTGCATAGTTTGGACATTAATATTGGATCTGCAAATTGACAAATGCTTATCTTATTTAAGGCTCCAATGTAGCATGCATATTTGGATCCGCAAAATGAAAAATCTGTCTGCTAAAGGCTAAAGGTCTAAATAGGCTGTTCCAGTAGCTCCTCAACAAACTATGCCTTGCATTCACACTACACATTCGCAGTCCAACCCATTTGGTTCAGATCCGTCCTCCGCAGGAGGGGATCTGAACGCCTACAAACAGCAACTCCGCAAAAAGATGATTGCTCTGCACCAACAGAAAACGTCCTCTTTATTATCTGAAGAACTCCTTCCTTTATTAAAACAACTCTACTCCTTATCAGAATGGAAAAAGGCTCAATCTGTCCTCCTCTATGCTCCGATGTTTGGAGAACCTAACCTTCTTGAACTTTTAAAAGAAAATTCAGAACGTCGTTTTCTCTTCCCTCGTATTCATAACAACAACCTCTCTCTTCATCAATGGGATCATGAGGCTCCTTGGAGTCATGGAACCTTTGGTATTCCAGAGCCTGATCCAAGATCACAACATTGGCCACTAGTACCCATTGAAGAAGTCGATCTGGCCTTGATTCCAGGAGTTGCCTTTGACCTCATGGGAGGACGTCTTGGCCGAGGCTATGGCTTCTTTGACCGCCTCTTAGGAACTCCTACCTGCGTGGCTACTAAAATTGGCATCGCTTGGCCCTGGCAAATCATCCCTGAAGTTCCACGAGAACCATGGGATGTGCTCATGAATCTTGTTATTACTGCCAATATACCTACAAAAAGAAATTAACACGGAGAGAAGGGATAAAAAGGATGGAAGAAAATAAAATTAATCCTAAGTTTTCGGAGAAAGGTTTTACGCTTCTCGAACTCCTCGTCACGCTAACACTCATCACTTGTATTGCTCTGCTAACACTTCCTGCCTGGCATCTTTTACAGGAACGTGAAGCTCGTCATGGCTCGATGGCTCTTCTCTTAGGCTCTTTAGAACAGGCTCGTACAGCAGCAGTTCAAGAGCATGCTGATACTTGGGTGATCTTTCGACATCATAAAACAAGTACTCATGATAGCTTTCGTCTTCTTCAACAAACTGAAGAAGGCTCTATTAAGCCATTGACTCCTTGGGTAAATCTTCCCGAGCATATTACCTTTCTCCTCACACCCAAAACGATCATGAGTGAGTCTCCTCCATCGATGCTAATCCAAGCCCTTCACAACCTCTCTCCTGAAGAAATCTTCAAAGAAACAGATAGATTGGGCTCTCTTCAATATAACACCCAAGGAGTCATTATTTCCCCTCCACAAGGAGGCAATGAACTTATTCTTAATTTTTCCACTTCTTTACATGATACTTCAGGCAGTCAGAAAAAAGCGTCGTTTGATACAATTATTTTTTCTCGTTTGACAGGGAGAGCCTGGAAAAAGATGCCCCTTCTTCCTTGCAAAAAGAACTTTTGAGATTACATTCTTTCAACCTAATTTTTTGCGTTAGATCGCCATTCTTCATTCACTTTTTTAAGTTTAAACTACAACTTCGCAATCCGATCATTTGATTCAGATTCTTCCTCCGAAGAAGGGATTATCTGAATGCCTAATTTTATGAAACTCAAACATTGCTCTTTATTGCTATTACTAGCTGGTTTTAATCATCTTATTGCTGACAATATGAGCACTGACGCTATGACATCAGCTCCTTCAAGTAATATTATTTCACGGAACATTATGGACATCACGGATCAAGAGGATCCGGTTGTTTCAACACCCTTTGATAACGATCTCTCTATCACCCAGGAGCTCGCAACTGCAGATGATCTTGAACATCCTAAAAATCTTTCTCAAAGTGATAGTGGTTCTGTTGATAAAGAACACCAAAGGAGCAAAAGTAACCTTACGCAGCAAACAACACCGAAAGAACAAATAACACCTCCAAAAATTTCAGAGGATCAATCCATAAGCAAAGAAAAATTAAAGGAAATCTGTGCGATAGCAATCGACCTTGTAACTTTGGTATGTTTACCAATGGCGTATGTCTGCTTTCCCAACCATCAACTCCTATCTCTACTTGTTGTGGGATCAGTCAGTGGTTTGTTGTATAGGACGAAAGATGATATCATAAATTACTGCTATACAAATTGAGACTCTGTCTTCAAACACTACTGATATTGCGAAGGGCTTCCTGTGCGCTTGCTCATTAATACAGACATCAGACCAACTCTTCGCTCCCTGAAGCCTGTAGCCTGTAATCTGCAACCTGCTTTTGGTTTCTCTCTCCTAGAAATTGTTGTTGCCTTAGGACTTTTTGCTTTTGTGGCAATCAGTCTTCTCGGCCTCTTTCCCGTAGCACAAAGGATTACTGCAGATTCTCATCAATTAACTGAAGCGCCTTTGATTGTTCAAAGCATCTTGAGCCTTCTTCAGGTTAACACTCCTGAGGGAATTATTGCTACCGCTCCTGATTGGCTGAGCAATCCGAGTCATTGTTTGCATTTTTCCCTGGAACAATCTTCGAAGCACTACGTCGCCTACAACAAACAAGGAGTGCCACTCCGTCTCTTAACGTGTCAAGAATATGAGGCTCCACTCACTCATGATGGTATGAGTTATGCGGTTTGTATTACAACCACATCAGAAAAACAGCCGTCAGGAATTGTTCGTGTTGAGGTAATCATTACTTCCCCGGTAAATCTGCCAATCAAAGCACGAAATCATTCTGAATTTCTTCTGCTTTTATCAACAACGACACCATAACAGGCAGAAAAATAGCCACAATACCAGTGGTCGGGTGACCGTGGACTACGAAGAGCATTGCTCGAGTAGCCCGATAGGGCGAGCTGAGCGGGAGCGAACGAGTCAAAAGAACATAAAAAACACAAAAAAGGAATCTGACGATGAACGTGTAATTAGTGATTCTAAGCTGCATCGCAGTTGTTAGTATGCTAAGGTAAGGAGAGTCTCAATTTCTCAACATGTTCTTTTGTGGCTATTTTTTTCTTTCTTCCTGTTACTTCATTAAATCCGCGTGGATTTTCTCTCCTAGAAGTGTTAGCAAGCATGAGCATTCTGATGCTTCTTACGATGCTGCTTTTAGAGCTGAGCAAGATGACAATGGGTCTGTATCATAAGGCAGAACAACAACAGGACGCCTCTCGTGAAGCTCGTGCGACTTTGCAATTCATAGCAAGCGATCTTCGTTCAGCAGTTCTTTTGGATAAGAACAAGGAATCCCTTAGTGACCTTTACTTGAACGTGCAAACTCATGATCCATCATGTGGTTCTAATCTCTTCTTTCTAACAACACTCCCTCGAGAAAAAAGAATAAAGGAAGACCTTGGTGATCTTCACGCTGTTGGTTATTTTCTCACTCCTACAAGCAACACAATAAAATCGTCCTGTTACGATCTCTACCGCTTCGTCGCCAATAGCAATGAAACCATGACTGCGCTCACCCAGGGAACTCTTCTTTCACTTTACCAAAAAGCCTATACTACTGACAGCGCTCTCTGTGAAAAACTTGCTTCCAATATCTTAAAATTTCAAGTTACACCAGGCTGGTATTATCAGGGACAGCTCACAAAACAGCCACCAAAAATTCAAACAGACCCCAAAAGATCTAATATCCCTCCTTCCTTCATCACAATAAGTATAACAATAATTTCCAATGCTACTGCAAAGAAGGCGTTGAAAACCCGAGAAGCTGTAACAACTGAAGTAGAAACCGTGGTAGTATTGAAAAGTTCGTGAATATTCGGGCTAAACAAAGCATCCAAGTTCATTCTTACAAGTTTTCACAATGGTTTAGCCGAATACTTACATAAGATCAAAGAACACAGAGAAACACAAAAATGCAACGCTCTACAGGTTCTGCCCTTGTTCTTCTACTCTCTTTTTTAGCGCTTCTAAGCTGTATCCTCCTGCTCTTTCTCCAGACAGCATCTAGTGAAAAATCGACGGCTCATGCCTTTGCTTCATCTTATCAAGCAACCCTTGCAGCAGAATCAGGACTTGCTACGTCCATAGCTCAGCTAACAATAGCAACGAGCAATAACCCTACGTTTCTTGTAGGACAAACAAAGGAACCGATAACTTCTGCTCTAAAACCGGTCCTATTAATCGGTGCTAAAAATCTTACCAATCCCCAACAGCTTCTTCCTCTCCTTTCAGGTAATTTAATAAATCTCGCTGACTATCCTTTACTGAAACCAGAAACTCTTCATCACTATCTTCAAGCTCGTGAAGAAACTAATAAAAATCTTGTCGTTGACTTAAATCAAAAAGGTCACCTCATTGCTTCCTCAGGAAGTTATTCTGCTCCTTGGGTTATTCTTACTAATAGTACAGGTCTGCCAATAGCCCGTTACGCTTATGTTTTCCTAGATGAGCACGCAAGAATCAACCCCACATTACATCGAGGCACACCTCGCACCGATCCTGATAACTGGAATCAAGGTTCTTATGCACTTCCTCTATCTTTAGGAAGAAGTTCTCAACTTCTAACCAAAGAAGATGCTGTACGCGCGCTTACTATTGCCTCTAATACACCAACATTGGGCTGCCTAGAACGAGTCTTTAGTAACCTCAAAGACTATGATGCTAAAAAAATTTATCTTACCCATAATCAGGTAGCTCTTCCGGACCTTATCCCATCAAGCCTTCCTGAAGGAGGTCAACCAAAGTATGACTTGAATGACCTTGCTACAAATCCAATTCATGGAACCACGACAACGGATCGTGCCTCCCATATTGCTTCCATCATCGATCGCAATTTGCCTCACTTTAAAGAACGGGATCCAAGTTTTTCACACCTCTCTCCTACTGAACAACGTCGCTACCTCAATCGTCTAGCTGCCTGTATTATTGATTATATATCTCCCTCACATGAACCAACCTTAGTTAATGGAGGCGAACCAGCAGGGCGCAATCTCTTCCCTTTGGTCACTCAAACAGCCGAACGCTGTGCTATCAAAGAAAGAACAAGTCATAGCGTCACCATTGAAAACCAATATTTCGTCCAAGTTTGGAATCCCTACACAACACCGATTCCTGCAGGAGCAAAAGCAACTTTTTCTCTCTATAATCGTCAATGCCTACATTTTGGCACGTCTCCCTCTACTTCTTTCAACAACTACGAACAAACAATTGTGAATACTCCTCTGATCAGACCCAATGAATCAGTGGTTCTTACTTTTCCTTCCATAACTCAAACATGGATCTCTCCAACAGTTGTTCCTGCTGGAGAATATCCAAGATGGATTAAGGGGCCTGAAAGTAATGCTGATCCAACGAAACATCAGGCATTTGAATTTTATTGGAATAATACTCTCGTTGATATGAGTAGGCGGCCTCCTGTAGGACCAGGGCCAACTGAAGGAGGTCTTGATCATGATGAACAATCTCTCTGCAACTCATCGAATTTTTGGCAATGTAACTTTATTCCTACCGAACAAGATCACTCTGGTCACTTTCGTTTTGTTGGCGATCCTCGAGAAAATTATCTTAGCAATTATCTCTGGAAATCCTACTCCAGCCAAAAAAGCTATGTCATGAATACGCGCTGGAAAGGAGTCCTGAACGACGCCTCTAATGAACGGCTTTTTAGCCCTTCGACAACCTGGCTCCAACGAGATTTTGTTCCTGTTAATCCTGTTCCGGGAAACAAACCTTTGAGTCTCTCCATGACTCCTGATCAGGTTTTTTCCTCCTATCGAGAAGAAACCGATGCCATGATGGCCCCTTTTGTTTTACGCAATGGTCCTATGAATTCCATTGTTGAACTTGGTCATATCAATGATCCTGCTCAAGCCGATGACCTAGGAGAAGCTCCTAATGCTGGTTCCAGCGATAACAAAAGCAGCATCTACGCCTCGGGAGGAGGTCGTACACTTCGTATTGGGCAACCTGAATTTACCTATCCTAATCCTAATCGCACCTGGAATACTCCTGGGAAACGAGCCATTGAACTCATCGATCTCTTCACCGTCATCCCAACAAATAACAACTCGTCACTCAAAATCAATGATAAGAGCTATTCAACAAACTCTCTCCATTCCTCCACCATCTGGCACAAAGGCCTTATCAATGTGAATACCGCTCCTCGTCCTATTTTGACTGCTCTCTTCTATGGCATTTCTCCCACTTCTGATCGCCGTTTTACAAATTCCAAAATTTCAACTATTACCGCAGAGCGACTTGCCGCTCTTATTGAAAAACATCGTCCGTATGAAAAACTCTCTGACCTTCATGTCATCACTCCACTACTCGCGAATGCTGATACCTACACCCCTTCGCTCTCAACCAATATTCTTTCTGGGGAAGTTCCACTTGCTGCCGTCTTTGATCGAGCTCGTGAAGAAGGATTCGGAAAAATGATTGGGCTTTGCAGCGTCCAATCACGTGCTTTTCGGGTTTATATCCTTGGCCAATCACTCACTCCTCTTGGCAAAGCAAATGGTGAAACCATGATCGAAGCTACGATTGCTTTATGGCCTAAGGAAAATCATACCTTCACTAATTCTACAACACCTTCATCTCCTTCAGAAAATCTCCTAATACCCATTGTGGAGGAAAAAAGGTGGCTGAGATAACTACCAACGTTCCGTTGGTAGTTAGGAGATAGAAGATAGGAGATAGAAGACGGAGGAGAAGCCTGCTAAAGCAGGCTAATAGTGATAAGTATAGCTTTTATTACCTCTTTTAAATTTTGTTTAGGAGCATGCTTTGCATCTTATATCCTTGGCCTTTGGCCTAACCTCCTATCTTCCATCTTCTATCTTCCATCTCCTACTGCCAATGTCTTCATAGACGTTGGTAGTTACGCCTATCTTTAGATAGGCTCTCTCACTTCACCAGCGTACTCAAATAAACTACTCCTGTACTAAAGGCTGTTGAGCCACCATGATGCTTCACATCAAGGATCTCTCCATTTTTTACATCAGCAGTTAAGTCCATAAGTCGCACTGTAAATCCTGGTGGCATCCCAGAAAAATTAGGTGCTGGGACAAATCTCACTCTGGCATCAGTACGAAGAGTAAAAGTTTCACTCTGATGAGAAATAGTCGGAATAGTTATCCAAGGTTTATCTTTGCTAACAGAATACTGCCATTGACCATAAGTGGATGAAGGATTATCAATAATGGCAATTCCTGATAGTTCATTGGCCGTATGAAAAGTCTCTTTTTCAAATGGAGAAACAATAGAAACAACCGTACGACCCTCTGGCAACAGTGGCGTCACACCACCTCTCTCCCGATCTCCCCAGGATAAAAGTGTGCCATCATTAAGAAGTGCCGTAAACGCTGCATTATTAGAAGCAATGGCAACAGCCTTCTTTCCCTCTGGCATTGTTGGTGCAATGCCTCCTGAACATGCATCACCCCAAGCAAGAAGTGATCCATCATCGAGCACCGCTGCAAAGGCTGCATTATTTGATGTCACTGAACAAACTGTTTTACCCTTAGGTAGAATAGGAGTCTTTCCTCCACAAAAATGATTTCCCCAAGAAAAGAGAGTACCATCATTAAGCAACGCCGTAAAAGCGTTGCTATTAGAAACAATTGAGGTCACAGCCTTTCCCCTCAACCACCAATCCGTAAGAACAGGCATTTTACCACCACTTCCTTGATATCCCCAAGCAAAGAGACTTCCATCATCGAGCACTGCTGCAAAAGCGCTTCCTGTGGAAGCAAGCGAAACAATTTTTTTGCTCCACCACCCCCATCCTAGTAAGGGTGGTGTTTTACCACCATCATTGGGATCTCCCCAAGAAAAGATTGTTCCATCATTAAAAAGAGCTGTAAAAGCATGCCACGTTGAAGTAATTAAACGCACTCTTTTTCCTTTGGGCAGGTGTGGTGTTGTACCACCGTCATTGGGATCTCCCCAACAGACAACCTTACCATCATCGAGAATAGCAGCAAAAGCACCATCATTGGAAGCTATAGAAAGAATCTTCTTATCCTTGGAAATTAAAGGCACTCCTCGACAATGATCGGGCAACCCCCAGGAAAGCACTGTTCCATCATCAAATAGAGCGGCAAATGCGTACATATTAGAAACAACCGAAATAGCTTTTTTATGAAACGGAAGTTGTGGGGATTCACCTCCTTTCTTGATATCTCCCCAAGAGAATAGTCCTCCATCATCGAGAAGTGCTGTAAAAGCAGATTCATTAGAGGCTACTGAAATAACTTTTTTCCCTTCAGGTAATACTTGAGTTTGACCTCCATAGTTGAGATCTCCCCATGATACGATCGTCCTATCACTTAAAAGGGCAGTAAAAGCATATTCATTAGAAACAACGGATGTGACCGTCTTACCTTCTGGCAAAAGAGGAGTTTTACCGCCACTATTGAAAACTCCCCATGATTGAATGCTTCCGTCACTAAGAAGGGCTGTAAAAGCGCTTTTACTTCTGATTTCACTTACGGTCCGACCAGGCACAGAAGGAGCAACCTTAATTGTGGTAATAAAATTTTTATCCTCATCAAAGAAATTCTGAGTGAAGAGTTTTCCTATACGCTCGCCAATAATTCTCGATACTTTTGTATCATGCTCTATAGGAGCAAGCATAGCCCTACCAAGTGCTACTGGAGCATGATGGGAACAAGAAACAGTACGGCTATTCGATGCAGCTTGAATTTCCTGAAGCGTTAAAAAAGATCCGCCAAGAAAAAGATAAATAATGAAAAGCAATGTCATTTTATTTCGTACCCACGTCACTTTATTTCTGCAAAATAAAGTGACGTTGATAAAATTGGCAGGACTTGCAATCCAGTCATCATTTGAAATGATTCCATCTTTATCGACCATTGCTGTTTGGTTTGACATGATTTTCTTTCCTATCAGAATGTTTGTTTGTTTGCAATAGTCTTGTACTGCGGATAAAATCGCACCTCCGATGTAAAACAGTCACTTAGAAAGCCCTTAAGGCCTGTCGTAAATAATTGCTATACTGCGCGCGGTATACGCTAACCCAATTTTATCAACATCACTTTATTTCACAGAAATAAAGTGACGTGGGTAGTTTCATGATGTCTTTCCTTGATCAATTAGAACGCCGTTTCCCTTGGCTTGCCATACCAGGCTTAATTCGCTTTGTTGTTTTATTTAATGCGTTAGTTTTTATTTTACACTTACTAGCTCCCGGTTATGAATCAATTCTAACGCTTAATCGTGAAGCTATTCTTCAAGGTCAAGTTTGGCGGCTTGTTACCTGGATTTTTATTCCTGAAACACTTCAACCCTTCTGGATCTTCTTTGCTCTTCTGTTTCTTTGGTTCCTTGGAGATGGCCTCGAAAGCTCTCTCGGTGCTTTTCGTACCACCCTGTTTTATATTACAGGAATGATCAGCTGCACCATCGTTGCTCTAGTTTTTGGAAGCTATGGAGCTAACACCTTCCTGAATCTCTCCCTTCTTTATGCTTTTGCAACGCTCTATCCCGATTACCAAGTTTTATTCCTTTTTGTCATCCCACTCCGTATTGGATGGTTAGCCCTTGGAAGCGCTCTTTTAACAATTCTTGGAGTACTCTCCCAACCACGCGCAGCACAAGCAGCACTCCTGATCACCTTCCTAAACTACTTCCTGTTTTTTGGATCAACCCTCCTCCAAAGATATAGGCAAAGAGCTGTCTCTCGTAAAGAAAAGCTACCTTTTTCAAAATTTAAAAAACAACCTCTAGAGATCATAGAACCTCTTCATCAGTGTGAATTTTGTCACCGCACAGAACAAACAGATCCAGACCTCTCATTTCGTGTAACACAAGATGGCCATGAATATTGTATGGAGCACCTAAATGATTTGGCCAATAGGCCAAATCATTAGTTGGCAGGTAAATATTCGGCCAACAGGCCGAATATAAGTTTAAGTTGATTTTTGGTCACTTCGTGACAATGTGAAAATTGAAGCGGCATTTTTATTTGCACCTAGTTTTTTGCTTTCGAAGTCACTTCAGTAAAGGCTTCAAAGTTCTTTATTAAAATTTAGGTGATGGGTTAAGCGAATATTTGAGTAATGAGTAAAGAGTGCCTCAACATCGAAAATAAAATCTTCTTTTCGAAACTCATATTTTGACAGAACATATCGTTTAGAAAAATTCACCGCTCAAATTATTTCCTACAACCTAATTGCCGACGGCAACAATATAAACTCGTTACCCTTTACCCTTTACTCTTTACTTTTCCTGTTCTTACATCAGGTATCAAACAACAAAGAAGATATCTTTTTAAAATTATCCTATCGAACTCTAATTTATGCATACCTGGCTTCCTCCACTTATCGGCGGTCTTTGTGGAACCGCAATCATGACGTTAGCTCTTCTTCTTCCAAGCTGGCTTGGCTTCGGACGGGTCGATGTAATCCGTGCAGTTGGCGCCTTATTTATACGCCTCCCTCAAAAAGCCTTTCTCCCTGGATTCATCATTCATATTTGTTCAGGTATTATTTTTGCCTATATTTATCAAATCATTCTCGGGCTCTCTTATATTCCACTTAATGCCCTTACCGGCCTCATGATGGGATCCCTCCACGGTGTTATTATTATGATTCTTGTCTCCATTATGATTATGGAACATCACCCGATAGCCTATTATCACACCCGTGGTCCCATGACAGGATTTGCTCAACTCTTAGCTCATATGCTCTATGGGTTGGTTGTGGGTTTTATAGTTCAAATTATGCAATAGCCTTAGAACCTATCCCCAAAGTCTACTGATGCTGCGAATGGCTTCGTCGCGCCGGTGTTGGAGTGGATACTGCATCCCCATCTGCTACGACTTGTGAGAGACTCGATGAATACTGCGTTGGACTTGAATTCTGACTTGGACAGTATGAAGCATACAGCCCTGCATCAAAATCCTTCGTCCGCCTTGCATCATCGGTCTTCACTACATCTCGCGATGATGGTAATTAAGTATCCACTCCTGAAGCATCAAGTAACTCCTGTACACTCAACTTCTGTGCGCCGTCGACTCCTTGCCATTCATCAGCCTCAGCGACTTTGAAGACAAGGTTCTAAACTGTCTTTGAAACGGATCTTCACCCTACAGAGCGTACCAAAATCATGACCTAAACCGTTGTTT
>DATEBV010000158.1:0-5479 GCA_035287205.1 Chthoniobacterales bacterium | reverse complement strand
CACTATTATTTTTATGACCGAGTAAGTAAAAAATTTGAAATGCCTTCACTAGCAAATTTAGTCGCTCAACAATCAGCCCGCTTTTTTAACATAGCTTGAATCATAAAATCCGCTGTTCACCCGGCGATATGGAGAGGATACTTTTTTTCCTTCTTTTTTTTCCTTTAATTCAGTTTGAGTTTAAGGTTTAAAAAGGTCCTGTGAAAGAGGAGTCAGGAATGTCACTTGGTCTTAAGTTGTCTGTTTCAAACTCTTTAAGAGAGGATATGATGCCAAATTGTTTTAAGGCAGCAACGACAAGGTGAGGGTATCGAGGATAATAGTCTTTAGCAAGAGCATGACTTGTGGGTGTTGGAAAATCAGGAAGAGAGATCCGTGAAGGAGATGTTTTAAAAATTGAAATATCCTCTTCAATTAAGCTGGAGATAATTTCTCCACCAATTCCAAAGGAATGATGACCAATATCTGTAACAATAAGACGTCCTGTCTTTTTCACAGAATTTTTGATGCCTTCGCGATCTAGGGGAGCAATAGTGCGCAGATCCAGTACTTCAGCATGGATTCCTTGTTTTTCAAGAATTTCGGCAGCTCTTAATGCTTCTAGTGTCATGATCGAATTAGCCAGAATAGTAATATCGGCGCCTTCTCGCGCTATGCGTATTGGCCCTAGCGGAACAGTATAGTATCCTTCTGGCACGGGACCAGGAATGTTATGGAGCCAGCGATGTTCAAGAAAGACAATGGGATTATTATCTTCGATAGAGGAAATCAACATTCCTTTGGCATCATGAGGAGTCGTAGGCATGACCACTTTGAGTCCTGGGATATGAGCAAACCAAGAATGCAGTGCCTGTGAATGTTGTGGTCCCTGGCCCCATCCCCGTCCAATCATCATTCGAAAAACGATAGGGACACTAGCCTGACCACCAAACATGTAATGCCATTTTGCGGCTTGATTCACCATTTGTTCTATAGCTAGTAGAGCAAAATCTAAGCGCTGATGGGTGAGAATAGGGCGTTTTCCAGTAATAGCTGAACCGATAGCAACACCTGTTAGTCCATTTTCTGAAATTGGAATATCAAAAACACGATGAGAACCATGCTTTTCTTGAAGTCCTGTGGTCGTTCCAAAGATTCCTTTGGGATCTGGTACTCCAAGTCCCATTAAGTAAACCGAGGGGTTTTTCTCAAGAGAGAGATCCGTGGCTTCGAGGATGGCCTCGCAATATTTTAGTATGCGACTCATGGTAAGTAACTATTCGGCCAACAGGCCGAATAGTTAGTTTAAGTTATTAGTTTAAGTTTAAGTTAATTTTTGGTCACTTCGTGACAAGGGGAAAACGAGTCTTTTTACTCTCAAAGTCGCCTCAGGAAAGGACTTCAACATGTTTGGAAAAAATTATCAACTGGGTTAACCCGAATATTTACGTGAGGGTTAAGCAAAAAGATATTGAGTCATTGTTGAAGAATCAGGGAAAGGACTTGATCTGGCAAAGGCAAAGGCATCTTCAATCTCCGCTCTGATTTTTTGACGAAGATTTTCTTCTAATGTTTCTGTGAGCAAATTCTCAGCTTTCAATCGTCTTCGGAGGCGATCCAAGGGGCATAAGGTTTTCCATCCTTCGAATTCTTCAGGAGAGCGATATCCAATATGATTGTCATACCCAGGGCCGCAATGTTCACGCCAACGATACGTCTTAAACTCTAGAAAGGTAGGACCATCTCCTGCTCTAGCTTTTAAAGAAGCAGCAGTGACAAGACGGTAAACTTCTTCAACATCATTGCCATCTGCTTGATGAGCTTCTACTCCATGTCCAATAGCCTGTAGGTTCACTTCTCGGTGCATTGGTTGCCTCGGCTCCATAGAGGTGTAGACAGAGTAAAGATTATTTTCACAGATAAAAATAACAGGAAGGTTACGGAGTGAAGCAAAATTCATGCTTTCATGAAAAACCCCTTCTTCTGTTGCTCCCTCACCAAAAAAGGCAAGTGTTACGGTTTCTTTATGATCAAGTTGTGAGGTGAGTGCTGTGCCAACAGCAATAGGGATAGTGCTTCCAACAATAGGAACAGCACCTAGAAACCCAGCACTACGATCAATAAGATGCATGGAACCACCTCTGCCTTCACAGCACCCTGTGGATTTTCCATAAATTTCAGCTATCATAGCTTTCAATGAGCCTCCTTTAGCTAAATAGTGGGCATGAGAGCGATGACCACTCATGGCATAATCATTGGTTGTTACAGCCGAACAGGCACCTGCCGCAATAGCTTCTTGACCGATGCTGAGATGGACAGGGCAACGCATCTCCTGTTCTGAATAACGTTCAGCAATGGTTTCTTCAACCATGCGAATGCGTAAGATTTGTTCAAAAAAAGATTTAAGGTTCTTCATGAAAATTTTTAAGGATCTAGAAATTCTGTGAGCTCAAACTAAACTGAAGTGTTTTTGTACTGACGTCGCCGTAATAGGCAGAAGGAATAGCTACAAAAGAACACAAAGAAACACAAAAAAAGGAAGCTTAGCGGTAAACTTGATTGATTAGTTAGGCTAAACTGTTTTGCAGCTATTGGGACTCTATCTTTTCGCAGAATTTCAATTTCTTTTTCCTTATTTTATAAAACTTCTTTTTTTGTGTTCTGCTTCTTTGTGCTTCTTTGTGTTCTTTTGTGGCTATTTTCTTCCTCTTGCCTATTACTCCAGTTCAGTTTGAGCTTACGATAGTGGCTTTAAAAGTGAATCATGCAGTGAACTACTTCGCCAGACTGCATTTGTGCGATTCCTTCGTTAATTTGATCAAGAGGAATACGATGAGAAACAAACCCTAGGGGATTAAAGAGGCCTGCTTTCATCATCCGTAATAGTCGTGGGATGTCCTCTGCAGGCAGGCTGTTTCCACCATGAGATCCTGTAAGATATTTACCAAAGTGAAGAGGAAGTGTATTGATTGAAAGCTTTTGTTCATGGTGCATCACACCAATGAGAATACATCTTCCTTGAGGAGACGTAAGAGAAAATGCCTTTTCAAGCAAAGAAGGTAATCCTGTTCCATCAATGATAACATCGGCTTGTCCTCCTAGAATAGCATGGATACGTTCTGAAAAATCTTCCTTAGCAGAATGAATTGTATGAGTTGCTCCATAGTTCGAAGCTATTTTTAATTTATGAGCATGAAGATCAACCGCAATAATAGGGTGAGCACCGGCAAGTTTGGCTCCTAAAATAGCGCCAAGACCAATACCTCCACATCCTATGATGACAACTGATTCGCCAATGCGAACTTTTGCATCATTGGTAATGACACCAAATCCTGTCGTTAACGTATCTGCTAAGAGCGCGCAGATTTCAAAGTCTGTGTTCGTTGGCACTGGAGTAAGACGATTTTCTGAAATAACGGCATATTTCTGAAAGGTGGTAATATTTCCAGCATGGATCTTCTTGTTGCCGCAATGATATACACTTCCTCCGGCATCAATACCGCATCCAGGTCTCCAATGAGCCACAACGCGGTCGCCAACATTGATATGACGTACTTCGGGACCTATTTCAAGGACGGTGCCTCCCCCTTCATGCCCTAAAAGATGAGGAAGAAAACGATCGGGACCTTTAACGCCATTGATCTCACCAATTTGTGATCCGCAGATACGCGATACAGCCATCTCTACAAGAACTTGCCCGTAGCGAAGCGATGGTATTTCAACCTCATCGAGTTCGAGAGGTTGCTTTTGAGCAATTAAGATAGCGGCAGGAGTTTTCAAAATATTGAAAATTTGATGGTTTGTAAGTGAGCTCGAACTAAACTGAAGTGTTTTTGTATCAACGTCACCGTAACAGGCAGAAGGAATAGCCACAAAAGAACACAAAAAACACAAAAAAAAGAAGCTTAGCAGTGAACTTGATTGCTTAGTTCGGTTAAGCCGTTTTGCAGTTATTGGTGTTCTATGTTTCTCCAGGATCTCAATTCACTACTTTCTTATTTTTCACGATAGCGAACATTCTTTATCTTGAGTTCTTAAATTCGTTAAAGAATTTTTATAAAAATTCTTTTTTGTGTTCTGTTTTTTTGTGTTTTTTTTGTGTTCTTTTGTGGCTATTTTCTTTCTTCTTTCTTCAATTCAGTTTGAGCTCACGCCTTTAGCCTACAGCCTCTATTCGGCCTGCTGGCTGAATAGCTAACATCGTCTTAATATTAAACCAGCGGTCTTCCATTTTTAAACTGCCTTTTCGGTAAGCGGCGATGATTTCTAAGATGGCATCGTCGATACAATACTTTGGGGCAAATCCTGTAGAAAGTAGTTTTTTGGATGAGAGGCGATAAGAGCGGGGATCATTGGAAGGCGTGATAATGATTTCCGCAGGAATATACTTTGTTACGCGTTCTGCAATTTCCAAGATAGAGATATTTTCAAACCCAGCGTTGAAGACTCCTTGTAGAGATGTTCCTTTTGCTAAAAAATGGAGATAAACTCGAATCATATCTTTAAGATGGATATTGGGTCGTGTTTGATCGCCTCCAAAGACCGTAATTTTTCCGTGAGTGAGAGCCTGCATCGTGAGCATATTGACAGAAAGATCGAGTCTCATGCGTGGAGAATAACCGCAGACAGTAGCTGGACGAATGCATTGAATGCAGATTTTATCAGCATAGCTGAGGAGTACACGCTCACTGATCATTTTGGTTTTGTTATAATCAGAAATTGGAATAAGAGAAAGTTCCTCGGTGACTTCAGGTTCTTCTTTAACTCCATAAACACTTCCTGAGCTTGCATAAACGAATTGTTTTACTCCATGTTCAATGGCTCGCTCTACAAGAAGCATCGAGGCAAGGACATTAACTTCCCAATTGAGTTTGGAGTTAAGATCGCTGCAAGGATCGTTGGATACATTGGCTAAATGAAGAATAGCATCGATTCCATGAAGATCCCATGAGGACGCATTGCGAATGTCATCTTGGATGACGGTGAGGTGAGGATGAGGTTCAAGGTAGTTGCCGAACCATTGGATGTCGACTACACGTACAGTATGACCTTGAGTTAAAAGTTCTTGGGTGAGGCTGGTGCCAATGTAGCCACAACCTCCGGTTAATAAAATATTCATGATGAAGTTGTAACTACTAAAGTAGTTACAAGTTGAAAGGTTGAAGGGTTTAAAAGTTGAAAGGAGTCTTACTTAAAAATGGTGTGAACTAAAAAGTAAAAGGAAGAAAATAGCCACAAAAGAACACAAAGAAACACAAAGAACCAGAACACAAAAAAAGAATTTTATAAAAATTCTTTCACGAAGTGTCGCCCGACATGAGTGTGAACTAGTCAAATGAAAGGAGTTGACCGAGAACATTGAAATAAATCGTAGCGAAAGGCAAGGCGGTAACCAAGTAGAAAGCTGCAAGGTTGCTAGCCGAAGGAAGCTTGTAGCAAAGGCACAACCATAGGGACACGAACAAACAGTGAGGCAAGACGTGGGCGATGAGTGTGCTTC
>DATEBV010000157.1:0-8489 GCA_035287205.1 Chthoniobacterales bacterium | reverse complement strand
CAATGGGAATAGTCACTTCTTGTGCAACCTCTATAACATTCTGAACCTTTCTTGCCGCAATCTGAGCAACTAAAGCCGTATGTTTTGTATAAAGAGCAGGATTTTCAGAACAGGCCAATTCTACCTTCTGTAAAATTTGAGCCATATTACTAGAACTTAAAGGGGCTCCCTCCCTGATCATTTCGTTAGCATTAGGAAAAGCAATATTGGTTAATGTTGGCCCAATTTTTTCTAAGATTTCATTTCTGAAGAGTCGAAGAGCTTCCTGATTTTTTCTTGTGATAGCAGCTTCATCCCGTCCCCATATGAGTTCTCTTGACCCTTGATAGAACCAATGAGGAACCGATAGAGAAATCTTCCCTGCTTGATCCACATCAACAAGCAATCGTTCTGCTCTGGGATACGTAATGAGAGCTTCTCGAAAAGGTTTTAAAGGAAAATTTTCACTTTCCACTCGGTCTTTACTCATCAGTAAGCGTTCCACCGATAGTACATCAACCATCTCATTCCATGTCTCCCTACGTTCCATAGAAGAATCCCACCAAATCGGTTTTAGGGAAGGATTATTTGTTATAGAAGAGGAAGCTTCTTCATTTACATTATTCACAACGTCAGGCTCTGGCAACATGTGATAAACCCTTGCCGTCGCCACAGCAATTTCTTCCTGACTCAATCCTCCTTCTCCTAGAGAGTTGACCACTGCTCTTTCCAAAGAAGAGGAAGACGTACCCTCTTCTCTATTGGATCGGACTTGAAATTCTTTATTCCCTTGAACACTCGCTCCAGCAGTTTCCACAGCTTGAGAAGTTCTAACTACTGTTTCAGCTGTTGTTTCAGCAATCTCAGCACCGCCCCTTTCTCCAAGAGACACTAAGCCTTGAGGTAACATCGCTCGTGAATTTGAAAGGAACAAGGAACAAGAAATATAAAATAGAATGAGGTTTTTCATGAATGCTTAGTTGATTAGTTACTTATAATTAATAACTAAAGGAAGAGAAAAGGGTTTTCATTAATCAACATTCTTTTTCTACCATCTCTTCCATCTTTTCCATCCTTATTAATTCTTTTTTGAAGCAGAATATAAATACTCAAAAACACCATTTTGTCGAAAATTAATTGGCTATAGTGAACAACTTTTTAAATCAATTGCCGCAGGCAAGAAAATAAACTCGTTACCCTTTACTCGTTACTCGTTACATGTCTGTAGCTAAGCCAGGCACCAAGCAAAAATAAAAATCCATTTTTAAAACAGGGGCACTTTCGGACAGACTCTAGTTACGATTATTTTGAAAATTTTGGCACCTTATCTTTATAAGGTAATGTTTCTTTGTAAAACACCCCTCGAAATAAAGCAAGCTCTTTTCGATCTTCTCGAAGCTTTTCTTCAAGAGCCTTAACGTCAAGCTCAAGAGAAGTTTGATATTGTCCAACAGCTTTTTCCCATAGAATTAATGATTCTGATTGAGTAAAACCTGAAAATGATTTTTCAAATAACGTCATAGCTTCTATAAGCTTCCTAAGATTCTCTTTCATAGAATCAGCAGTTTTCTCAACATATTTGTACTCTATTCTGTACGCTTGCTCAATATAATTTTTTCCAATACGATCTCTTTCTCCTAATAAATCCTCATTTGGAAAATTCTCGCAATATAGTGATTTTTCTGATTCAAATACTTCTATTATTTTTTTATAAGAGTCAGCAACAGCCTGTGATTCTTCTACTATCTTTTTCCACCCATTGGTAATTTCTGGAGTTTGAGAGGAAATGGATGCTTGAATAGACCTCTTTCCAAACTCTACTTCTGCTGCGAATTGCTTCGTCGCGCCGGTGCTCGAAGTATCGAGTAGCTTCTGTACACTCAACTTCTCCGCGCCGTCGACTCCTTGCACTTCATCAGCAGTAGCGAGTTTTGAAAAAGTTCTAATATATTGACTTCTACATTCAGCCAGTTTCTGTGTTGCCTGAGCAGTATTATTCCAAGCGTTCCATAGCCTGTAACTTTTATTTTCACCTGATTCAACCGCTTTAATACTATCTTCAATAGCTTGTTGTATATCTTCAGCTACTTGAACCCAAGCAAGTGCTAACGAATCATCTCCTAATTCATAAGCCTCTATAACATGATCTCTATATTCTTCAAAGGCACTAACCAGTTTATTATCGGCCCCACGTTTGACAACATCCATAACATAATCAGATAGGAGCTTTCCTGGTTCTGCACTTAGTCCTGTTTCTGCAAGCCATTTCTCACAGCATACTGAGAGTGATGCGGAATTAGAGCCGCTCTGCACACTCAAATTCTGCGAACCATCGACTCCTTGTACTTCATCAGCATAAGCGAAATCGGAATGAATTCTACTCTCTTTTTTAATGAGACTTTTTTCAGGTTTTGTGTTTTCTTTCTTTTCTGCAGATTTTATTAGGTAGCATACCTGCCTTGTAGAACATTCTTGTATCCGCTTTAAATTAGGCCCATCACTCTCGCGTCCTTCAGCACAGGCTAAAGCTGCTTGCCTGCACTGCTCTGCGGCATCTTCTAATATTCCTTCCGCTTCTCTACAGCCTGCGGCAAGGATAAACTTACCAGCTTCTTGCGCCTTGTTTGCTTTTGTTTCACATAATACTTTCCTTTGCAGTAACCTTCCTACCCAACCACAACTATCATCCTCTTTTTTCTTCTCTTCATCCCTCTCTAATCTCATAATATCTCGAAGTTCTCGATCCTCTTCTCGAGTCGATAATAGAACCTGCAGTGAGTCTCTATCTCTTTTCCCTAATATCGTTGCACATAACCGTTCACCAGTAGTATGATTTAGTTGAGAGGGGGTCTGAGCGATTACCGTTGTACTTGATGAACTACTCTCAACGGGAGTGCGTGTGACTGCTGTTGTCCTCACGAGCGCTCTGGGTTGAGTTGTTCTTTTTCCAAAAATTACTAACTCTTCTTCCAAACCTTCTACACCTTCTTCGATGTTTTTCAGCTCCGCAGGGTCCATCATTAATTTGGGCATGATGCCCAAATAGGAGATAGAAGATAGAAGATGGCAGATGGGGATAGAGTCTTTCTCTAACAACGATGCTTGGTTGTTATACTCGTCTTCATTCATTCCCCCGTCTTCCACTTTCTGTAACCTGCAGCCTTGAGCCTCAACTTCCATCTTCAATCTCCTATCTTCCATCTCCTGCCGCTGCAGCGGCAACTCTAGCCTAGTTCCATTTTGCGCAAGAAGGAGGCTTGAACTTGCTGAAGCAGCAAGGAGGATAGATGGGATTAGTTTTTTCATAGGGTTGATATTTTTATATTCGACCAACAAGCCGAATACAAGTTTAAGTTTAAGTTGATTTTTTCTCAAGGTTATTCCTATCTGTTAGTCATGTAGTATTAACTTAGTAAATTGCGCTTCAAAACTCATTACTCTTTACTTTTATGGACGTTCTTTTGTGTATCTTTACGTTCCTTGTGGTGAATTTCTGTTCGTATTCATTATTGCAGTTTCCCACTTAAACTCTTAAACTTTTAAACTCCTAAACTTTTGCTCATTCTCTTCATTAAAAGGAGATGAGCAAATTACAACTTATAACTTAAACTGCGGCTTTTAAGGGTGCTGCGCGTCCTTAAAAATTGCTACAGCACGAGCAAACTCTACTATCTCACGCGTTATGAGCTCGGACCAATCTGCTGTTTCTTGGAGAGCAGGATTTAAACGACGCCACCCTCTTCCTTCCGTTGCTATATCAGCAGACGCTTTGGCAAAAATTTCAGCCGTTTCTAGATTTTCTTCAGCTTCATCAGCCGTCATAGCAATCACAGAAAATTTCCCCGTAGCTCTTAGACTGGCTTCATTGGGATGCGTCATAAATTCCCTCATTGCTGGTAATACTGGCGATCCGAATTTTTCACGTGTCATCTTCATGAGTGTATCGGCTCTCTCTTGCGTGTGAGACATAGTTTCATAACAAGGGGAGGCTGCTAATGCCTCGATTTCTGCTAGCTTCCCTTGTTCTATTTGGGCATTCTGCACTCGCCTCCTTTCTTCTTCAGGATGCATTTCCTCTCCCCTCTCCCCTCTTCCATCTCTTGCCTGAATGCTTGTTTCTTGCTCTCTCTTGAACCTTATTACAGCACGGGTAAAATCGACTGCTTCGCGTACTGATTGAACAGACCAGGCAATATTTTCTTTTCCTGTATCTGTAAAATACCATGAATATGTTCTTGTTAGCTTAAGGGCAAAAGTACTAATTCTTTCTAGCGTTTTAAATATTTTTTCATACTCAGCAACGCCACTGGCTGACTCTGAAAAAATTCTTGCAACAGTAGAAAAACAAGAAAAAACAACAGTAGAAACATAATCAGAAGCATAGGTAGATGCATAACAACAATCCTTACCATAAGCATAAGAACGACTAATAGCATAAGCTTCAGCAGCAATATAAGAAGCAGTAGAAGCATAAATAGAGGTAGAAGCATAAGTAGAAGCATAAATATAAGCCATATTATAATCAGCAGGAGCAATAACAACCACAGCAGCAGTAGATGTAGCAATAGATGCAGCAGAAGAAGCATTTCTCATTCTCACTTCACTTGGATGCTCAATGAAATCTTTCATCGCTTGCGATAGTGTCGGCCAAATCTTATTTTTAATTATCGACATTATCTTAGCATTTTGACATTGCCTATCTTCCCCTTCAATACGACAAGGAATTATTGCCAGCGCTTTAACCTCAGCAACAGCTGCTTTCTCAATCCAATAATCTCTTTGAAAAGTAGCTTCTGCTTGACTTATTGCTAGAAAATTTCTCCCTGATTTGATACTTTCAGCGACGTCATTCCAATAATTTGAAACCTCCATCGCGACTTCTTTGGCTTCGTTCCATCCTCCTTCGCTCTTTGCTGCTCGGGCTCGAAAAAAAGCTGCTTCAGCTGTTCTGTTTGTTTCTTTAATAATCTCTTGTGCTTCGGATAAAGCTTCTGCAAAACTTGCTACTGGTTGACTAATGGCGTTGATTGTTTCAACATCTCCTTGCCCTGATACCATCGAACTTGCTGTACCTATTCGGCCAACAGGGCGAATAGAGGCTGTAGGAAGTACAGCTGCTGTTGCAGGAGATGGAAAATAAGAAATGGAAGATGAGCCTTGAGGCTCACTGCTGCACGCAAAGCTGGACGAACTGCTACCAACAGGAAAAGATGCTATAGCCGTGGTGGTAATTTTAGGAAATTTTTCTGCTTGAGCATTCTCTCCAACAGCCTGTTTAAGATTTTCAAGTACTTGAATCCAACTCTTTGCTAAAGAATAATTTTCTGCATTAACGGCTTCTAAAACTTTATTCTTATATACTGTAAGGTTTTCAATGATGGTATGATCCGTCCCAGATGCAAGAACTTCATTAGGATAATTAATTTCTGCTGTGGTATTAAGAAAATTCTGACAGTATGCGCTGATAGGAGCAAGGCTTGATGTTGAATCATCTTTTCTTTGCTTTTTGAAAGCGGATTCTTGATCAGAGTTATCATTAGAAGCAGCGTTGGCAGTATTAGAACCTGTTTTTAAAGTCGCTGAACTTGAACTTGAGAAAGAAGAAAGCATTGCACTTGCTGCGCTCGAAGAGCAGAAATAACTGCTCCCAATAGGAGAAGATACCGCTGCTGCGGTAGGAGATGGAAGATGGAAGATGGAAGATTGAAGTGGAGAGCTAGTACTGCAGGAAAAATTGGCAGAACTCGACGAACTGCTCTCAATAGGAGAAGAAGTTATAGCGTTTTCAACTGCAGGCGTTTTACCTGAGACAGCCTGTTTCTCAACAATTCCTAACTCTTCACCTAAAGTTTCTGCTCCTTTCCCAATGGTCATAGGATCCATCATTAATTTGGGCGTAATGCCCAAAGAGGAGATAGAAGATAGAAGATGGCAGATTGGGATAGAGTCTTTCTCTAACGAGAATACTTGGTTGTTATATTCGCCTTCATTTATTATACCGTCTTCGACTTTCTGTACCCTGCAGCCTTGAGCCTCAACTTCCATCTTCCATCTCCTATCTTCCATCTCCTGCCGCTGCAGCGGAAACTCTAGCCTATTATTGCTTTGCGCAAGAAGGAGACTTGAACTTGCTGTAGTAGTAAGGAGGATGATTTGGATTAGTTTTTTCATGGGTTATTTTTAAGATAATGGATCTGAATGCTTACAAAGCAGAGAACTGTAGCAAGACATTGGTGGTTTGCCTAACCAGTAATCAATTCTCTCTTCTGCTGATGTAACAGCATTCTCTGCAATATTGGCAGCCTCTTTCAAACGAGTTGCCTCTTCCTTATTTCCTTGAATTTCTTCTTGAGTAGCTTGAATATTCAATTCAACAACAAGCTGATATTGTTCAGAAACTCTTCTCCAGAATGCTGATATCTCGGCGTCATCAGCGTCAGAGTTGTCAAGTGATTTTTCAAGCGCTCTAGCAGCTTGTTGTAATCGATCAGCATTATTGTTACATATAGGGAGCAATCTATTTTCATCCTTTAGCTTAGGTTGTAAAAAGTTAGGAATGTTATTTAAATACGCTTCCTTAGTAAACTCTTTGATTTGATCAATATGACTACATTCAGTAGTATTTTCACTTGACCATATATTTACTGCTTGATCGTAATATTTGGCAATTTCTTCATAGCAATCGACAGCTTTGAACCATAGAGCTTCAAGTTCTCTCTGGTTTTCTTCCTTGGCTCTCGCTGCTGCTTTTAATCCATAAATACTCTCCTGCATAGATTGAGCTACACTCTTAAAACAGTTGTATTCTTGTTCCTTTCCTACAGAATATGCCTCTGCAGCTTTTTTCAAATAGTTAGCAATAAATTCTAATTGCTCTATTATTTTTTTCTTCTCTTTCATATCTGGTAAAATATTTTCTGGAATTTGAGAAATCATAGATGTTTTGATATATTTTTCTCTATATTCTGCTATTTCTTCCATCGCATAACAGACATTCTCCCAAGCCGTGTTTATACCGTACAAAGTCATAAAATGAGCTTCCTTTGCAAGACGACCATCATATACAGATTGTGGGTGGCAGTATAATTCCAAATTTTGATAAGCTTCAGCATGTTTAATGCTAGCTTCAATAGCTTGTTGAATATCTTCAGCTACTTGAATCCAACTAAGTGCTAAAGCATCGTCTCCTACATTATGCGCTTTTATAACATTACTTCTATATTTTTCAAAAGCTCTCACGAGTCGATGATCAGCCACATGTGTAATACAATTACTAACATATGATACACCGTCAACTGATCCTGTCTCGGCAAGCCATTTCTCACAGTAGACTGAGAGGGCCTGCCCTCTCAGTGAATTATCTATTCTTTGTTGTCTTTGCGGATTGGAAGTAGACTCCTGCCTTTTAGCAGAACATTCCTTAACACCTCTTTCTCCCTCTATTGCTGTACTTACGGAATTCTTCTGGCCAGCTGATGTACCTCCTTTAAAAATGGTAAGGGTCGTTATTGTAGAAGGGATAGTTTTTCCGCTTGAAAATCCTAAAATGTCTTCAGCTAGGCTTATTTCTTCAGGATCCATCATCAGGTAACAATCAAGGTCTTCACCTTGATTGTTATAGTTCGTGGTTCGTAGTTCGTAGTTCGTAGCAATTTCACCTCCTTGGTTGGTCTGATATTCAGATGATTCTGTCTTCCTATTGTCTGCAATCTGTAATTTGTAGTTTTTATTCTGATTCTTTTTCTCCTCCAGCCTATAGCCTCCAGCCTTTAGCCTATCTTTCAACCTGCAACCTGTAACCTGATTTGTTGCCTTCAACCTATTGTCAGCTTGTGCAAAGAGTATTTGTGCACTCAATATACTTAAAGAGATAGAAACCGTTTTTAACATGTTTGTTTTTATAGTGTTTTTCATAATTTTTGTTGTTACCAACTCTACGGTTAATAGAGTTGAAAGGTTAAAAGGTTGAAGTATTGAAGGGTTTAAAAGAAATAGTTTGTTTTTAAAGTAAAAGAAGTTTTAAAGATAAATACCAACGTTCCTACGTTGATTACGATTGTTGATCATTTTGTGACCTCGATATAGCCTCCTTTTTTAATGCTTTAGCGCTAAAATCAGCAGAGTAAGCCACGTGATTAAAACGTTCATAATCGATATGATTTCCATTGGATTTGGCTTTTCCTGCTTGGGCATAATAGTCGGCTGATTCTTCATATTGTTTGGCTATTTTAAACTGCAGGACAGCCTCTTCTTTTTTATGAGCTGCTTGAAGGTAATATTGAGCGCTTTGTTCACAAGCTTCTGCAATTGCTATATTACCTTCATTTCTTACTTGAACTGCATCTTTAAGTACTTCTATTGCCGAATCAGCCATGTCTGCTGCCCCTTTAAAATTTGCTGCCTCTATATTATTTCCATTAGCAAAGGATTGTTCGGATTGTGCGCTATATTCTTGCATTAGAGCATCACATTCTAAAGACAATCCCTTTATGCAAAACTGATAGGCTGTA
>DATEBV010000156.1:0-26665 GCA_035287205.1 Chthoniobacterales bacterium | reverse complement strand
ATTGTCTGTTCTCTGTCTTCTGTTCCCTGTTCCCTGTAACCTGTTCCCTGTAACCTGATTATCATCACAGTTCGCAGTTCGTAGTTCGTAGTTCGTAGTGGATTCAACTCGTTGGTTAATCTCTCCTAATGGTAATTCTGCTGTTTTCGATCCTGTAGCCTGTAATCTGTAGACTGTAGTCTGATTAGAGCCTGTAGCCTGTACCCTGTAACCCGTTTCCTGATTCTGTGCCTTTAACCTATTTTCACTTAACGAGAAAAAAAGAGAAACTGTTAACACAAAGATATGCAAGGTCTTCATAAAACAACTTAGGATTGGTTTGTGGGGGTTGGAAATTTTGTGCGTCCATTTTGATTAAAAAAAATCACTTAAGCAAATAAATTTAAAAAAATTTGCGAAACTGCTAACATTTCTCAAGCAGAAAGAAATTCACCGCGAAAGAACTCAAAGGATTTCACAAATAACAAAAAAAAGAAAAAGAATTTGTAACTATTCGGCCAACAGGCCGAATAGTAGTTTAAGGGTTTAAATGTTTAAGGGTTTAGGGGGAAGTTTTTCTTTAACTCCTACATTTTATCTCAAAAACTTCTCATCCTCTAAACTCCTAAGTAACCAAGGGGTCTTCCTTGGCTGCAATATATCTAGAAAAACTTTATCGACTGGGTTAGCCGAATACTTACAAGAATTTTTATAAAAAATCTTTAAAAATAAAGTGACGTTGATAAGATTAGGATAGCATGTAATCGAAGGTTCCATTCCTAGAGCAACAGAGTTTTTTCCAAACTCTCAAATGATGACTGGATTGCAAGTGCTGCCAATTTTATCAACGTCACTTTATTTCGTAGAAATAAAGTGACGTTGGTACCCTATTACATGAATTTCTTCTCCTCGCTTTCTAAACTTTTGCCTCCATTCTCGCGTGGCAAGATTCCTACTTCTACAGAGAATATCTCAGGATATGAACAAAAGCTGATTCAAGCCTGTCTCGGATCTCATGAAGAAGCACTTCAACTCTTAGGTTCTTCAGAACAAGGTCTCACGGAAGAACAGGCCGAAGCATTTTTTCAAGAGTACGGAACAAATGACTTTGGGAAAAAACCCCATCAAGGATTCATCAAGGAAATTCTCATTCGCTGTAAGAATCCCCTTGTAATTCAACTGCTCATTATCTGTGTTGTCTCTATCTTAATGGGTCAACCACAATCAGCCACAGTTGTTGGGTTTATGCTACTGCTGAGTGTTGGATTTTCTTACTTTCAAGAGCATCGCTCTAGTAAGGCGGTAGAAAAATTGCGCGCTATGGTTCAGACGAATTGTCATGTATTTCGTCATGGTCAGGAACAAGAAATTCCTATGGCAAAAGTTGTTCCTGGTGATGTTGTCTTACTCCAGGCGGGTTCTTTAATCGCTGCTGACATGAGACTCCTTGTAGCCAAAGATTTCTTTGTCAGCCAATCGTCACTCACTGGAGAATCGATGCCAGTTGAGAAAAGCACAGACCGCGGAGCAATACCTGAGGGAAACAAACGCGCTATCATCGAATTTCCTAACGCTATTTTTCAAGGAAGCAATGTCGTTAGCGGCAGTGCCAAGGGCCTTGTTATTAATACAGGTGTACGCACTCATTTTGGATCCATCATGCAGAAGCTCTCTCGAGCTCCTGTTCTCACAAGTTTCGATCGAGGAATTTCTGGATTCACCTGGTTAATGATTCGTTTCATGGTGGTGATGGTAAGTATTGTTTTTCTCATCATTGGAGTCAAAAATCATGACTGGGCTGAAGCATTGCTCTTTGGACTCTCTGTAGCGGTAGGGCTTACTCCTGAAATGCTACCCATGATTGTTGTCGTTAATCTTTCTAAGGGAGCCATGGCAATGTCGCGCAAGAAGGTGATTGTGAAACGTCTCAATGCGATCCAAAACTTTGGAGCGATTGATATTCTTTGTACGGATAAAACAGGAACACTCACACAAGATCGTGTTATTCTTGAGAAACATGTTGATGTGACCAATCGTCAAAGTGACGATGTTCTGCGCTATGCCTACATGAATAGTTACTATCAAACAGGGTTACGTAATCTTCTTGATGCCTCCGTTCTTTCTCATACTGATCTGGATGTTGATCGTGACTGCAAAAAAGTGGATGAAATCCCTTTTGACTTTCAACGCAAGCGTATGTCTGTTGTGGTCGACTATGAAGGTGATCACGTCTTAGTTTGTAAAGGAGCGGTGGAAGATATTTATAAAGCTTGCACGCATTACCAAGTCGATGACGAAGTTTATATGATGATCGACCTCATTAAAAATGATCTCCTTGAAGAATATGAAGATCTCAGTCGTGATGGTTATCGTGTTCTCGGTATTGCTTACCGTGAATTTCCTCAGGACAAGACTGTCTTTTCGGTTGCTGATGAGAGTGAACTAACACTTCTCGGTTATATTGCTTTTCTTGATCCACCTAAGGAATCAGCTTACAAAGCGATTGCCTCCCTCAAAAGCTATGGTGTCACGACAAAAATTCTTACAGGAGATAATGCTCTTGTAACACGTAAAATTTGTAAAGAGGTTGGTATCGATGCAGGAGAAGTCATCACAGGCGATCAGATTCTCTCACTCAATGAAACGGAACTAGGAGAACTTGCTGAAAAAAGCAGCGTCTTTGCACGCCTCTCTCCTACTCAAAAAGAACAGATTATCCTCTCCTTGCAAAAACGTGGTCACGTTGTCGGGTACATGGGAGATGGTATTAACGATGCACTTTCCATGCGTGTAGCTGATGTCGGCATCTCGGTTGATACCGCTGTTGATGTGGCCAAGGAATCAGCCGATATTATCTTACTCGAAAAGAGTCTGATGGTCCTAGAAGATGGTATTCTTGAAGGACGCAAGGTGTTTGGAAATATCATTAAATATATTCGCATGGGAGCGAGCTCCAACTTTGGCAATATGTTCAGTGTGCTTGGGGGCGCCTTCTTCCTTCCCTTCCTCCCAATGGCTCCGATTCAAGTATTGGTTAACAATCTTCTCTACGATACATCTCAAATTGCGATTCCTTCAGATCATGTTGATGCCGAATATATGCAGAAGCCTCGGCAATGGAATATCGGCAATATCGGACGTTACATGCTGTGCATTGGACCTCTGAGCTCGATTTTTGACTATGCTACCTTTTTCCTAATGCTCTATTTCTTTCATTGTCATCTTTTCACTGATCCTGGAACAACGATTGAAATGAAAAGTTATTACGAAAAACTCTTCCATACCGGATGGTTTGTTGAATCGATCCTCACACAGACTCTCATTGTTCATATCATCCGTACGACCAAGATTCCATTCTTCCAAAGTATCGCAAGTCCTTTCCTTCTCACCATGACCTTGCTTATCATGACCATCGGAGGAGTTCTTCCCTACACTCCATTAGGAGCTTATTTCGAAATGGTCCCCCTTCCCCTCCTCTTCTGGCCTTGGGTTATTGGGTTCCTATGCTGTTACGCCATCATCACCCATAAAGTAAATGTATGGTGTTTGAAAAAGTTTGGGATTAATTAGCAGCGTAGCCAAATCTGCAAAAAATTAACCACAAAAGAACACAAAGGATTACACAAAGAACACAAAAAAAGAAAAAAGAATTTTTATAAAAATTCTTTAATATTTTAAAAACTAAACAAGCCATACGAAAACAATGGTTATTGAGTAATTGTTTGTTATATTTCAGTTATGATTAATAAAACTGAGTTTAACGTTATTATTGAACGTGATTCTGAAGGATTTTTTATTGCTTCAGTTCCTGAATTACAAGGTTGTCATACCCAAGCAAAATCTTTGGATGTATTAATGGAACGAATTCGTGAAGCTATTCAACTTTGTTTAGAAGTAAACTGGTCTATCAGCGCCTTAGCAACTTCTTCCGGTGTAATACCACGCATACAGCGGAAATCAATAGGACATTCTCTCAGGAAGCAAGGACTACAGGAAACCTGATGACGAATAATCGTGTGCTCAGGACCTCGGGGACCCGTTAGCATTGGTTCTGTAGAACCAAAAATAGCCACGACAGGTATGCCAAACAAAGCCGCAAGATGCATGCTTCCAGTATCATTAGTAAGAAGAATATCGAGACCACGAATCTGCTCGATAAGTTCTGCTAAACTTGTCTTTCCAACATGGTTTTCAACAGGTACAGAAAACCCTCGAAGGATACTTGTTGCAAGAGGAATTTCTGTAGAGGTTCCAAGAAGAACCCATCCAATATCATAGGGTAAGAGCTGATCCATAACAGCACGGAAGCGTTCCGCCGGCCACCGTTTAGCAGATCCATATTCAGCACCTGCACAAAGGCCGATACGAATAGAGGTGGGAGGTGGGAGGTGGGAGATGGGAGATGCCGCTACTACGGCTGAAGATGGAAGTTGAGACCTACTGCTGTAGGCACAATTGAAATCACCCTGATGATTCGTTGGAATGGATTCTACAGATGATAACCGTTCAGAGCCCACCTCCTGCGGAGGCGCGCTCTGAATGAAATGATCCGACTGTGCACCAGTAGTACGATTCAATTGTATCGTCTGTTGAGAGGGGGGCTGAACGGTTACTACAGATGAGTTACCTATGGGAGCAGCGTCGCTTGAAAAAGATGGTGGTGGTGAAGCACCAAGCCAATGAGCAATCGCTAAATACTGATCCGCTTCGTGAATTGATGGAGCATTGCCAATCGATTCGGGAATGGGTTGATTAATGAGGCCTTTTCTCCAGCGCCCCTTGCTTCCAAGGCGGCCAATACGTCGAGGAATACCAGCAAGCCAAACTTCTAAAGCACTCCGAGGGGAGTTGGGCAGCACAAGCGCAACATCAAAGGGAGGGAGATATTTTAGAGTGGCTTTACTGCGCAGAATCCTAGCCACCTTCCAAGGAGAAGCCTTGGGAGGAATTTCTATGACTTCATCAACCTCAGGAATAAGACGCCAAAGTGCTGAAAGCTTCGCAGGAGTTAAAATAGTAAGATGCAAATCAGGACGACCCTGTTTCATTGCACGAACTGCAGGAATAGCCATACAAGCATCACCAAGCCAGTTAGGAGAGCGAACGAGAAGCTTTAAAGGGACAAGAGTTTTATTCTCCTGAAAATCAGCAGGAAGATAAAGACCTCGTTTTACACGCGCGAGAAGAAACGCTGGCTTCGGAAGCTTCCAACGGTTATGCACCCAAAACCAATCGGCAGGCGAACGCTCAATTTCTTCAGCAAGTTGGCATCCTAATTCGTATGTAATTTCGGCAATACTTCTATCTTGCGTTGGAATTGTAGGTTTAATGAGGACACTCCAGCGTGCAGGACCTACCGTACGAACGGTGGCATGAACAAGCAAAGAGTTAGTTCTCTGCGCAAGAGTTGCTGCAAGTGGAGAGGTAGAAGCAAGTTTATTGAAAAATGGAATCCAAATGCCTGCATCGCCAGCATGCTGATCTATAAGAACGCCAAGCATTCCTCCTTCACGTAAAAGAGCAGAGGCTGCATTAAGATCACGTTTGCGATCAAAAGTCTTAACACCACGACTCCTACGATCGCGATTCACGAGGTCATCCATGGAACGATTGCGAAGAGGCTGATAAATGGCCCCTGAGGAACGTGGTTTAGCAAAAATTGCGAGCTGCGCATTAAGTTCCCAATTACCAAAATGGCTCAAAGCAACTACGGTTCCATGACCATGCTGATGATCAATTGCTGCATTCCAGTTCTCTTGATTTTCGATGGTAAAAATTGACCTAATAGCTTCCTCACTCATCGCTGGAATTTTAATAGAGCAGATAATATTAGCTCCTAGGGTTGTAAAATTTTTGCGTGTTAATCGATCAATTTCACAAGAAGTCAATTTCTCCCCAAAAGCAATAGAGAGATTCTGTTTCGCAAGTCGTCGATAGCCTGGCAACAGAACCCAAACAATAAGCCCGAAAAACTCTCCTAATCGAAAGCAGAAAATAAGAGGCAATGCTCGTATTATTGTAACGATCAAGGTTGCGACTGCGGTGGTAAACATCATAACAAATAAGAAGAAGAGAGAAATTAACCACAAAAGAATACAAAAGAAAAAAACTGTTTATTGGATTATATACCTTTCTCGAATGAATTTTAGGAAATTTTGTAACTACCAACGTCAATTTGCAGAAAATTAACAGGGATGGAAGGGATAACAGAGGATAAAATCAAGAAAACAATTCATCAGAGTTCTTATCAGTAATACCAACATCATTTTATTTCTACGAAATAAAATGACGTTGCTAATGTTGGTATAATTTACAACGTACAGAAATTATTGATTCGTATACTAAATTATTAAGCCAGCGCTCCTCAAACCAATTAATCTCTTAGAGGAGTCTTCTTGAGTATACTCTACAGTTCTTAGTACCTTATTGGAGCAATGGATCTACTCTCCAAGCTAAATCTTGCTGTGAATTACCAATGAGGCCCATTATATCAGCATCTCTTTATTTCGCAGAAATCAAGAGATGTTGGTGGGTTAAATAATGATTAGATTTTTCATTATTCAGTACTCTTTTTCTGCCATCCCTTTCATCCCTTTCATCCCTGTTAATTTCTTTTTTTTCAGGTAGGTTGGTAGTTCCGAAATTTCCTAAAGTTCATCCAACAAAGGTATACCAGCTCTTGTCTCTTTGAATTAGACTGCTATCGTTATTCAGGATTTTTTATATTTAAAAACTCCTAATTTTCATTCGTGATGAGTATATAGGCCAAAGGCTAAAGGTCGAAACAGACTGTTCAGTAGCTTCTCAACAAACTATACAATGTAGTTACACTACATCTTCGCAGCTCAACCATTTGGTTCAGGTCCGTCCTCTGAAGGGGGAGAGCTGAACGCTTACCAAAACAGTAGTCACCCATGTCATTATATCATACTCCTACTTCGCCGCTCGATCATTTGATTCCAAAAAAGGAAGAATCTGAATGTCTACCAACTCTTCCCTCAGATGCAAAGCGTCTCGGAATTTTAGGAAGTGGTCAATTAGGCCAGATGATGGCGATGGCTGCAAAAAAAATGGGATTTCAAGTTATTGTTTTTGATGCCGTAGCAGAAGGACCTGCGGTTCCTTATGCTGACTATTTTATTCACGCGTCTTTTGATGATCAGAAAGCCCTAGAGAATTTTGCTTCTCGTGTCGATCTCATCACCTTGGAGTTTGAAAATATTCCTGCCACAACTCTCAATAAATTAGCGGCACTACGTCCTCTCTACCCAGCGCCTGCCGTCGTGCATACCTGCCAAGATCGCGTGCTTGAAAAAGAATTTTTGAAAACTCATGGATTTCCTGTAGCACCTTTTGTTGTTGTAACCTCTGCTAAAGAATTAGCAGAAGGTATTTCTGAATTAGGCAACAGACCTTGTATTTTAAAAACTACCACCCTTGGCTACGATGGCAAAGGACAAGTTACTCTTCATCCGGGTGATAATAGACTGCTTTCAAAAGTCGCTTATGCTGATGAAGTGCAAGGAGTCGACGGCGCACAGAAGCTGAGTGTACAGCAGCTACTCGATGCTTCGAGCACCGACGCGACGAAGCAATTCGCAGCAGAAGTAGAATTTGGAAAGCAGTCTAATCTCGATGATGCTTGGAAAAGCCTTCATACTTCACGAGCCGTTCTCGAAAAGCGAATCTCCTTCTGCGCAGAAGCCTCTGTCATCACAGCGCGCTCAACTACAGGGGAAGTCCGTTCATTTCCTATTCAAGAAAATATTCATCGTCATGGTATCCTCGATTTTTCAATTGCTCCCGCTCGTTTTGAAAAGAAGGTACTCCTTGAAGCAGAACGTATCGCCAATGCCATAGCTAAAACACTCGATGTTGTTGGACTCATTACGGTGGAATTTTTCGTACTGCCCAATGGAGAACTCATCGTGAATGAGCTGGCACCACGACCTCATAATTCAGGACATCATACGATAGAATCTTCCAAGGCGAGCCAGTTTGAACAGATGATTCGAGCTATTACTGGTCTTCCTCTCGGATCCACGGAATTAGAACAGAATGCTGTTATGGTTAATCTTCTCGGCGATCTCTGGAATAATGGTGAGCCTAATTGGAAACCGCTTTTAGAAAATCCTGCTGTAACGCTCCACCTCTATGGGAAAAAAGTCGCTAAGCCTGGCCGCAAGATGGGACATTTTACCGTGATGGGAAAAAACCAGGAGGAAGTCATTGCCCTTGCAACGCAGCTTAGAGAAAAAATTAACCACAAAAGAACACAAAAGAACACGAAAGAAGAAGAAAGAAAAAATTAACTGCGATAAAAACAGAGAAAGGCTGATTTATGAAAATTGGAAGTCTAGGTTCCAATTTTCATAATTCCTGTTTCAGCCTTTAGCCTATAGTTTTCAGAGCTCGCCTCCGAAGGAGGGGAATCTGAACGAGTACCTTCTTCTTTCGTGTTCTTTTGACTCGCTCGTTTTCGCTCGGCTCACCCTTGAAGGGCTACTCGAGCAATGCTTCGCAATGCTCTTCGTAGTCTATCCCACGCCCTCCCGGGCAGTGGTATTGTGGTTAATTTCTGCTCTTCCCGCTGGCTAGATCTCATCTGTTAGTCATGTAGTGTTGACTCTGAGTAAATTGTGCCTCGGGACTCTTTACCCTTTACTCCCCTTCACTTTTCTAGCTATTTTTCTGCCTGTCTAGGCACTTTCAAATAAAGCGTGCTCAATGGTGGTAGATCAAGACTGATTGACTGAGCAAAACGATGACACGGTTGTTCCTCGGAGTGCAAGAAGGAGGGCATCATCATTCCACTTCCCCAAAAAGCGGTATCATCGCTATTCAAGATAATTTCATACAAACCAGCTACAGGAACTCCAATACGATAGTGATAACGAACCACAGGCGTTGCATTGACAATCACGATAAGGTCAGAACCTCTCGGAGCCTCGCTTGCCACAAGAGGAGAAAGAGTTCTTCGTAAAAACGACCAAACGCTATTTTCACTGTCATGGAAGTCGATCCATTCAAATCCCTCCGGACGGTCATCAAGCAACCAAAGTGCAGGCTCACTGCGATAGATATGATTGAGTCGTTGAACTAGTTTTTGAACTCCTCGGTGAGAATCACATCCAAGAAGGTGCCAGTCAAGGCTATGGTCATGATTCCATTCATCACGTTGAGCGAACTCTCCTCCTTGGAAGATCAATTTTTTCCCAGGATGTCCCCACATCCAAGAAAGAAAAAAGCGTACGTTGGCAAACTTCTGCCAATCATCTTCGGGCATTTTTGAAAGGAGCGATCCCTTACCATGCACCATCTCATCATGACTTAACACCAAGATAAAATGTTCATGATAGGCATAGATCATCGAAAAAGTAATATCGTTTTGATGATGCTTACGATGAATAGGCGCTCGACTAATATAGCGGAGAGAATCATTCATCCATCCCATATTCCATTTGAAACCAAAACCAAGCCCTCCTAAATAAGTTGGTTTAGAAACAGCAGGCCAGGCAGTCGACTCCTCCGCTACCATCATAATTCCAGGATGTCGCTGATAGCAGAGCTCATTACATTCTTTAATAAAACTGACAGCCTCAAGATTCTCTCGACCACCAAACTGATTCGGTACCCATTCTCCTTCCTTACGAGAATAATCCAAATAGAGCATGGAAGCGACCGCATCAACCCTTAATCCATCAATATGAAACTCTGCTAACCAATAGAGAGCATTCGCAATAAGAAAATTCCTCACCTCATTGCGTCCATAATCAAAAACCATTGTACCCCACTCTTGATGCTCTCCTCGACGTGGATCTTCATACTCATAGAGAGTAGCTCCATCATAGCGCCACAGACCGTGCGCATCGCGAGGAAAATGTCCTGGCACCCAATCCAGAATTACACCAATACCGGCTTGATGCAGCCGATCGACGAGATAACGAAATTCATCAGGTGATCCAAAACGGCTACTGGGCGCATAGAAGTTGACCACTTGATACCCCCATGACCCTTCAAAAGGATGCTCCATTACTGGAAGTAACTCTACATGGGTGAATCCCATCTCCACGACATAGTCGACGAGCTCTTCAGCAAGCTCTCGATAGCTTAAAGGACGATCTCCCTCCTCAGGACAGCGACGCCACGATCCAAGATGCATTTCATAAATAGAAAGAGGCAAGCTATAGAGGTCTTTTTTAACCCTATTCTCCATCCAGCTACTATCATTCCACTGGTAACGCTCAAGGTCATAGACCATACACGCAGTACTTAAATCATGTTGAGCAAAAAATCCGTAAGGATCTGTCTTTAACAAAATTTCACCATGAGGTCCACGAATCTCAAATTTATAATGAGCACCTACATCAACACCTGGCAGAAAAATTTCCCAAACACCTGAGTGTCCCAATCGACGCATCATATGAAAACGTCCATCCCATCCATTAAAATCACCAACTACACTAACTCGCTGTGCATGAGGTGCCCAAACAGCAAAAACTGTTCCTTTCACACCTTCGACTGTACGAGGATGAGCCCCTAAATGATGATACATCCCCCAATGCTTTCCTTGAGCATGAAGGTAGAGATCAACATCTCCTATCTGTGGTGGAAATGCATAAGGATCATGAATACGACTGGTGACCCCATGAGCATTGGTAATTTCTAAGGTGTAGGCAAAAGGTTTTCCTACTTCAAAAATAGAAGCTTCTACCTCTACTTCAAAAAGTCCTGCTTCGTGAACATAAGAAAAAGGAGTTTTCATTTCCACTCCTTTAGTTCCTTCAACACAGAGCGTCACCCCACGAGCTCCTGGATGCCATACCCTCACAATCCAGTGACCATTCGACAAGGAATGAACACCTAATATATGATGGGGATCATTATGCCGCGTTTCGAGAAGAGGATAGAGATCATCATCATTTAACGTTAAGCGTTCGGATTCCTCCTCCTGTGAAGAAGGGATCTGAACCAAATGATCCGACTGCGAAGTAGTGGTGTGAATGCATTGCATAGCTTTTTACTGCTCTGCAGTAAGTTTAAGTAGATTTAGTCTGAGAGAGTGAAGGGTGAAGGGTGAAGGCTAAAGGGTAAAGAATATATTGGTAAATTTGTAAGCGCTCAAATCCACTTCCTTCGAAAGACTGATCTGAACTTGTTGAACGCAGCTGATGCAGCTGCTGAATTTTTCAATACAACCAAACCCACTGCCTTGAGAGCTTGAATTTATCAGGCTTTGAAGTCAATCTGAAATTTTTTTTATAAATTTATTTGAACACTTTTTATTTCATAAGTGTCGAATGAAATAATGAGAATATTCTTATTCTTTTTATTCATTCGTAAAATATGAGCTTAATAATTCATAACACCCATGTAGAAGATAAGAGCAATCATCTTGTCTTTAGAATGGATGTTATCAATGTTTTCTTTGAACAATAACCAGCTGCGCTCGACGCCGCTGGTTATTTTTTTGTCCATATTTTACCTCACCTAAGAAAATTAAATCATCCTATGAAAACACTAACCTTATCAATTCTACTATTAAGCTCTCTAAGCTCTAATAGGCTTTTTGCCGATCTGCCTCCTTATGGAACAGTTGTTGCTATTACCCCTGGACCTCAGGCAATAACAAAAGATAGTTATATAAAAAATGGCGGGCCTATATGCATTCAAAATAGCCAACAACTTACTATCATACAGCCATTTACTGATGGTGTAGATACTTCTATTTTACCAGATATTTTGCATCTTAATACTGAGTATAGAGGTCGCGATCAAAATAATAAAAGCCTCCAATGTAGTATTAAAATTTTTACAGCTACATCACCAGGAGAAGCAACAATTAGAATTGGAAATAATAACTATATTGTTGATGTCGTCGAAGAATAATCAACCGTAATCGTTCAGCTCCCCCTCCTTTGGAAGGGGAGCTCTGAACGATAGGCTACAGACTACAGACTACAGACTACAGTTCGAAACAGGCTGTTCAGTAGCTTCTTAACAAACTATGCATTGCATCACATGACAACTTCGTAATCGATTCATTTGGTTCAGATCCGTCCTCCGAAGGAGGAAGTCTGAACACCTACTTTATGCGTATTCTTACATTTTCTCTTATCTTTTTTTTTCTAAACTCTCTTATTGGGAGGTGTGAATTAGTAAAATCAGTTAATAATTTAGAGTGTCATCAGCAATGTATTGATTCACGTAAAGAAATTACACCCGAGCCTTTTAGTGTTAGCCTCGTAGCAACAGGGCCTTTTCGTGCTCCAGCAACAGTAACTTTAGTTGCTAGAGTGACTCATCTCAATGATCAAAAAATTACTAAGTTGGAGCTCTATCAAATTGATCCTCAAAAGGGAGCACAACTGTGCATCACATCACTAGCAGCAGAGTCTTATGAATTTACTCAACCAAATTTACCTGAAGGAAGTTATCAATATGAAGTAAGAGCCTATGATAACTCTGGTCATATTCAAATAGGGAAAACTATTTTTGAGGTTATCAGTTCCAATCGCTATAATCGAGGTAGCGGAAAAGAACAACGTTACCTTTCCTCAATTATTGCTCTTGATGGAGAAAAAGGAATAGCTATTGATGGAATCAAAGATTTTCAAGCTATTTACCCTAAAGGATATCCATGGTTTTTAAAAGCAACATCGAAATTACAAGAGCTACAAGAACCTTGTTATCACATTCAATGTGATAAACTCAATGGAGATAAAATTTCCTATCTTCCTGTTAATTGCCTGCCAAAAATAGAAGCAAATATTGTTGGAGGGCAGCCACCTCTAGTGGCTTTTGGAAGTGAAGGTCATGGCGATCCTCTTTATGTTAATCAATGGTATAGTTTTAGTATTGCTGGAGCAGGACAAGATTTGAGTGCAACCGGAGATATAAACGATATTCAAATTGAAGTATACGATAAGGATTTATTTAAAGGAGGTGATAACAATATTCAACCTGTTTATACAGCAACTTATACACTTCCTAGATTAAGCAACAATGATGTGTGGAAAAAATTTGGTAATGACTTCTTAATTGAAGATTACTCTATATATGAAATTAGGAATGGAAAACAAATCGATTTTAATACGCAAATTTACTATTCTGACAGTTCTACGTTAACTTTAAAAGGGGGCATTGATGCACAGATTTTATATCCATCATTGTTAATAAAGCAAAAGTCAGGCAATGATAATTTTTATTATAAGATAAGCATTAAAGGATTTACTTCTCAAAAAGGTGAAGATACTAAAGCATATCTTATTGATAGCAATTGCAATATACCAATTATTCCAATAGCAAAGGACGCTCAAGAAAAAAATCAAACTTATAATCTGAGTTATACGCTAGATTTTAAGCAACCATCTTCATGGATAACAACTATTCTCGAGCCTCCTCATTTTCAAACAATTCCACTTCCAAGTGCCTACCAAAATAAAAGTCTTGATGAATTAATTCATCAAACACCTGCTGTAAAAGATACTCTTCCAGCTCCAGAAAAAACTGGCTTTGATCTTAAAACAATTGATAAATATACAAGTTCTGAACTTAAAAGTCACTCCACTCTTGATAAATTAGTTGAAGATTTAGGTCATGACCCTATGGCAATAGCTAATTATGTTCAAAATGAGATAGAACTTATTAATGGTTTAGGACCTAACTTCAATGGAAATGCAGGCTCTTCTATTGATTTTACAAAGGTAAGTAGAGATGCTCTTGGTGTTTATCTCGAAGGTGAAGGATCTCCTGTAGAGCAGTGTTCCTTGCTTATTTATCTTCTTCGGAAAACCGGTGTGCCTTGTGGATATATCTTTCCACAAAAAGGTGAAGAGCTCATGTTTGATGAACAAATAAGCAAGCTCTTAAAAGTTCAATTAAGAGGCACTATGGATTATCTTGGAAATACTAAAATTCCTGAGCTAATACCTATTAACTATCCTTGGGTTGCAGCTTATATTGATGGGAAATGGGTTCATCTATTTCCGTGGCTTAAAGATATAGAAGTTAAAGAGGGGAAAGATCTTTGGAGCTATTTTCCAAAAGGTTATGAGACACCTCAGCAATGGTTGATTCAATACTTATTGAATGATCCAAATGTTCGTAATCCAACAAAAACAACGGATCCCGAAATTTTAAAAGAAAATAACCCAGGAACTCTCTTTCCTCTCTACGCTAGTCAACACCTTGCCCCACTAGGTTTAACACTAGATGATGTCGGAATTAAGTATAAGAACAGACAACATTATTATACAAAATGGGAAGATTTTCCACATCCTTGGGCTACACCTGTAGTTTCTTTAGACAACCTTGCTCAAAATTTAGAGGCAACTCAAAATCCTAAACTAGATGGAATACTTAAAGATATCTTTCAAACAATTAGTATTCAGGTCTTTAGTGATCGTAATAATGATCAAAAATACATGGAAGGAGAACCAATGATTGAAACAGGATCGATGAGGTTAACAGATTTTCATAATAGAAGATTGCTCCTTTATCATCAACTTATTCCGGGAACTACCCCACAACAATACAAGATGATTTTATCCCTTGAGCCTTATGATCTAGCTGATGTGAGTAGTGAAGAAAAACCACATACCTTTCATGCAGGTGATAATCAAGATCCGAATAATATTTTAAGAGGACCTCAACAGATAAGTACTATTTTACAAACAACAAGTGGTTCTGATAATGATGCATTACTTTGCTATAAAATAAATTACGATAATATTAAGGAAATAAATCGTCCTCTCTTTAAAGGAGATATGGCTTCAATCGCTCTTGAATACGGAAGAGTTACTCAAAAAATGATCGTTTTTGAGAGTAAAAAATATTGGGATTATCAAAAAATGCTAGCAGATAATCCTCTTTTGCAAGTTGATCAGGAAAGAGCCATGGGAGAGCTGTTGCAGATTATGGGACAATCCTACTATTATGAAGTCAATAAATTTGAATTGTTAAGTGAGCAATTATTTAAGGAGTATCCCATTGCTAAATGTGCTTTTGGTTTAGTTTCCATGAGTCCTTCTCATAAGGAAGATGGTACTGTAATGACTGCTAATAATAATGGAATAGAAGATATTAATTTATGTTTCCCGAAAGTAGACATGTCATTTTGTGATTTTATAACACTAGAAAATAGAACCTCTCACCTAGAAAACGAAGATCTATTTTCCAATAGTGACACTGGAGTAAGAAGTCTTCAAACTGTCGAAATATCTGCACAGGAACATCGTATTATTAATCAATTCTTTAAAAAAGATGATGCTGTTTCTACAGTAAAATTGCTTGATATTGCCCAAGGTTGGGATCCAAAAACAGGGATAGCCGCTCATCCTAAAGATGGAGTGGTTATTTTAAATAATGTTACTATGAACGATAATGATTTTAGTAACATTTTTAATACAAGCTATTTCAGCAATAGGATATTTTCATTTAACCATGGTACTTTGAAACGACAGCTTGGAAATTATTTCTGCAATTGGTTAAAAATAAGTGGATTAGAAAAATACATGTTGAATGTTAACGGTTATGAGTATGCTCTTATCACATCAGCTCCCATGGAGGCTTTCTGGGATCAGGAGAAAGGATACCTTGGGATGGGAGCTTTCGTATTTAGTTCAAACGGTGCAACCGCAATGATTACACCATCACTCGATATAACATTATCCAATACACAATTTAGAAAAGTAGCGGAAGAAGTGGATAATAGACTTCTTTCAAAACTCGCTTCTGCTGATGAAGTGCAAGGAGTCGACGGCGCGCAGAAGTTGAGTGTACAGAAGCTACTCGATGCTTCGAGCACCGACGCGACGAAGCAATTCGCAGCAGAAGTAGAGTTTAGGAAAAAGTCTAATAATTTAACTAGTAATGAATTACTTGTAAAAGACAACTTATATCCACAAGGATTGAGCCATCAAAAACAACTTATCGCTCTCAATGGAGGTTTCTCGGGAATGATTGCTGGAGACACATGGATGAATAGTATGTCTGCTCAAAATATTGTAGATAGTAGCTTGAACCTTACTACAAGTGGGCAAGCTAGCTTTGCTTATAATATCTCGGGTACTCTTAACTATTTTCCTAGTTTTCATAGTCTAAATGATAACTATAATACTGAGTACTCTCAATTAACAACTGGCCAACAAGTTATTATGCCAGATACTCAATCAACACTTACAAGTTTTGCAAATCAATGCTTCCCTCGGGAAAACAATTCTTCAATAAGTATTTCAAACTTTGGAAAAGAAACAGCTCAATACGCTTCTTGGCTTTGCGATAAAGGCTTTGTAGGAACAACATCGTTTTTTAATTGTGGTAAGGGATTTATTGCCGATCCTGTGAATCCTACTACGGGAGAATTTTACATCAATAATATTGACTTGAGTCTGATTGCTCCTATGCCTTTGGAACTTCGTCGAAACTACACCTCTCAAAATCAGGCTCACAATAATCTTGGCTTTGGTTGGAAACTAAGTGATTTCCCTTACTTGGGGCTTTCTATTGATGATCAAAGCAAACCATCAACCCTAATTTATGCTGCAGAGGCTGATGGTTCTGTGATTGCTTATCGTTATCAGGAAGGTAGCGAGCCAAAAATATGGATTCCTACGAGTGCTGATAACCCAACTCTTTATAATAATCCTGAGGAGAAATTAGGAAGTAGCCTCAGAAGTAAAAATCTTTTTAATAACAAAATTGTCTGCATCGAAAATAGAGAAAACATTGGCTACGATCTTAAAGGATGCGATGGAAGCACTCGACACTACCTTATCAAGGAATACCCACTTTCAGAATCACCCAAGATTACTCGGAAACGTCCTTACCTTGAGAGCTGGGAAGATGCTAATGGTAACATGTTAACTTTTGAGAGGGGTAATATTCCTAGCAACGAAGATTGGGGAGAACTCAAAGTCATTCGCTCTAACAATGGTAATAATATCCATTTTAAATACGATATCTATGGGCATATTACTGATGCCTTCGCAAATGACGGACGGCATGTCAACTATAGCTATGATAGTTATGGAGATCTTGTCCAAGTAATATTAGCCGACGGATCGAGCACTACTTATTCTTACGAACATAAGCAAACTCTTCCTGATCCGGATCATCCCAAACTTCCTTCCACGACGTACTCAACGCACCTTTTGCTTCGAGAAGAAAAACCTGAAGGACGTCTCCTAGAAAATATTTATGATAGCGAGCGTCGCGTGAGTGTTCAATCAGCTAGAACTGGGAAAGGAGCTGAAGTCAAAGTTACTGCCAAATTCCAATATGATTTCCATAAAACCAACGATAAAATATTTACTGGAACAACAACCCTAACTGACGTATTGAGCCATACAGTTACTTATAAAATCGAAGAGGGGCAACTCATTAAAACCATTAATCAAAATCAAGAAATAAGCACTATTCAATGGGAAACAGACCTTCAAAAACGCCAGAAAATAAGTCAAACCGATTTGAGAGGCCTCAAAACAGACTATCATTACGATAATCAAGGTAATCTTACCCAGGTAACCCAAACAGGAAATCTTACAGGGAAAAGCCGTAACGAAACAGCTACAACATATCTAAGCTACACCCCTACTAACCTCTTAGAAAGTATTACTGACCCTCTAAAGAATAAGACTAGCTATAGTTATGATAGAGCTCATCCCTACCTTCCTGCAACCATTACCAAACCAGGCAGTTTAGTAACCCGTACTTATATTGATGTTAATAATAACGGGACTAATGTTTGTGGTCTCCTTCTAGAAGAAAACAACAACGGGGCAATTAAAAATTACCGATATGATGCTCATGGATTCCTTAGCGAAACAACCCAAGAGACGGGGACTCACGATGCAGCGCTAAAAACAACTTTTCGTACAAACCCTCGAGGAGAGATTGTTGAAACAATTCTTCCTTCAGGCACGAAAATTAAAAATGAATATGATGCTATGGGGCGTCCTATTGTAAAAGAAACCTATGATCCAATGGAAAACCTGGTTGATTGGAACTACACCTATTATAACGACAATGGCGAACCAACATGGCAACAAGGAGCACGATTTAACCCGGTAGACTATGCTTATACCAGTTACGACCATATGGGGAGAGTCACTGAAGAGAGTTTTTGGCGTAGCCAAGCCTCTTCTGATGGAAGTGGAATTAAGGATGCTGGAGTAGCAACAACCTTTCATCTTTACGATGACTACGGCAACAAAATAGCAACACTTGATCCCAATCACAACATGACCACCATGGAGTATGATCCTGCTGGTAACATGACCTGTATTGTTCATCGACAAGGAGACACAACTAACAGCCCAGCTCTCTCGAATGAGAGTTTCACTTACCAGCCTGGAGGAGATGCTATTTCTCACACAACACCTCTTGGAGCAACTGAAAAGATGACTTATACAAGTCGAGGACAACTTATAGAAAAAAATCAAACCGATGGAACTACTATTAGTTATTGCTACGATCTAATAGGGAGAGTTGTCGAAGAACGTTTGAAAAATAGTTCTAAATGCGAAACGACTTATAACGACAGTACCCATACAGTCATCCGTAGTTATCTTGATTCTCAAGGAAAACAATTAGACCAAGAAATCCAACAATATGATGCTCGAGGCAATCTCATTTCAAGTACTGACCTGGCTGGCAACACCTTTAAAAACAGCTACGATAGTCTAAACCGTCTTAAAATGACAGAATGTCCATCTACCACTCAAAAAATAACCCATATCTATAATGATACTCGCAACAGTCACGACGAGATCAATGCTATAGGAGAACATCTCTTAACCTTTTTTGATTGTTTACAAAGACCTGTTTGGAAAGGAATTTATAATAGAGATGGAAGTTTAGCCAAAGAAGAGAGTAATTGGTATTCTCCCGATCATCAAAGTGTGATGACAACAGTTGGAAAGGGAAGTAATGCTATCGCAACGACAACTTATACCGATCTCTGTGGTCGTCCACTGATTTTAAAACATGATGATGAGAAGAATGCTCAACGAAGCACCTATGATGCGAACGGCAATCGAACTTCTTTTACCGATGAACTTGGAAATGTGACGCAGTGGACCTATGACGCTTTAAACCATCTCGCTTCTGAAATTTTGCCTGGAAATGCCGTTACCAAATACAGCTGCAATGCCGCAGGCGAGCTGCTCACGCGTTCGATGCCGCAAGGTCTGATTGAAAAAAATGAGTATGACAGTGCCGGACGAAAAACTAGCGATGCGCTGATCGGTTCTGATGGAGCTGTGACGTGTCAACATAGCTACGCTTACACCAATGGACTTCTCTCATCCATCACCGATCCTCGTCGCTTTACCACTTCGATTAGCTACGATGCCTGGGAACGTCCTGTTTCTATTAGTTCCAGCGGTTCGAAGATTCCTGAACAAAATCAAACCACAACTTACAAGTACGATTTGCGAGGACTTCTTACTTTGGTAGATCAACGCTATAACGATGCCGCTACAGGCCCTTCAACAGTAGTTTCCAGGGGATATGACGCCTATGGACAGATGATTTCTGAAACGACTTCTCTCAATAAAACTAATATTTCATCCTGGACTTTAGAATGGAATGGGGCAGGAGAGCGCACTGCTCTGAATTGGACTTTAGACAGTCAAGGCAAAGGGGCTCAATATACCTTCGACTACAATGCTCTTGGATTGCCAATTCTTGCTCAGAATGCCTCTGGAGCTTATTCCTACAGCTATGGAGATAATAGTTTGCTTTGTCAGCGAAAAACTCCCTATGGCAATACAACCATAACACGCAATGGAAGAGGAAATGTGACTTCCGAAACAATGAAAGATGGCTCCCAAGAAAGCCTCTCCTGGCGACCAGATGGAAGATTAGCAAGTTACAGCATTGTTGGAGCATCTGCTGAAACACGTAATTATGATTATGATAATTGTGGCCGATTGACAACTGAGCCTTATCTTTTAACAAGCTCATTAAATACAACTATTCTGCCTATTGGCACTAAAACAGCATCATATACGTTTGATCAGCTTGGAGTGAGGATGAGGCAAGAAGTAACACCAACAGTTGCTAATGTCGTTAGTGAGCAAAATAGTTTTAGCCAAGCGATTCTTGATAGCCTCAATCAAGATGTCAGCAACTCTTATTCGTTGGCGAGTAGTTATGATGGAGCTGGGGAAGTTGAAAACCGTTCAATAGTTGGAGGAGCAACTCAAAATCTCACTTGGGATAGTTTTGGTCGTCTTGTAAAAGTTGAGCAAAATGGAAACGGCAATAACGTCTGGAATACCGTTTATGACGGTCTCGGAAGACGAATTCAGACCAGCTTTCAAGGCAGTGCAACTGATGGACAACCTGCAGTTGTGCGCTACTACTACGATCCATTGGTGGAATTTTTAGAGCTTGGTCATGATTGCAATGGCGGTCGTATCTGGAACCTCTATGGACCAGACCGAAGCGGCAGCTACGGCGGAGCCCAAGGCATTGGAGGATTGGAAGCGACGTACAACGAAAACACAAAATCGAGCTATGGAGTAGTAAACAACTACTTCGGCGATACTCTTGGAACGATCACCTCAAGCACTTTCATACCGTACAATGGTGTGTTAGGAGCTTATGGTTTTATGCCAGGATCGAGTATCGATGATAAAAACCTCCTCAATCTCACTTCACAATGGCGTGGTCACTACCAAGACTGGACAGGCTTCTACTACATGGGCGCTCGCTACTGCGACCCTATGACTGGTAGATTCTTAAGCGCCGATCCACTGGGCCATGAAGCAAGCCTATCACTGTATGACTATTGTGACGGAGATCCGATTAATGGCCTGGACCCGGATGGAAGATGTGCGGAGGGTAACGAGCAAACCAGAACGCAGAATTCAATAGTAAGTATCAATCCATTTTTTAATTATAGTAACATTGATGATACGCCCAGTTGGCAAAATATCATTGAAAGTAGTCAAAGAGTAATCCAAAATACGCCTGCTATAATTAGATTTTCAGTTATAGCTTCTGAATTTGGAGGTGGTAAAGAATCAGGAATGAAGAGTGCATACGGTGGTTTTGTAAATCCTAACTTACCGCAAGTTTCACTTCCTGCGCCTGTTCTACATAATCAGCGAAAAGTCATGGTTATTAATCCAGAAAATGGACAATCAGTTATTGGTACAGTAAATGATGTGGGGCCTTGGAATGAAAATGACGCATATTGGAAAAAAGAGGGGCAGCGGCCAAAGGCAGAAATTCAATATGCAAATAAACAACGTGCCGCATACAGCATTCCTAGTAATAATGCAGGTATTGATTTAACTCCAGCAACAATGGATGCTTTGAAAGTTCGTGGAGCACCTAATAGTCGACAAACACCTGTAATTTGGTATTTCATAAAATGAAAAAGATATTTTTAATAATAACAGTTTTAATTCTCTCACTTTTCCAACTAGCTGCTTGTGAAGTTATAAAAAAATCAATAAAAACAGAAAATGAGACAGAAGAAGATTTTATTCCATTTTTAAAAACAAATAAAGGCGATGAAATCCCCCTTCCAAGCCATATAGCTTATATTTCAGTAGAATCAAATCAAAATAAAACCATCTGGGGTATTAATTTTCATGGAGTGAGTAATTACAATGGGGTAGATCTAGTCATTTGTAATCGAGATAAGCCAATAATTATAAAAAATCTTTTTGATCACCTGGAAGATCAATTGGAAAATCAAAAAATAATTCCAAAATATTCTTGGGACAACCAAACATTAAAAGTAAAAAACATTTCAAGTAATACGCTCGTGTGTGTATTTTATGGAGTTAGTTTTGCGAAACAACAGGAAATTAGCAGAACGTTTAGAGTGCTTGTTAAAATTGCTTCTAATAAAGTTTTATTTAAAATACTAGCTAAAAAATAGTTAAAAATAAAAGTGAGACTTTTAAAATTCAAATGGTCTCATGTAAAATTTATAAATTTAGGGGTCAGGGTTCAAATATCAAGTATTAACACAAGTCTTTTAATAAAAGTATATTACAATGCCTAGAAGTATACGAATTGAATGTGAAGATGCTTATTACCACGTACTGGCCAGAGGGAATCATCGGCAGGCAATTTTTTTAGATGATACTGATCGCCAATGCTTTTTAGCAACATTAGGAGACACGTGTGAGATGACAGGATGGAGAGTGCATGCGTGGGTTCTTATGGAGAACCATTATCATCTTTTTATTCAAACGCCAGAAGCAAATCTTGTGGAAGGCATGAAGTGGCTTCAAAATAGTTATACGCGACGATTTAATGTAAGGCACAAAGAGTGGGGACGCCTTTTTGGAGATCGCTATAAGGCTATTCTGGTAGAGGGAGAAAATTCGTATTACTTTGAAACGCTAATAGATTATATTCATTTAAATCCTCTGCGTGCTGGGTTAATAAAACTAGAAAATCAACAGAGTATTTTAGATTATCCTTGGAGTAGCCTAGCAGAAGGATATGCCTTATTACCAAATAAAAGAAAGGCATGGATGTACTGTAAAGATGGATTGAAGGCTTTTGGGTTTTTGGATACCGTTGATGGACGTCAAGGGATGCTGGAACGTCTTGATCGAAAAGCGATTGAAGAAGAAGCAGATCATTGTGGTGTGCCATTGATAACAAAAGAAGTTGATAAACGCTGCAGTCATCTCAGAAAGGGTTGGTACTGGGGAACCCAGAAATTTTCTGAAAAAATGTTTGTGTTAGCAAAAGATGTTTTAAAAAAAGAACGCTCAAGAGCTTATCATTCTACAGCTGAATATAAAGCCCATGGACTTTACGAAGCAGAAAAATCCTTAAAGGAAGGGCTCGCTAAAGCACATCTTAGTCAAAGTGACCTCCTTAACTTGACTGGATATGATGCGAGAAAAGTTTTTCTTGCCTTATTATTAAGAAAAACAACAACTGTTTCTAATGCTTGGTTGGCGGAACAACTGAAAATGAAAAGCGCCGCTAATGTAAGTTATCAATTAAAAAATGTTAATTTACAAAAGTTGAAAAAAAATCTCTCGGTAGAATTAATCGAGTATGGAATATCTCAAGGACTTGATATTTGAACCCTGACCCCTAATTTCCTTGCAATACTAATTTCGTGCACGAATAAATATTTATTATGCGCTGCAAACTACTCTCACATTAGTGATTTTTTAATGAACTTCCTTCTCTTCTCTACATTTTGCTTGTTCTGTCCATTCAGACCAACGCTCCATACTGGAAATAAGCACGCTTTATTAGGAAGGGTTGCATTCCTCTGTCACCATCTTTTGTACCATTTGCTGTTGTTCAGAAGATGTCGGAGCTGTAGGTACGGTATCCTCGCGCGGAGCATCGTTACTTCTTTTTTTCTTGTGCTTTATACCATGCATAACTTCCCTTAACGAAGCCTGAAGAGTCAGGTAAATCAACTGTTTGTTTACAATTAGCTGAAGAATTAGATACATCAGGAAGCTTATTTAAACTTGCTCCCTTAAATATGGCAACGGCTCGAGTAAATTCTGCTACTTTCTGGGTTACCTCTACCGACCAATCAATATTCTCTTGTATAATAACGTTAACTCCATGTTGTTTTGATAAAACCGCAGCAGACTTAGAAGCCTCAATAAAAATTTCGGCAGCTTCTGCTGCCTCCACTGCTTCAGCGGTTGAAGCAAAAGCTGTCGCAGTCGCAGAAGTAATAGCGGCCGTTGTAGCGGTCGCGTAAAGAGACGCATAAAGGGTTGCATAACCACTAGAGGAAAGTGATGCGTAAGTGGTAGCAGTAGCAGCAGCGTGCGTGGTCGTAGTAGCGAGTGCGTATGCGGCTTCGCGCGCGGCGACCATTCGATCCATGCTCGGATGGTTGATGAATTCCTGCATTGCTTGCCATGCTATTGGCCAGACTTTATTTCTTATCACCGCGATAATCTCATGAGCCCTATCACTTTTTTCTTTCCATCCATTACCACAAGGTCTAGCTGCCAGTGCTTCGACCTCTGCTATTTGTACTGATTTTTCCCATCCCTTTACAGGTTTTCCTGCCTGAACTTCTTGCTCTCTTTTGAATGCCACCACCGCGCGTGCAAATTTTGCCACCTCGTGTGTGGCACCAACAGACCAATCAATACTTTCTTGTTCAATAGCAATTCCTTGCTTTCTTACCAATGCGGCGGCAGGAGATGCACCTGCGAGCTCACGTGTGGCACCAACTTTTGCCAAAGCGGCTGCATTCTTAGAAGCCTCAACAGAAGCTTCCAATGCGACAGCTCCTTCCTCGGCTTCCGCAGCAGTAGTGCTAACCGTAGCTGCGGCAGCAGCTGTCTCCGTTGCAGTGGCAATAGCATGAGCAGTAACAGAAGCATAATCAAAAGCACCAACTGAACTACAAGCAGTAATCGTAGCACTAGCAGTAGCGTAGGCGTAGGCGTAAGCGGTACTGGCAACGATAGCAGCTTCTCGGGCGGCAAGCAATCTAGCTTCAGTCGGTTGGTCAATGAATTCTTTCATTGCTTGTGATGCTGTTGGCCAAATTTTATTTCTTATTATCGTCATGAGTACGTTAGCCTTGTCCTTTTTATCTCCCCAACGATTACCACAAGGTCGTACTGCCAGCTCTTTCACTTCTGCAACATTTGCTTTCAAGATCCACTGATCTCTTTGTTTCGTTGCTTCTTCTTGCTCAAAAGAACGTGGAGCTCCGCCTGCTTTTGTTTCCTTAATCACTCCATTCCAATAGGCTGAAAATCCTTTGGCTGCCTCTTGAGCTTCATTCCACACAATTTCGCTTTTCGCTGTTCTTGCTCGAGCAAAGACTGCTTCTACTGCGCCTTTTTTTTCTGTTACTATACGTTGCGCTTCATGAACTTTAGCTTCGAGCCTTAGCTCGAGCTCTGATTTGAGAGCCACTGCGTTATTCAGGGAAGCCGTTAACTCTTCAATGCATTTTGGGCTTGCATGCGCTTCCATAGCTTTTGCAATAGCCTTTTTATATTCCTCTACCGCATGAACCCAAGCGACCTCTGCTCCTTTAAGTTGATCAAGAGAACCCCCTTGAGGAGTAGCAACTACTTGATCTGCTTGTCTCGCTTTGACCCAACAGGCATCGGCTCTCCAAGATGCTTCTCTAACTTCCGCATTAGCCACGGAAAGAGCTAACTCTTCCTCATCGAGACCTGCTTCTTGAGCATGGACAAGTGCATTTTTATAACCCTCCACAGTTTCTCCCCACGCTTCTTCAGCCTGGCGATAGGCCATAAGCTCTTTCTCAAAGTTCATTTCATGAACTTTTGCCTTAGCGCTATTAGCGGTTATTTCTACTTTTTTAGCTTTTGCCCTCACCTCTTCAGCTGCGGCTTTATCCTGCTCGATTTCTTTCATTGCGACTCTTTGAGCTGCTGTCATTGGAGAAACGGCAGGTGCAGTGTTCCCATTGGATCCACTCATTCCTTGCACTGCTTGTTTTGCTGCAGTAAGATGGGCCTCTGCTCTGCTTAGAAGAGCAGCCTTAGCGACAACATCGCTTTTTGCCACTTCAGCGGCTTCCAATGCCTCCGCCTCTGCTTCTTTAGCAACGTTAAGTTCTGCTTCAGCAGCCGTAGCATGCTGAGTACTTTTACGCACCGTAATGGCATGAAGGACAGCACTGGCCGTTTCAACCCGTGCTTCAGCCAATTCTCCTGCAAGCTTCTTAGCCTTATAATCACTAGTTGCATAAACTGCACAAGCCTTTTCATACGCAAGGTTAGCGGCAGCCACCGCTTGTTCCGTTGCACTTGATGGTTGAGACGCTTTCTCAAGCTCTCGAACATTACGCTTCGCCTCGTCAAGCATGCTCTTTGCCTCTTCAATATCTCTCACCGCTTTTTCAAAGACTCTCTCAGCTTTGCCTTTAGAAAAATCAGCGGCTTGAGCCGCGGCAGCCCATTCTGCGGCTTCTTTAGAAGTATTTTCACCCACTACGCGACCAGTAGAAGCTCCTAAAGACAAGTTGGCCACCTCAGCTAAACACTCCTCATAAATATTATTGATGATTTCTTTTTTAAGATATTTACTTACCTGAGAATTCATTGGCTCAGTATCTTCTGATTCTAAATCAGGAATTACAGCAGCATTATTCTCTTCATTATTCTTAGATATTGAAACTCCTAATTGAGCCGTACTAGAAGCCTTAGCTGCAGCCTCACGCTCTTGGGCAGCCTTACGTGCTTGAGCTGGTGTAAAAATCCCCAAGGCTTCTCCTCCGACTTGAGCTCCTTCCTCAAGCGTTGAAGGATTCATCATCAATTGAGGCCTTATGCCCAAGTGGGAACTAGAAGATTGCAGATTGACCTGATGATGATCCTGTGCAAGGAGAGGTATAGAACTTGCTGAAGTAGTAAGGAGAAAAGAGAGAATAACCTTTTTCATAGATTTCACAAAATTGATGTTTTTTTAATAAATTTTCCTACCAATTGACATTAATGAACAAAATACTAACTGCCAACATTAATTTTAAAGAAATTTAATTTTTTACAGGAATATTTCATCTGTTTCAGAGTACAGAGTATGACAAGCTTCTTCTTTAAAAGTTGTATCACGTACATGATGGGTACCATTTTCGATAGCATCCCAATGTCCAGTGGTAATGGATAGCAAGTCTTCATCCGTAGTTTCGTTTGCTGATAAACTCGTGATATAATAGCTAACCTCTACATTC
>DATEBV010000155.1:0-3286 GCA_035287205.1 Chthoniobacterales bacterium | reverse complement strand
GAGGCTCCTTGTCCTTCATCAGCTTCAGCGACTTTGAAAACAGGTCCTAGGCCTCAACTTCCATCTCCTATCGCTTCAGCCGTGCCTACAGGCTGCAATCTCCAGTCTATAGCCTCTATTCGGCCTATTAGTCGAATAGTTGTGCAAAGAGCAATTCTAACAAGTGAGGCAAAGGATAGACTTCTTTCCAAACTCGCTTATGCTGATGAAGTGCAAGACGCTCACGGAGCACAGAACTTGAGTGGACAGACGTACTCGATGGTTCGAGCACCGGAGCAACGCAGCAATTCATTAGTAGAAGTAGAGTTTCGAAAGAAATCGAATATAAAAAGGTTTTTTACTACTATCCCTCCTACAGGAGAGGAAGGGATGGTTAATAGTTCTATTATAGGGGCTCAGAATACAGAAGCTACTCCACTTCCTCAGGAAGCCAATATTAAATTAGCAGATGCTTTAAAATTTAAGGCACAAAAAGCATTTGAAATAGCTAAATCTACTATCCTCCAGGCTCGTAATACTCCTTTGGAAACTAATGAAGAGGCTTGGACTCCGGCTAAAGAAGCTGTGGAAATTTCTGTAGAAGCTTATTCTCAAGCAATTGAGGCTTACAAAAAAGCTTTGGACAACAGAGGAAATGATTGGATTCTCGACTCTCTTCTCGAACATTGTGAGAAGATGAAAACTATTTGTGCGACTAAGCTTTTCTGGATTAATATATATAAGGCAGAACAAGCTATTGCTCCCGCTATCAAAAAAGCTAGAAACGCCCCTCCTGAAATTAATGAGGAGGCTTGGGGTGCTGCAAGAGAAAGCATAGAAGCTACTGTAGAAGCTATGACTCAAATCGCGAACGTATACAAAAATCTCATCGATACTGCCACCGAAGAAGATAAAACTTTTTGGAATAAAGAGCTTAAGAACATAGAGGATGAGAAGGTCATTTTAAAAGCTACATTTTTTTGGATAGAAGTTCTTAAAGCCGAAAAATCTATTGATTATATTATATTTGTGGATCATATAAGTGATGTGACTTTATTAAAAACAATAGAAGCAATCAAAGTTATTGAAGAATCGTGTTCTCAATCAGTGGCTATTTATCAAGAGGTTATTAGCAAATTGGAAGAAGACACAAAAAATTGGAGCAATGATCTTAAACAAATTGAAAAAAAGAAAAAGAGTTGGATGTATTATTCTTCAATAATAATACCGCTTCAAAAGAAAGTGCTATTAGCAATGACTAAGCTTTTAGAAGCTTCTCCTGAAACTAGAGCAGAAGCTAGAAAAGAATTGGACGAAGTTCTCAGCCTTGTTAAGGAAGCTTGTCATCAATCAGGTCTGAAATATAAAGGAATGCCTTTTGTCTGTGATCATCAAGGTATAACTTTTATGACAGCTACTCCTCCATAACTACTAACGTACCGTTGGTAGTGTTGAAAGGACGCTTTGCTGCTAATTCATCTTCTCTTAAATATGAAAATTAAAATGGTGACAGTAAAAATTAATCTTCCGGATTAACTGCAGTACCATTGTCCAACAATTATCTTCTTAATCCTTCAACTTTTAAATTTAATTGACAATTCCACCTTTTAAATACAATCTAAACGAATAGAATAAAAAAATGAACCCGAATTTAAAACCTGTTTTCAAAGTCGCTGAGCTTGATAAGGGGCAAGGAGCCTCGGAGCGCAGAGGTCGACATGTATATAGCATACCTGAGGACTCGAGCACTGAAGTGACGAAGCCCATTGCAGCTTCAGTAGACTGTGAAAACAGGTTCTTAAATCTCTTTATCTCGCCAAAAACCTATATTTCAGGAATGACTGCCCTATCAATACCTGACGAAGGAAGATGGGGAGGTGATTGGCATTTCATGGAAGCTCTCTGCCATCCACAATCACGTATTCATTCTTCTGGAGAAAAAGGCACTATGAGTAATACCAATAAGCTTTTTGGGGATTGGTTGATAACAGATAAATCATCAATACTTCGTGAAAGAGGAATAAGCTGTCATGATTTAGTTTTTTGTGCTTCTCATACGCGAGCGATAGCAGATTTAATATTTCATAGTGTTTCTCGAAATATTTACCCTGCTCATGTTATTGCTGAAGGCATCATAGAAGAAAAAATAGAATGGGAAGAGATTAATAAAATGTTGGACTTAATGATTCCTAATCTAGAAGAGAAACAGATTGCCTATATAACTCAATGGAGAAATAAAATTCTAGAACCAGCAAAAAATGGAATACTTTACTAATAATTTGCATCAGTCTTCGCATGTTTCTATTATGCGTTTTATTGCTACAAATCTCTAATATACACCAATACTATGAAAAAAATAATACCTTCTTTTCTTCTTGCTGTTTCAGTAAGCTCTAGCCTTCTTCTTGCGCAGGATAAAAATAATAACAAGACAATATCACTATCAGAAGATCAGATTGACCAAGGAGCTCAAATCGCTACGAACTACGAACTGCCAACTGCCAACTGTAACAATCAAGGTGCTAACCTTGATTGTTACCTGATGATGGATCCAGTATCAGCTGAAGAAGTAGGGAAGTCTCTACAAGAGAAAGTTCTTAGTAAAGAAGCACCTTCTGAGGTGCAAAAGCCTGCAGATGCATTTCATGAAGCTGTCGCGAGAAAAGCAGCTCGAGCTGATGAGGATATCATTTGTATAAAAACAGCTCAAGAGAGGGTAGAAGAAGCTGCTTCAGCGCGTAGTGGTTTTGTAGAGCTTGTAAAAAATGATGTGAAGAACAGAAGTGCGTTTATAGAAGAATTACAAAAGATTTGGACATCGGATATTATTTCCACTTCATCTGAGATAGCTATAAAGCTTGTTGCAGATAGCAGGTATGAGGCACTTAAAACCGATTTAAGTGCTATCAATGCTAAAGCTAATGCTTATAAGATCTACCTTGATAAAGAGTTAAAGGCTTACGAAATGGCTGAAACTGCATGGAGTGAAACCGTTATTGCCTGCGAAAGAGGCGAGTTAGTAATTGTTAATAATAACCAGGCGCTGGAGGAGTTAACACTTCTTCATAACATCGCTGCAGTGAGAACTTCTACCTGGATCGCCCATATTGCGTGGGTTCAGGCAAGAAAAACAGAAGTAGCGATAAAAAATCCTGATCATATTACAGAGGAGGAAGCTGACGCAATAGAAACAGCTTGGGGAGAAACTGTACGTGTTGTGCAAGCTACATTAGAAAAACTCAATACGATAGATCTTACCTCTCTAAGAATAGCTGAAGAACAAGAAATTAATACCTTATTGGCAGAA
>DATEBV010000154.1:0-2909 GCA_035287205.1 Chthoniobacterales bacterium | reverse complement strand
AAAGTGACGTTGATACTCATATCAGTATTGCAAACAAACAAAAGTTTGCTAAACTTAAGTAGCTTCACTTCCGCTTCATCTCTCCCCTAAACTCTTAAACTTCTAAACCCTTAAACACTACCAAACTTCTTACTTTGGTAGTTACCCATTATGTCTAAAAAATTAATCTCTCTTACCATTATTTTCATGTTAGGCGCCGCCTGCTTGAGCGCTTGGAATCTTTATCAATCCAAAGCAGTTCTAACAACGAAAAATAACACCATTAATGCGCAACAGCAATTGCTCGATACGCTCACTAAAGAACTTCAATCCGCTAAGCAAGAACTGACCCTCGCATTAACAAATCAAGAAAAAAATAAGACTGAGCTTGCAGAAACCAAAGCAGCACAAGAAAAAGCAGCTAATGATCTTTTAGCATTACAAAAACAACTTGCTGATAAACAGTCTGAACAGTCCACTAAAGAAACAGATCTTCAAGGATCGCACCAACCTGACCAGAAAAACGTCCCTTCTTCCAGTGACAATGAATCAACTCTTTCCAAAACAATACCAGGAGGCCTCGAAGGAAAAATCCTAGCTGTTAATGAAACCTATCATTTTGTTGTTATTAATCTCGGTGAACATCATGGAATGATTAAAGGTTCTGAAATCACTCTGAAACGAGGCTCCCAAATTCTCGGCGAAGCCAAAGTCACTTCTGTAGAACCGCTAACTTCTGTTGCTGATCTTGTTATGAAGAGTATTCCTAAAGGCATAACAATTCAATCAGGCGACAGCATACTTTACCAAGGACCAGGAAAGTAGACTGGGCATTATTGTATAATGCCAGTTCCTAGTTCCTAGTTCTTAGTTATTGATCTCGTTAAACTCATCTGCAAAGCAGCTTCTTCTTTTAGGTGTTTCGTTGGTCCAGTTTGTTATTACTAGCAAAACAGCTTCTATTGTTTGCCTAACCCTTCAGTTTTTAAAAAATAGAATATGAAATTCTTTTTAATTGCCAGCTCTGCTTTAATACTTCTGACTGTTGTTACAGGGTGTGAAACGACGAATTCTTCAGGTTCTTCTACAACTGCTATTCCTTGGAATAAGCCTGCTTCTTGGGAAGGATCAGGAGTTTTAGGTGCTATGGGATTTCAAGGATCGCACTAAATGGAGGCATTCAGTTTCCGCTGCGCGGCAACTGAAGTAAAGGTAACAGTTTAGTTTAATACGGTATAACCATTCATATTTATGCAATGCATGCGCATGATTACTTCGCTGCCTGATCATTTGATTAAGATCCCATTCTCTTTTGAAAGAAGGGCCTGGACGACTACAACCTCTCGTTTTACTTCAGTCGCCGCGCAGAGGAGACTGAATGCCTAAAATGGTTTTAGCGATTGATCCCTCCTTGCGCGGTACGGGTTATGCTCTCCTAGAAGGAAATGATGCCAAGGTTCGATGTCTTGAGTATGGAGTCATTAATAATCATCCTAAACTCACTGCTCCAGCATGCCTTGTTGCTATTCATGAAAAGTTAACGACTCTCATTGAAACATACCATCCCGAAGCAATGGCACTAGAAAACATCATTTATGTTCAAAGTTATACCACAGCTATCGCCTTAGGTTCAGCACGAGGAGTGGCTCTTTTAACTGCTGCTCGAGCAGGTCTTACTATTCATGAATATACCCCAAAACGTGTTAAACAAGCCGTTGTTGGTCGTGGTGCTGCTGCTAAAACCCAAGTTTCCTTCATGGTAAGAGCTCTGCTCGGACTTACAGAAACCCCTCCAAACGATGCGGCTGATGCCATTGCTGTTGGATTAACTCATCTACGAAACAGAGTCGTTCTCGTTCCTTCTAGCACGCCTCTTCTAGCAATGCATCTCAAGAAAAAAGGAAATGTCTCAGCAGCTTGGAAAAAGATAATCAGCCTACAGGCTGATTCTCAGGCTAAAGGCTGAAGGCTAAAGGCTAGAGGTTCCAGAATTTAGCCTCTAGCCTTTAACTGGCGTGGTAAATTTCTGCCAATTACGACGACGCTTTTATTTATGTTTACCGCTAAAAATAACTTTGGGATGAAATAATTCTGACACTAAACCAAACCTTCAATTTACAGATTTTCATTCACCACGCCAGCCTTTAGCCTTATGCCTTCTCCCTCTTTTGAATCTCGTTGGTTAGGCCGTAAAACGTACGATGAAGGTCTACAATATCAAGAACAGCTGATTGCAGAAAAACTCCGCGGCAATCCTACCAACTACCTCCTACTCCTGGAACACGAGCCGGTTTATACTATCGGACGAACTCAAGATCAAACGAGCCTTGGCAATAAAAAACTACCTCATCCTCTTCATCGCATTGGTCGGGGTGGCCAAGCAACCTATCATGGACCAGGCCAACTTGTAGCCTATCCAATTATTGATCTTACAATCGTTGATCGCGACCTCCATCGGTACTTACGACTCTTGGAAGAAGTGATTATCAATACACTAGCTCTTTACCATCTTAGTGGGAATCGAAAGGAAGGAATGACTGGTGTCTGGATTAACAAATCCAAAATTGCCTCCCTCGGCATCGGAGTGCGCAAATGGATCTCTCTTCATGGATTAGCACTTAATGTTTGCGGTGATCTTTCTCCTTTTGAAGAAATCACTCCTTGTGGACTTTCAGGAGTCACCATGACTTCTATCGAACAAGAAATAACACAACAAAAGTTAGAATCATCACTCCCACTGAGTGTCGCAAAAGTTGCCGAACACCTCAGTCAAATCTTTGAATCTTTCCTTGTGAGCTCGAACTGAACTGAAGTGTTTTCATACCAACGTCATCGTAACAGGCAGAAGGAATAGCCACGAAAGAACACAAAAAAACACAAAAAAAAGAAACTTAACGGCGAACTTGATTGATCAGTTTGGCTAAGCTCTT
>DATEBV010000153.1:0-3474 GCA_035287205.1 Chthoniobacterales bacterium | reverse complement strand
TGGCCTTCAAGACCGTCTTACAACGTTATCTGCGGAGATGAGTTCGGCTCAAAGCCAAGGAGAGGTTCTCGTAGCTCAAGGCCAACAGACATTAGTTAATAAGTTTACAAAAATACTCACACGAATTGAAGAGACAACGGAGCAATTGCGAAAGGGAACTATTGAAAAACTTCCCACGACCGAGCAAGCTAATGCACTTCTTGCTGAAATAGAACAACTCGAGCAGCACGATTGCGACTTTCAGCAAAACATTCCTCAACTAAGAGATTGTATTGAAAAAGGAAACTTTCTTCATACTCATACTACTGCGTTAAAAGAGAAAATTAAATCTGCTAGATCATCACAAGATAAAGGAGAACAACTTGTTGCTCAAGCTCAACAAAAAATCCTCGATGAGTACCTTCAAATGCAGCCACGTATTGAGAATATCGTAAAACAGCTACTCGCTGGAAATAAAGAAGCTTCTAAACAAGCTAAAACTCTGCTAACGCAGATCAAACAGCTTGAGCAACGAGAACAAAATCTTCAAAGAAATATTCCAATACTTCTTGAATTGGAGCAAAAACAAGCTGCTCTTCAAGCTAGAGAAGAGGCTCTTAAGAGTGATATAACCTCTTTTAAAAATCGATTGAGAACCGTTCTTCCTGCCCAATGGCAACAAAAACTCTTGGAGGCTCTTCAAGAAGCGAATGATCATATTTCTGAGTTCATCACGCAACTCATAGATGGAGTTAATGATACTCCAGAGCAGATAGAAGCTCAGCGAAAAGTACAAATAGAAAAATTATCAAAGATTACTGCTGCGGAAACAGCATTGCAAGAGAGACAAGAGATGGAACGAAAAGAAAATGAAAGAGTTGTTACTCTTGCTGGTATTGCCTGGGATGAGGCTATGGAAATTGATAGTCAAGCTAAAGCTGCTAAAGTATTAGCTGATAGAACGCAAACAGAAGGAGCTTATAATGAGCTGCATCGCCTAGCTCAAAATGCCTCAAATGCTTGGTTTAAAGCTGCAGAGGCTAAGAAAGTGCTCTTATCTACAGCTTCTCAAGCCGATAAAGCATCTTTAACTGCTAAAATTAATACAGCTTCGAATAATAAGGTCCAATATGATCAGCTTGCTACAGAGGCTTTAAAAAATGCTAAAGAAATAGCTAAGAAAGAGGCAGCTAAAAAAGAAGCTGATCGTATTGCGGTGGAAATTGTAAGATTTCAAGCGGAAGCTAGAGAAAAAGTTGCAAGAATAATAGGCCAAATAGAAGAAGCAAAACAAGCATCAAAGGAAAAACGAGGTGGAGAAAATTCTTATCTTTGGGATCGTATTGCTACCAAACTAGAACAAGCGAGAGATAGTTGGAATAGATTTAACGAATTAGTAGACCAAGGGAAAAAGGAAAAATCCGTTCTTTGGAGAAAAGTAGCAGAGGAATCAGAAGCCTCAGCACAAGGTATGAGAAGAGTCGCTATTAATTACAGTTCAGGGAATAAAGAAGCCGCTCAACAGTTAGACAAAGAAGCATGGAGTACTTACTATTTATCAGATGCTTCCACTTGGTCACTGAAATCAGAAGAAGCGCAGGAGAAGGTAAATCAAGTGTTAAGTAAAGATAGAGCTTTTTGGATCAATCTCGCAGAGCAATATAAAATAGCTGCTGATTATGAGAAAAAAGCCTTAGAAGCTCACTTAGCAGACAAAGAAGCTGAAAGAAATAGTTGCACTTGGATTGGTAGATATACGTATTCAAGTGCTGATAGAAAACTTAAAGCAATGGAAGCGCGAGCAGCTGGTAGAAACACACTAGCGGTTGGATATACAGATGCAGCAGAAACATCACAGAAAGCAGCAGAACAGCAAAAACAAGCACTTACAGCATATATAGCAGGAAAAACAGCAGGAAAACAGAGAGAAGGTAATAGTTGGGGTTGGTCAGCGTCGTCTCTCCAAGCAAAGGCAGACTACCAAGTCAAAGCGATTGAAGCGCAAGAAGAAGGAAAAACACAGCTTGTAGTAGGCTATCGAGAGGCTGCAGCAATATCAGAGCAAGCGGCAGATTACTATGAACAATCAGCTTTAGTTTATGCTTCAGGGAAAGATGCAAAGGGTTACCGTGGGAAGAATGCTGGCGATGTTTTGAAAAAGGCAGTCCTGTCTCTTCAAAATAAGGTAAACTACCAAGCAAAAGCATATGAAGCGCAAAAAGTAGGGAAAACAACGCTCGCATCAGGCTATCAAGAAGCGGCAGCAACATCCCAAAGAGCCGCAGAGCAGTATAAATTAGCAGCTGAGAGCATAGCCGCAGAAGGATATGGTAGTGATAAGCCTGAGAGTTGGGAAGAAGAAGGATCGTCTCTTCAAAAGAAAGCAGATTACCAAGCCAAAGCGAGTGAAGCACAAGAAGCAGGGAAAACGATGCTCGCAGCAGCTTATCGAGAGGCTGCAGCAATATCCCAACGAGCAGCAGATCAGCAGGAACTGTCAGTTGAGAAAAAGGCTGCAGGAACATGGATGATTAAAACAAATTGTAGTTGGAAAGGGAGTAGGGGAGGGAGTTTTGAAGGGTTGTCGCTCCAAGCGAAAGCAGACTACCAAATAAAAGCAGCTGAAGCACAAGAAGCAGGAAAAACAGCGCTCGCAAGAGGCTGTCGAGAGGCTGCAGCAACATCTCAACAAGCTGCAGATCAGCATAGAAAAGCAGTTATGGCCTTTGACGCAAGAAAGGAGGATGAGGGTGAGAGAGGGTTTTATACAGGCGAATCCATCCAAGAGCAAGCAGACTACCAAGCAAAAGCAGCTGAAGCGCAAGAAGCAGGACCACTTCAAGTAGAGGTTTTAGAAAAAATAGAGGAAACAAAGAATAAAGCTCTAGAAGCTCGAGCAATTCGACAAATTTCATGGAATTGGATTGCCGGAGATTTTGGGAAATCTACTAAATCTTGGGAATTAGCATTTAACCTGCAACAAGAAGGGAAAACAAGAGAAGCTGCAGTCGCTAGAGAGACAGCTGCAACATACCAAAGAGCTGCAGAACTGAAAAAACTAGGTCGCGAGACCATGGAAGCAAACAAAAATGAAGAAGGTAATAGTTTGTATAGAAGAGGCGAACTTCTCCAAGAAAAAGTAGAGTGTTCAGTTAAAGAAGCAAAAGGAACATTACAACGAGGAGCGGATCACTATGAGCAAGCAGCTTTAGCCTATAAAACAGGAAAAGATACTGTTGGTCATAATTTAAGTTGGGCAGGAGCCTCTCTTAAAAAAAAGGCAGATTACCAAGTAAGAGCACGTGAAGATCAGGATGAAGGCAAAGCGACTCTGTCTACTGCTCATAGAATGGCTGCAGAAACATCCCAAGGGGCAGCAGATCAATATGAACAAGCAGCTTTAGCTTATAAAGAAGGAAAAGAGACTGCAGGTGCTATTTGCAATTTAGAGGGAGACTCTCTTCAATTGCAAGCCGATTATCAAGCAAAAGCAAG
>DATEBV010000152.1:0-11494 GCA_035287205.1 Chthoniobacterales bacterium | reverse complement strand
AAATTACCCATTCTATTTTTTTGATGATATTAAAAACTAATGCCAATAATGTCACTCATATAAAAATGGCCAAAGTCCAGTGTTATGATTTTTAAATTAATTGACGAGCTAAAACCAACTGACAACCGACAACTGACAACTATTCTTAGCACTCTTTTATAAACTCAAGTAGATCGGAGGGGGGAGGTGATTCCCAACGATACTGTTTTTCTTGATATACGAGTTCTAATACGTTGGCATGAAGGGCATGGCGAGGGAGCCAAAGTTTTTCTGCTAGGAAAGGGGTCCAGCCTGTTTGGATAAATTCTAAGTAGTAGTCTTCCGAAGGGCCATAAATTTTATCACCAATGATGGGATGTCCTAGTGATGCTAGGTGCACACGTATTTGATGAGTGCGGCCTGTACGAGGAAAACAGCGCACCAGGGTAATAGCTCCATGTTTGGGATGCAGTAGTCGCTGTTCTACTTGGAAATGAGTGAGAGCCGGTGCTCCGTTGGGGTGGATACCTCTTTTAAGCCATATTTTGGAGTTCTTTCGAAACGCTACTTCTGCTAACGAATTGCTTCGTTGCTCCGGTGCTCGAACCATCGAGGACGTCTGTACACTCAAGTTTTGCGCTCTGTGAGCGTCTTGCACTTCATCAGCATAAGCGAGTTTGGGAAGAACTCCATTAGATGCAACAACGTCACCAAGTCTAAGTAAGGGAGCATCAATCGTGCCGTTATCTTCTTGAATCCAGCCGTAGACGAGAGCTAGATATTCTTTAGCAATAGCGCCTCGTTCCATGGCCATTGCACAGGTGCGTGCAGCTGCATGATTTTTAGCAACCAGGACGATGCCACTGGTTTCACGGTCGATGCGATTAATTAAAGAGACTTGTCCATCAGTAGTGATTTCGTAGGCGAGGAGTTCTTTGAGTTTATCCCAAAGGGTGAGAGGGCCTCCTGGTTTTGTGGGATGAACAAGCAAAAACGGGGGTTTATTGATAATAAGTAAGTCAGGAGTTTCATCAATGATTGTCAACAATGTTTCTTCATTTCTACGCAATGAAGAAACATTGTTAATTTTGGTGCTGGTCATAAAGTTCGTAACTATATCTTTGTCGGATGAATTTTAGGATTTTTTTACGCAGGAACTTTTGGGGCTAGCAAGGCGTCAGAGCGTTCTGCTACCGAGGTAACAGTAGCGATGACAACGCCGCTAGCGCTAAAAAGAACTAGTAAAATTTCCTAAAATTCATTCGAGAAAGGTATATATTCGGCCAACAGGCGGAATAAAGGCTATAGGCTAAAGGCTGGAGATGCCGCTTACTGCGGTAGGAGATGGAAGATAAAATATGGAAGTGAAGACCTGCTATCCTAGGCAGAGTTAGAAGAATTCTGATGGGTCATTAGAGTACATGCTACAGATGAGTTAACTGAATGTTTACAAAAAAATATTAATTCGTAATTGAAATATATTGCACGAAGTAATATGGTTTGCGATTACCTAGAGTCCGGAAGTGAACCGATTTTGAAAATGGATTTTAATTTTTGCTTAGCACCTGGCTTAGCTACAGGCATGTAACGAGTAAAGAGTAAAGGGTAACGAGTTTATTTTCTTGCCTGCGGCAATTAATTTAAAAAGTTGCTCACTATAATCAATTAATTTTCGACAAAATGGTGTTTTAAAGTATTTATATTTTTCATTATTCAACTTCAAACCCTCTCCAATAAAGGATCCGATGATTCAGGACGGGCTCTACCTATCAATCCCAACAAATATCAACAACGTCATTTTTAGCAACGTCGCTCTTTCATTTCGTAGAAATGAAAGAGCGACGTTGGTACTCACTTTTCATGGACAAACAGCGCACGCTTGCTCAATCAGCAAGTCTTACAGGAAGTTCTCTTCATACGGGTAGTAATGTTACTCTGACCCTTCATCCTGCACCAGCAGGCCATGGGTATAAGTTTCGCCGTATGGATCTTCCTGATGAACCCACAGTGGATGCCAAAGTAGAACATGTTAAAATGGTGGAGCGTTCTACAACGCTTATCGAAGGCAATGTCAAAATTCATACGGTAGAACATGTTCTTTCTGCTTTAGCAGGTATGGGAGTTGATAATGCTTTAATTGAAATGGATGCCAATGAGCCTCCTATTGGGGATGGAAGCGCTTTGCCTTATGTGACCTTAATTCAACAGGCTGGTATTGTTGAGCTCGAGGCGACACGATCTGTTTTTGAACCAAGCGAGCCGCTTTATTTTGAGTCAAAGGATGGTTCCGTAATGACCTTTTTTCCAGATTCTTCTTACCGTATTTCTTGCACACAAGCTGGTCCTCATGGCCGTTTCACTCAGTATCTGTCTCTTGAGATAACTCCTGAGATTTATGCGAAGGAAATTGCTCCTGCTCGGACATTTGTTTTCTATGAAGATGTTAAGGATCTTATGGAAAAAGGCCTCATCAAGGGAGGAAGTCTTGAGAATGCTTTAGTCGTGCGTGGTGATTCTGTTTTGAGTAAGGAGCCATTACGTTTTGCCGATGAATTTGTGAGGCACAAAATTCTTGATATTATTGGTGATTTGGCCCTCATTGGGCGACCTTTAAGTGGACATGTTATTGCGATACGGCCTGGTCATGGTCCGAATACAGAACTTGCTCGTGCTATCGTAAAACGTCATACAGAATTACTGGCCATGGCACCTCGTCCTGTGACTTCTTCTTCTCTCGTCATGGATATTAATGAGGTAATGCGTGTTCTTCCTCATCGTTATCCTTTTCTCATGGTTGATCGTATTGTGGAGTTTGATGGTGATATGAAGGCAACAGGCGTTAAATCGGTGAGTATTAATGAACCTTATTTTCAGGGTCATTTTCCCGGTCATCCTGTGATGCCAGGGGTGCTTCAAGTAGAAGCGATGGCGCAGGTGGCAAGCATTATTATGATGCGTAAAACAGAAAACTCAGGGAAAATAGGCTATTTTATGAGTGCTGATGAGATCAAATTTAGAAAACCCGTTTTTCCTGGAGATACCCTTTTCATCCATGTTGAATTGACGCGTGCACGAAAAAATATGGGAAGAGCAAGCTGCCAATGTATTGTCAATGGGAGTGTTGTGTCGGAGGGGGTGCTCCTCTTTGGATTAATTTCTCAGTAGCCGTGCTTATCAACGTCATTTCATTTCTACGAAATGAAATGACGTTGATAAAATTGGCCACACTTGCAATCCAGCCGGAATTTTAGAACCTAGAAGAAGCGTAACACTTTTTACCCTTTACTTTCCTCCTTAGAAAGGTGAGCTCTGAACTGTAGGCTAAAGGCTGTAGAATCCATTTAAACTTAAACTTTTCACTTAAACTTACTGCGAAGCAGTAAAAACTATGCATCGCATTCATACTACGATTTCGCAGGCTGGCCATTTAATTCAGATCCTTCCTCCGAAGGAGGGGGGGGCTGAACGCCTACAGAACTGCGAACTGCCAACGGCATTATGTAATGATGATCGTAAATATTCGATTATCCCATCTGTAGAATGTGCTCCAATGAATCATCAGGACGATCCCTTAAATCTTAATCAGCGCATCAATCAACCTACAGCCTATAGCCTACAGCCTATAGCCTCTATTCACCCTACCGCTATTATTCATCCTAGCGCTGAGATTGGACAAGGAACAAAAATTGGTCCTTATTGTGTCATAGGAGCAGGGGTGGTTCTTGGGGATGAATGTACGCTTCATAATCACGTAACTATTGAAGGGCCTTCTCACATTGGTTCTAAGAATACATTTTATCCCTATGGATCAATTGGTCAGCAGACGCAAGATCTGAAGTATCGTGGAGAGCCAACCTTTTTAGAAATTGGTAATAACAATTGTTTTCGAGAATTTGTGACCGTGAATCGAGCAACGGCTCCTCATGAAAAAACAGTGATTGGCCATCACGGGAACTTTTTAGCCTACGCTCATATTGCTCATGATTGTATTGTTGGGGATCACGTTATTTTTTCCAATAATGGAACGTTGGCGGGGCATGTTATTGTCGAAGATTATGCCGTTATTGGAGGATTGAGTGCAGTTCATCAATTCTGCCGAATCGGCCAGTATGCCATTGTAGGTGGGTACACAAAGATTGTGCAAGATGTTCCCTGTTTCATGATCGCTGATGGAAATCCTGCCGTTGTACGAGGGATTAACCAAGTAGGTCTGGAACGTCATCATTTTTCTGTTTCTGAGATTCGCGATCTGCGCGAAGCTTATAAAATCATTTACCGAGGATCATTGAACACCACTCAGGCCGTTGATGTTCTTCAGCAACAGTATCCAGATTCAAGACTGATCAAAAAACTTCTAGAGTTTATTGTCTCTAGTAAGCGTGGGATTGTTCGGTAGAATTTAAATTTTTTTTTAGAAAATAACACGCATGAGGAGCAGGGCAGTTCTCTAGAATACTAAAAATTTCGTAGTTATGCTGAACGTAAAAATCTTTTGCTTTGAAATCAGCATAAGTCAAAGCAAGTTGAACGCCAATTGCTTTACATTCATTCTCCACTCGATCGAGTAAAATGCTACCTAATCTTTGATGTCGGTAGTTCTCCTTAACAAAAAGTCCTTCAATATACAAAATTTTTGAAAAAAAAGCCCAGCTTTTGATGCCTGCTATGATTGAATCATGTTCATTTTTAATGAAATAATTTTTATAAATAGTTGGTTGTTCCTTAGTGGAAGCGAGCTTCTTTTTTTCAAACGTTTCAAATTGATGCCATAACCAAGAGATTTCCTCTTCTTTGCCTTCATATAGATACCATTCTTTGCCTTTTTCTATTTGTAGCGATTGCATTTTCATTAAATTTTTTCAGTAGAGTAAAAGTATTTTAGGGTAGAAGGAGGTTTTTTGAGTACCGTAGCCATCTCTTCTTTTTCTTTTACTAAATTCCACAAAGGTTGTGGTAAGGAGGGGATGAAAGAGAATGCTTCTTGTACTTTTTTATCCCAGATAGGGTAAAGTTTTTTTATATCATTTCTTTTAAGTATTTTGCGACAATTTTCTGCACCGCAGGCGCATGGAAAATCATACTGGCGATTAAGAATGCCATAATCGTTAGTGAGTTCCTCATTAGGAAAAATATCTTGAACAGCAATTTCAAAATTGAAACCAGCAGCAAAACAATTTGCCTTACAGGAATGATTAACAAAACGAGTATGATCCCAACAGAGTACATGTTGGCCGTCATGCTCAATATAGGCGTACCAGTCAATGATACTACGATAATGAGGATCTAGTTGATCTATTTCTTCTTGAGTGAAGGTTTGATCAAAATGATCCAGAACCCATGTGATGGTTCCTTTGGGAATTAATTTTGTGGCAAAAACACCATAGCCTATCACGTTATTAATGTATCTTAGTTCTGTATCAGGATGGATCATTATTTTTTATTGGTTTTAGAGGTGATTTCAGTAGGAAATTGGTGTTTATATTTTTGTTGCCACAATTGAAAGAGGAAAAAAAGAATACAAATTCCATTAATAAATATTAATGAGAGACCTAATCTATGGTTGCCATGGTGAGTCATGGCATATCCACACATGGGAGTTGCTATAGCTGCTGCTATATGTCCTAAGCAAACAGCGGCAGCACAGGCACCTGTTAAGAGAGCTCCTTTAAATTGTTCTGAGAGAACGCAGAGGTATAATGATTGAAAAGCATTAGTAATACCACCAAATATAAATAAGGAGGGCGATAGTACCATGCCCATAAATATAGGAGTATTAGTTAAAAAATAAAAACCAGCTAGATGCATAACGAAAAAAGAAATAATTAAAATCGTGGCATAAATGAGGGCCGTTTTAATGTAACCAAAATAATCAAAAAAGTTTCCGAAAAAGGAAGTTAATACAATGCCGCCCATAATGATAGGAGTTGCTAGAAGTGCTGAATTTTCCGCGCTGTACCCTTGATCTAGGCCCCAAAGTGGTATAAGGCCAACAAAGGTATTAGCATCGATACCACCTATTACAATAGAAAAGAAGGCAACAGGTAGCATATATATGGATTTTAAAGAGCTTAAAAAATTCACAGGAGATGATTCGATTTCTTTAATACCAGATGCCATTAATTCATAAATATCACGAGAGCAAATCATTGGTATAGATGATATTATGGTTATTAATGTCATGATTAAAAAAGAATTGTATCTATGAAAATTATTTAAAATAGGAAAACCTTCTATTCCCAAATAATATCCTAATGACATGGATGCAACAAAAAATCCCATAAAAGCCCCTTTATTTTTTATAAAATCAGAAACAGTTGTAATAATATTAGAAAAGATAATGGTAATCACAGCACAGCACATTCCTTGAATAGAGTACCATATAATAATGGGAAAAATGTGTGTTGTAACTGTCAATGCGGCTAGGCTCATTACAATTCCCATGATGGAGAGAAAAGTTACTGTTCTAGAAGGAAACTTTTTAAAAAGAGGGATGACAAGAAAACAGCCCGCAATAAAGGAAATAAGATAGAGACTGAAATTAAGGCTGTTCTGAGTATCAGAGAGTCCTTTTTGTTTGAGTACCATGGGAATGGCTGTATCACTAAAACCTAAGGCAGCATTAATTCCAATGACAGCAAGGCCTAACTCTATCAACAAGATAATAAGGCTAGCTTTGCTTTTTGAAGGTTCTCCTTGTATTGGTCTATTAGGAGGAGTGTTATTAGAGTCCATCGTACCAGTAATTTATTACGATGTGTAAGACACATCTGAGTTAAGAAACGGAAGCATTTCGTTTTTTCCAGAGTTGAAAGAGGAAAAATAGAATACAAATTCCATTAATAAATATTAATGAGAGACCTAATCTATGGTTGCCATGGTGAGTCATGGCATAGCCACACATGGGAGTTGTTACAGCACCTGCAATATGTTCTAAGCAAACAGCAGCAGCACAGACTCCTGTTAAGAGTGCTCCTTTAAACTTTTCTGATAGAACACAAAGGTATAATGATTGAAAAGCATTAATAATACCACCAAGTACAAATAAAGAGGGCGATACGACCATGCCCATGAATATAGGAGTCTGAGCTAAAAAATAGAGACCAGCTAGATGCATAACGAAAAAAGAAACAATTAAAATAACAGCATAAATGAGAGCAGTCTTAATATAACCAAAATAATCAAAAAAGTTTCCGAAAAAGGAAGTTAATACAATACCTCCCATAATGATGGGAGTTGCTAGGAGGGCGGAATTTTCCGCGCTGTATCCTTGATCTAATCCCCAAAGTGGTATGAGGCCTATAAAAGTATTATCATTAATACCAAACATCATAATAGAAAGGAAGACAACAGGTAGTATATATATGGATTTTAAAGAGCTAAAAAAATTTACAGGAGATGTTTCGATCTCTTTAATGCCAGGTTCCATTAATTCATGAATATGCTGAGAAAAAATCATTGGAAGAGAAGCTATTCCAGCAATCAATGTCATGATTAAAAAAGAGTTGTATCCATGAAAATGATCTAAAAAAGCAACTCCTTCTTCTCCTAGATAATATCCTAACGACATCGCTGCAACAAAAAATCCCATAAAAGCCCCTTTATTTTTTATAAAATCAGAAACAGTTGTAATAATATTAGAAAAAATGACAGTGATCACAGCAGAACATATTCCTTGAAAAGAGTACCATATAATAATAGGAAGAATGTGCGTCGTAAAAGCGAATCCGGCTAGGCTTGCTACAGCTCCCATAGTAGAGAGAATAACTACTGTTCTAGAAGAAAATTTCTTAAAAAGAGGAATGACAAGAAAACATCCCACAATAAAGGAAATAAGATATAAGCTGAAATTAAGGCTGTTCTGAGTATCAGAGAGACCTTTTTGTTTTAGTACCATGGGAATGGTCGTATCACTAAAGCCTAAGACAGCATTAATTCCAAGGACAGCAAGGCCTAATTCTATCAACAAGATAACAAGGCCAGCCTTGCTCTTTAGAGGCTCTTGTTTTATTGGCTCATTAGGAGTAGTGCTATTAGAGTCCATAAAATATTAAAATTGCAACGTGCTTCAGATTTTCCACTATATAGGAACGTGTTTTAAAATGTGCATTTTTACAAGAAGTTTTATTCAAGATAAAAAGTGATAAATAATGTAACTACGAATTAGCTATTCAGCCAATAGGCCGAATAGGTAGTATTTCATACCCATCTATTACGACTTGCGAGACACTTGATAATAGAGCCCGTCTTGAATCATCGAATCCTTTATTGGAGATGATTCAGAACTCAAAAATGAAAAATATAAATACTCGTAACTTCCAACGTCTATGAAGACATTGGCAGTGTTTAATGGTTTAAATGTTTAGGGGTTTAGAGGGAAATTTTTCTAGACATATTGAAATCTCTTCCTGCAACGACGTTAAAAGAAAAAATATTCGAAAAAACAAAAAGCCGCTTCGCTTCTCACTCTGTCACGAAGTGACCAAAAATCAACTTAAACTTAAACTTATATTCGGTCCCATTGGCCGGATATGTATGCCGCAGGCAAGAAGATAGACTCGTTACCCTTTACTCTTTACTGGTTACTTGTCTGTAGCTAAGCCTGGTAACAACCAAAATTAAAAACCTTTTCAAAACTTGTTAGCCTTTGGAAAGTTCTCACTATGTCTTCTTGCTGTCATCACCCTACGAAGATCAATCATCGAGTGGTAGAAATATCCTCGCATAATGCAAAGGGAGTTTTTACCTGCCCAATGCACCCTAAGGTGCTTCAGCAAGGTCCTGGGAACTGTCCCTTTTGTGGTATGGTCTTGGAATCGCTCTTGCCTTCCAGCGATCATTCTGAAGAGTCGGATGAATATCAAGACCTCAAATGTCGCTTTTGGGTTTCGGTCTTCTTTGTTCTTCCCATTGTCTTTCTTTCGATGGCTCCGATGGTTTTGAACATGATAGGATTTCAAAAATTTGGCGAGATTATCATGATGCCATGGGCTCTGTGGGTGCAGTTTATTTTGACGTTGCCTTTGCTCTTTTGGTCTGGGTGGCCTATTTGGCAGAGAGGATGGAATTCTTTTCGTTCGGGATCTCTCAATATGTTCTCTCTGATTTCAATTGGTATGGGAGTAACTTTTTTCTATAGCAGCGGAGTCTTGTTTTCTCAAGGTATGTCATTCTTAGTCATGGGGCAAGAGCACCCTGGAGTTTCTGATCTCTATTTTGAGGCAGCAGCGATGATTATGGTGTTGGTATTGCTAGGCCAACTCTTGGAATCACAAGGACGACGCAAGGCTAGTAGGGCTCTTCGTGAGCTCTTAGAATTAGTTCCAAATAAAGCAACTCTCCTTCGTGAAGGAAAGGAGAGGGAAGTTTCGGTGAGTGAGCTTCAATCAGGTGATATCATTCGTATTCATCCAGGGGAGAAGATACCAGTTGATGGGATTATTATTGAAGGTTCTTCTGCGGTTGATGAGGCGATGCTTACGGGAGAAGCTTTCCCTGTAGAAAAATCATTGGGATCACAGGTGACAGCAGGCACACTTAATAGCTATGGCAGTTTTGTTATGCGTGTTGAGAAAGTTGGTCGAGAGACCGTACTAGCGCAGATGATTGAGATGGTTGCTGCCGCACAGCGGAGTCGTGCACCAATTCAGAGTCTTGCTGATCACGTTTCAGCTATTTTGGTTCCTCTTATTCTTGTTATTGCTGTTGTGACTTTTGTGGTTTGGATTTTATTGAAGCCTGAATTAGGCTATTCTTTTGCTTTGGCACGTAGTGTTGCCGTTCTCATGATTACTTGCCCTTGTGCTCTTGGACTTGCTACTCCTATGGCTGTGGCTGTTGGTGTGGGACGTGCTGCGCATTATGGTATTCTCATTCGCGAGGCAGGCGCTCTCCAACAGCTTGCTTCAGCAAGTATCATGGCCTTTGATAAAACAGGAACTCTTACCGAAGGAAAACCTGAGGTGGTAGCAATACGAACATTTTCTGAGATATCAGAGGAGCAATTGTTACAATTTCTTGCTGCGGCCGAACGAGGTAGTGAGCATCCTTTAGCGAAGGCAATTCTGCGTTATACTCAGAAGAGAAAGATTGCTGAACAGAACGCCTCAACTTTCCTGGCAGAACCAGGTGGAGGTGTTAGCGCCACGATAGATGGGAAATCCGTTCTTGTGGGAAGTATAGCCTTTCTTGCGCGTCACGGAGTCAATACCACAGCAATAGCATCAGAAGTTTTAATAAAAGATCATGGGATGATTGCTATTGCCTTAAACAATCAGCTGACAGGAGTGGTGATGGTTAGTGATTCGATTAAAGATTCGGCAAAAGGGCTGTTGAAGAAGTTGCAACAACTCGGAATAGAAATTGCCATGCTCACAGGTGATAGTGCTTTTGTCGCAGAGTCCATAGCACGTGAGCTTGGTATTAATTTATGGAAAGCAGGTCTCTCTCCTGCACAGAAAGCTGAGCAGATTACTCAGTGGAAGGAGGAAGGTAAAATTGTAGCGATGGCTGGTGATGGTATTAATGATGCCCACGCTTTTTCGGTAGCGGATGCCTCGATTGCTATGAATGGAGGATCTAATATTGCCAAAGAGATAGCAGGAATTATTCTCATGCACTCCTCATTAGAAGGAATTGTTACGGCGACGCTTCTTAGTCGTGCCATCTTAAAGACCATTCGCCAGAATCTCTTTTTTGCCTTTGCTTACAACTTGCTTGGTGTTCCTATTGCCGCAGGAATTCTCTATCCTTGGTTTGGTATTTTGCTAAGCCCTATGTTGGCTACCGCAGCAATGAGTTTGAGCTCACTTTCGGTGATTGGAAATTCATTGAGATTGGCTAACTACCAACGTCATTTTATTTCTGCGAAATAAAATGACGTTGCTAATATTGGCGTAATTTGCAGCATACAGAAATTATTGTTTCGTATGCTAAGTTTCAAATTGGTGCTCCATTAACCAATTAATCTCTTTGAATATATTCTACAGCTCTTGCTGTCTTATTGTAGCAATGGATCTAATCTCTAAGCTAAGTTTTGGGTGAATTACCAATGAGGTCTATTATATGAACATCTCTTTATTTTGCAGAAATAAAGAGATGTTCATAGCCTATTGGTCGAATAATGATATTCCAACAGTCTCAAGTTTCTTATCAACGTGAGTGAAATGTCGTTGAGGAGAGCAAATTTTTTCAAGCTCTTCGGGTGAAAGGTGAGAGGCTATTTCAGGTTCTTCACGGAGAGAAGTGGCAAAAGAGCATCCTTCTTTCCATGTTCTCATGGCAGCGCGCTGAACGGCTTCATAGGCTGTTTTGCGGGCTAATCCACGATCTGTAAGTTCCAGAAGTACAGCTTGACTGCCATAGAGTCCTCCGGTGATCTCCATGTTACGGCTCATGTTTTCTGGATAAACAGTAAGACCTGTGACGAGCTTGGTGAGAAGGTGCAGCATGTAATCAAGCAAGATACAAGAATCAGGAAGAATAATTCGTTCAGCGCTGCTATGGCTGATGTCACGTT
>DATEBV010000151.1:0-2759 GCA_035287205.1 Chthoniobacterales bacterium | reverse complement strand
AAATGATCCGACTGTGCACCAGTAGTACGATTCAATTGTATCGTTTGTTGAGAGGGAGTCTTAACGGTTACCTGTTTTGTAACTATTCGGCCAACAGGTTGAATAGAGGCTTTAGGCTGTGGGCTATAGACTGTAGGTCGCTTGATACTTTTATTAAGATGTGATAGATCACTCTGATGATTAGTTGATTCTGTGGTATATTTTACTGATGGGTTAGCCGAATATTTACCCTGTGTTTTATACCTAAGCAAATTTGAAGCATCGAGTTCCTCTCCTGAAGAATAGACTTCCTCCTCTGAAAAACTATCCTCTTCTTTATTCTGAGATGGATTAAGCGAATGTTTACTATTGATGATACTCTTCCAAGCATTCTGTTCTCGAGCAAGAGCACTCAAATTACTTGTCCAAAACTGTTCTAGAGAAACTCCAGCATGAGTATCGGCAACAGCGCCCTTCTGTGCAGCAGCCAAAGAACGTTCAATATTTACGAGCGCTACTTCAACGACTGTAATGACAGTAGCAGTACTGTTACTGGCTTCACTACTCTGTCCAAAAGGAAAAAGACCCTCCTCCGAGATCCTGCTGTTGAGCTGTTTGCTATCAGAGATTGAGGAATCCTGTCCAAAGACGTCTAAGGCATTAAAGTATCTATTGTTATCGTCTCTGCTCTGCCCCAGCATGTTCTGCTCTACAGTCCTACTGTTGATAGTACTGGTATGGGTGTAATTGCCCAGCTGGTGGTTGCCCATTCTTAAGCGAGCCTTTGGAGTTAAAGACCATTGACCCTGGCCAAAAGAACTAAAAGAATCTTGTTTAAAAATATCGTTATCAATATTCCTGCTCTGGGAGGTTAAGAAATCCTGTTCAACGTCGCTAGAATCAGAGTTGTCTAAGTCGTCAAAGAGATTTTTGTTAACACCTTTGCTCTGCCCCATGCCCATTCTCAACCTGCTGGTCTTGGCACTATTGCCGTAATTATTCATGGAATTAGAAGCTGCAGATAAATATTGTTCTACTGCTGTTGAAGCTAAAACACATTTTTCTGTTGCTACCATACGTTCCTTCACACACTCATTCCACATTTGATGAGCAGCCTGAACCTTAGCAATCTTCTCATTCTCGGCTTTTTCAGCTGCTTGAAATACGGCCGTTTTCTCGATTCTCTCTTGATCTACTGTTGCGGCAGCTTCCAAAAGCCTTTGGTCTCTACCATATTTTTTCCGATCTAACTCAATCCCTTCGACAAGATCTTTACCAACTTCATTGAATTGAAGATAGGTAGTTTTTAGAGCATATTCTTTGGCTTTTTTGGCCTTTTGAATCTCCTCTTTGGCTCGTACTTCAGCATATTGGAATGCTTTGAGTGAATTTTGGCACTCTTGTACTTTTTGATCAGCCAATTCTCCAGCAGCTTGCAGTTCCTGAAGTCGTGCTTGAAACCGCCTTTTTACGGCTGCTAGTTTTGACTTAGATTCCTCACTATTCTCTTCTTGTTGAACTTGATCATCTATTGCTTTTAATGCTTTCTGTGCCTCTTCTAACTCTGTGGAGGCTTTAGCAATTTTTTCTAGAGCTGCTATTTTGGCTTGCTCGGTTACCTCGATTTGTTCATCATACCAAGTTTTTGGCATGAAGGGTGATAGGGAAAGTAGAGATACATCCACTTTTTCCTGAACTGTCTCATCAGCAGTCCTGTCGTTAACTTCAACCTTTGAAGCCGCTTCGGCTGAAAGCGTTGTCTCGTGCTGTTGTTTTAAAACATCCTTTTCTTGTTGAAGTGCCTTTTCTTGGACTAGCAATGCGTCTTCTTGCTGAGTGGCTTGAGCTAGTAGTAGTTCCTCGCTCTCGCGAACTAGTGCAACTTCACGTTCTTTGGTTACCTTTACCTCGACAGCTCGCGTTTGCTCAAGGGTTTTCTCTATCGTTCCGTTATGTAAGGCCTCTTTTTTCTCCCTACATTCAGCTACTTCGGTAGTCCAATGCCCTTTCTCTTCCTCCGCATCTTGAAGTGCAAAGTTATATTGAGAGCGTTTAGCATTTAAGATTCCGCCTTCGTAATGCTCCGCAGCTTGCTCTGTGTACATTTTATAATACCTAATAAGATGGGTGTAGGCTGATTCTGCCTTGCCTGCTTTTTTAATAGCATCACTCCATGCTTTCTCAGAAACTCCCTGCTTTTCCGCTTTTTCTCGAGCTTCCTCTGCCGCCTTTATTGATTCTTCCACTTGGGCTTTGGCACTCTTGATCATTGCAGAAAATTCAGTCTCAAAGGCGGTAGTAGTCTTCTCTTTTTTAGCCAAGGTCTCGGCTATCTCTTTAGCAGCCTTCTCCTCGGATAATTTAAAAGGACTAAGGGGGGCAACACTCGTGAAATTGTTAGCAGGATTAAACTCAACTGCTATCGCTACGGGTATTGATGGGGTTGCGAAGGTTTGTTCTGTTGCTGTAGTCTTAAATTCAGGAACTGATAATTTCGGAGGTACAGGAGAAAGTGGTCTTTGAGGAGACACTGGCAAATTAATGGGGCCTTGGGCAAAGTTTACACTCTCTGCGTCCATTGAATTCTTCCTAGGAGTGTATTGAGTGACTTGATTCTGTTTGCCACTGGGTGAGGAGGTTGATGATTGGGTTTCTTCAGCAAAAGTTTTAGAAGTGTTCCGCGTTGCCTTTTCAAGAGCCTCAGCAGCATCCCTCTCTTCTTCGCGTGCTTCAGCAAGATCGGCTTCGGCACCAGCGCTCTGAGCTGTACCTCTCACTTC
>DATEBV010000150.1:0-8597 GCA_035287205.1 Chthoniobacterales bacterium | reverse complement strand
ATAGAGTGGGACAATCTGGTTTTCGAGAATATTGAACAGGCTTTCAATATCAATTTCGTTTTGACGCTCGGGACTTCCTTCCGTGATGTCACTTCCAATAGCCCATCCATTTTTTCCATTGTAACTTTCAAGCCACCATCCATCCAGAACACTTAGATTTAAACCACCATTAAGGGGTAATTTCATACCACTTGTCCCACTGGCCTCATAAGGACGCAACGGATTATTCAACCAAAGATCACATCCTTGGTAGAGGCGCCGGCCAACATTAATATCATAGTCTTCAACGAAAACGATACGATCCTCAAACTGCGGATCACGAGAATATTTATAAACCTGATGCATGATTTTCTTTCCCTCTTCATCTGCAGGATGAGCCTTTCCTGAAAAGATGAACTGCACGGGATGTTCTTTATTTGTCACAATGCGATGAAGTCTCTCTGGATCACTAAAAAGGAGAGCTCCCCTTTTGTACGTAGCAAATCGCCGTGCAAATCCGATCGTAAGAACATCACTATTAAGAATACGATTCACATGGCGCACATCTTCAGGAGATTCTCCATTACGAAGTCGCTGCCGACGTACACGCTCACGAATAAAATCGATGGAACGTTGTTTCAACATCTGATGAAGATTCCAAAGCACCTCGTCAGGGATATCGATTACACCTCGCCAAAACTCGGGATCGCTCTGACGATCTTCCCAATCTTTTCCAAGATATTTTTCATAGAGATCATGAAACTCACCTGCAGCCCATGTTTTTGTATGAACCCCATTAGTAATACTAGTAATAGGCACCTCCTCAAGCGGCACCCCTTTCCAGACATCTTGCCAAAGCTGACGACTCACACTGCGATGCAACTTGCTCACGGCATTAGCAAAACGACTCGTGCGAAGAGCTAAAATAGTCATGTTAAAAAGAGCTTTCGGCTCCTCTGTCATCTGTCCTAAGTGCATTAATTGCTCCCATGTAATGCCAACCTCCTTCGGATAGGATGCAAAATAACTCTTCATTAATTCTTCCGTGAAAGCATCATTACCTGCAGGAACAGGCGTATGTGTGGTAAAAATATTAGATGCAGCAACCACCTGGAGTGCCGTTGAAAAATCCATAGCATGCTCTGTATTTTGAACAAATTCACGAATCCTCTCCAAGGAAAGAAAAGAAGAATGACCTTCATTCATATGAAATACCTTGGGATGAATACCAAGAGCCTTTAGCACACGAACTCCTCCAATCCCAAGGATCATTTCTTGCTGAATTCGAAGTTCTTGATTGCCCCCATAAAGCGATGCGGTGATACTTTGATCCGCAATACTATTTTCAGGAATCATCGTATCAAGAAGATAAATCTTAATACGCCCTACGCAGAGCTTCCAAACACGAGCGGCTACAAGACGTTCAGGAAGTTCAACGGTTATTCGGAGTGGCTTATCACCTATCTTGACCTCACTGATAGGAAGATGATGAAAGACTTGATTGAGTTGCACGGCTTCTTGCCATCCTTCACGACTAATCTGTTGTTTAAAATAGCCGTCACGATAGAAAAGACCCACCCCAGTAAAATTCAAGCCAAGATCAGAAGCCGACTTGCAATGATCTCCTGAGAGAATACCAAGACCTCCTGAATAGTTAGGAAAAGACTCGTGCAAGCCATACTCTGCTGAAAAATAGGCTACTGCGGCATTCGGTCGCGTTGAAGCGTAGGTATCACGACGCAAACAGTAGTTCTGAAAAGCGGCGTACACTCTTTTTAACTCCGTTAAATAACGTTCATCGGTACTCAGTTCAACGAGACGTGATTGACGGCACAGTTGAAGCATGCGCACCGGATTATGATTGGTCCGTTCCCACAAAGGAATATCAAGTTCACGAAAAAGCCGCCGTGCAGTCGGCTCCCAACTCCACCACATATTATAAGCTAACTCTCGGAGAAGCTCTAATGAGGAAGGGAGTTTTGGGATAACATTAAAAGTGATGAGAGAGTCCATAAGAAAGCAACTTGGTGGCTAGTTTAAAAGTTGAAGAGTTTAAAGATTTAAAAGGCCAGATTAAAAATCAGAATACGTAGCGGTTACTAATTAGAAGCTATACCTAACTACCAACGTTATTTTATTTCTGCAAAATAAAATGACGTTGATAAAATTGGCATCATTTGCTTTTGCTTAACCTTGAGCATTTTCATTCCGTCGGTCATGAGTGCTGAGTTTGACATGATTGCTTCTCTTTAGCAAAATGTATTAGACTTCTTTCCAAACTCTACTTCTGCTGCGAATTGCTTCGTCGCGCCGGTGCTCGAAGCATCGAGTAGCTCCTGTACACTCAACTTCTCCGCGCCGTCGACTCCTTGCTCTTCATCAGCATAAGCGAGTTTTGAAAGAAGTCTATTGTTCCTTTGCAATACTAAGCTTCTTAAAAATTTGAATGATTGATTCCAAGTTAGGCTACTTTTATCACCGTCACTTCATTTCGCAGAAATGAAGTGACGGTGGTAATTACGCATTAAACCTAAAAGAAAAAGAAAAAAAACTTGCCTCTTTGCAAATACCAAGGTAATTAGAGTCCTCAGTTCGTTGTTATATGAAACGGTTGACTCTCTTCAGTTTTAGCTATTACGTAAGTAGCAGCCTAGAACTTATCCTTTTCAACTTTTCAACTTTTCAGTTTTATCCAGAAACCTGGATAGTTAAGGGCAGTTAGCTCAGGGGTAGAGCGGCTCGTTTACACCGAGTTGGTCGGGGGTTCAAATCCCTCACTGCCCACCACCCCTTCCATTAGAGTTTATGCCTTCTCATGCTATTCCTCTAGGTAAAATGGAACCGCAAAATGTGACCCCTTACGGTTCTCGAACTTGGGCAACTAAGGCTAATTTTCCTATTCTGAAAGGAATGGCCCTTTACCATTTAGTAATTGAAGAAGGTTGCTTTCGTGAACCACATTGGCATCCCAATGCTGATGAACTAGCCTATTGCATCGCAGGGAGTGCTCTTGTCACTATTTTTGCTAACCTACGTGTTAGAGCCAGGAGATGCTTATTTTATTCCACGAGCTTACCCTCACCACATCGAAAACCTTACCTACAAAGATCTTCATTTTCTCATCTTCTTTGATAATCCTTATGTTCAGGATATCGGTTATACGGGAGCCATTCCCGCCTTCTCTCATCGAATGATTCGCCCAACGCTTGGCATAGAACCTTCTCTTATTCCTGAAATACCTGCGGACCAACTCATCGTCAAAAAAATAAATTAGATTTTTTTTATCCTGTTCTTGTTTTTGAAAATGATTGTGTATAGAATAACCGCTTCTCCTATTATTATGGCGGGGTAGCCAAGTGGTAAGGCTAGGCTCTGCAAAAGCCCCATTCGTCGGTTCGATTCCGACCCCCGCCTCCAAATTAATGGTAACGATTGAGACTTGAGAGCTCGTCTTAATACTCCGTTAGAGTAGAATCTATAGAAGGGTTAATCCCATTTTTGTGATCATTGCTTCTTCATTGTTCATACTGCTCTCTGCAATATCTTGGTTTTGCTTGGCTTGTTTCTTTAAGAGATCTGATTCACCTTGATCAATAGATCTAGATTTTCTGGAGAAAGAAATTTAATTGATCTCAATGAGACTAACATTGAAATGCTTTTTCTGAAAGAGTAGCAACGATCTCCTTAGATTTAATAACTACTCATTTCCACAGCACATGCCCAGAAAGCAACTTATCTTGGTCAAAGAAATAATAACCATTAAAAAACTTTTCATCTAAGACAGTAGTCATCGACTTCGAACAAGCCGCTGCTGAAGGAGCATTTAATATCCGGGGTAACTCGGATATTTCATACTGATCGTGACGAGAAAGTTGCGAAGGCTGATGAGGCGAGGCAGGTGAGGATTTTGACGCCGGGCTGTATGTATACATACTGTCCAAGCCAAAACCGGAACCTAACGCTGCGTTCATCGGTCTTCCCAGCTTTCGCAGTAGATTAGTATGAAATATCCGAGTTAACATCCCAGGTAACCACTCACGATCATCCTCCCACATTTCATGGTAGGGAATATTTTCGTGATGAGTCCAATAAGGAATAGCTTCTTCGGTTTCTTGAGGTTCTCCAATACACCCTTCGGCCGTAAAAACCACGCAATGAAGCGCACCGGAAACACCATCATTCATCTGCTGATCTTTGCCTGTTACCTCATCAATAAACTGAAAGGAAAGTTCTCCTCTTTCTTTAAGATTGCAAGGCGTCACGCCAAGCTCTTCTTGAACTTCACGAATGGCCGATTCCAAAGCTGACTCTCCTGGTTCTATGTGCCCTCCTGGTCCGTTAATCTTACCTGCTCCAATCCCTCGTTTTTTACGAATGAGCAAAATTTCTTCTCCACGCAGAATAAAACAGAGACAAGTACGTGCTGTCGGCTGCCACTGTTCCCAAAATTCTTTTTCTTTATTTGTCATAAGTAAGCGTTCAGCTCCCCTCCTTCGGAGGACGGACCTGAACCAAATGATTGAGTGTAAGTATTCAGCTAACCCAGTCGGTAAAATTTGTTTTCATATGTTGGCATCCTTTATTGAAGCGACTTCGATAGCAAAAATCTCCAATCCTTAACTTGTCACGAAGTGACCAAAAATTAACTTAAACCCTAAAATTTCATACTAAATTGTTGCGAGGCGCCGTGCAAGACTGATAAATACAAGGCGGACGAAGGATTTTGACGCAGTGGCTGTATGTTTCATACTGCTCCAGGATAAATCCAAGTCCAACGCAGTAGTTATCAGTTTTCCACAAGCCGTAGTAAATTTAGTATGAAATTTTAGGGTTACTTAAACTTATAACTTAAACTAACTATTCGGCCTGTTGGCCGAATAGTTACTTTGGATCAACCCTCCCCTCTTTTTCAGAAGCGGAGATGACATCACGATAGTAGAATGCTGAAGGTTTTAATTCTCTTACAAAAGTTTTAGGGTTCATCGTGGCTAGTCCAAACTTAGGAACGTAGCCATAGTGCCATTCGTAGTTATCGGCAAGAGACCAGATGAAATAGCCTTTGACGTCATACCCTTCTGCCATGGTAATACGAACTTGTTCAATATGATCGTGGAGATACTCAATTCTTTTCTTCTCATTGAGAGTAGCAATTCCATTTTCTGTAATCATCATGGGCTTATCATAGCGTAGGCCAATCTTACGAATCAACTTCCCTAATGCTGCGGGATCAATATGCCATCCCATCATGGTAAAATGAGTTCCATGATGACTTGACTGCGTAAGCATACTCAAAGGACCCGCAATTTGGCTGTAATAGTAATTAAATCCAATGATATCGCAAACATCATAGATTTTATCGAGATGATCAAAAGCATTATGCTCTACCGTATTGTAAACAATACCACCAGGATCAAGAGGACCATGGTACCAATAAGGAATAGCTTCGACACTCATGATCTTGGCCGTTGGTGTAATTTCTTTAATACGAGCGGCAGCATCACGGAACATAGCGGCACTGGCAACCATGGCTTCTTTATACCCTTTAAAATCGAAGAGATGATTAGGCGGCCACAATCCAATAATGTAACCTGTTAGGATCTGCCCATTAGGCTCGTTTTGTGGTGCATAATAGTTCACATAAGGAGAAAACTCCTTAACCATTCTTGTTACATAACGATTCCAGTGAGAACGAGCAAGAGGATGCAGCCAATTAGTTTTCTCTGTATTGCTAGGACCTGTTAACCAAACTGGGAAGGTAAAATGCCAGAGGCAGATCACGGGCTCAATACCGGCCTCCTTAAGCTTACGAGCCATAATTCCATAACGACGAATCGCCTCTTCATTATAGTGACCAGGCCGAGGCTCCACACGAGCCCACTCGACGCTGAAACGATAAGAATTAACCCCTATTTTCTTTAATGCTTCAAGATCTTTATCAAAGTGAGACCAACTTGAAAGTGCGTCACCGACCACAGGAGCTTTTTTTTGTTTTACTAAAAGATCCCAATCTCGTTGAAAGTAATCTTTCTCCCCTAATACCACAGCAGGATCTTCATACTGAAGGCTACTTGTAGAAATCCCCCAAAGAAAAGGACGATAGCCATGTAGTTTTTCAAATTGGTCCTTCGGTGCCTTATCCAGAGGCCCAAGCGGATGCAAGGCACAACCTGTTAAAAAAAATAACGAAAATAAGAGTACTGAAAAAAGCAACGGATAACGAGTCATAATGTAACTACCAACGTCACTTTATTTCTACAAAATAAAGTGACGTCGATAAAATTGGCAACACTTACAATCCAACCATCATTTAAGAGCTTGGAAAACAACTCTACTGCTCTAGCAAGTTAGCAAGAGCTGCTGAGGATATTCCATGGAAAAGATCGTGTTTAGAGCCTGTTTTTTGTTTGACCAAAGATCAGCAGAATCACTACACTGTTCCTTAATTTGCTTCAAGTTATTTTCTTAACTTCAACTTACTGCAAAGCAGTAATAAACCTCTAACCTCCTAAATAATTGTTCATCTCCTTCTTCAGAAGGAGATGAGCCATTACCTTGCTACGATGACTACAAAAGCACTCCTTAGAACTGTTCTGCTTACCACTGGAATCACCTTGAGTTCGGTACTACTTACGGCAACAACCAAGGCAGCGAATAGCTATTCTAACATTAGCGAAAATAATTTTCATCATGAAAATACTTCGGCCGTAGTACAAGAGAATCTCCCTCTTCCTCATCTTGACACAGAGTTTGTTACAATTGGAGATGCTGGCAATCAGGCTGATGATTCAGGCAGAGGCGCTGTTCAAGACGTGTACAGAATAGGAAAGTATAATGTTACCGTAAGAGAATATACCACGTTCCTTAATGCCGTAGCTATTTCTGATACCTATAGACTCTATAGTGAAAAAATGGATGCAAATCATGCTAATACCATTCTTCGCACAGGTGAACCAGGTCATTACTGCTATACGACTATTGAAGGAAGAGAAGATCAAGCAATCACCAATGTTAATTGGTATTCAGCAGCAAGATATTGTAATTGGCTTCAGCACGATCAACCCTGTGGTGAACAAAATGAGACTACCACAGAAACAGGCGCGTATACTCTGAATTCCACTTCAAATACTGCTATCCCTATTAACGAGGGAGCATCCTATTTTCTCCCAGATGAAAGCCAATGGTACAAGGCTGCTTTATACATGGGTAATGCGACTTATCGCACCTTTCCTCCCGGCATGATAGAAGAAGAAAACCACTATGGCACTTGTAATATCATAGGAAGTATAGCCCAGTGGACCAGCAGCAATGATGGAAATGGCAATTATATTGTAAGTGGTTTTTATCTATCTCAAGATGGAAAATCTGGTCTTTATCCTTTATTTGAGTCAGATGACATTGGCTTTCGTATCGCAGCACCTGCAGCTCTTCCTATTTTAACTACTTCACAACCAGAAACAACCCTGGATACTGTTGTTACCAACGTCATGAACTCTATGCCTTCGACATCTGCACTCGTGATCAATAAAGAGGCAATGAAAGTAGCTATTGAAGCCATCATGCTACTTTTAGGAATGCATTATGCCTACAAAATCATCGTTGGTATTGTAGGAATCGTTGCTCTCCTAGCCTTACTTATGGCTTTCACATTACTACCCGAAGGAGTAGCAGCATGGCTTACAACGGCAGGACGTGCTACTAGCGGTTGGATATATCACTTTTTTGCAGACGGCGGCGCTGCAGCCCTAGAAACCCAGATTGAACATGGTGCAGCACTAGTTGGTGATGCTGCTGAGGTAGCTGCCAATAATATTTCAGAAATGGTTGCTAGTGCGACTAATTCACCTGCTGTAGTTGCAGAAAAGAGTCTCACAACGGTATCCGTGGAAGGCACAGCAAATCTATCCACTTTTAGTCTCATACATCCATCCACTTGGCGTTTGCCTTGGTCGCACCAAGTTTAAGTTAAGGCTACCAACGTCACTTTATTTCTACGAAATAAAGTGACGTTGATAAAATTGGCAACACTTGCAATTCAGCCATCATTTGAGAGTTTGGAAAAACGTGAGTTCAAACTAAATTGAACAACTGAAAGAATTCACCACAAAAGAACGTAATGAAGAAAAGAAGAGAAGAAATTAACCACAAAAGAACACAAAAAAAGAAAAAAGAATTTTTATAAAAATTCTTTAAGGTGTTAAGAATTCAAGAAGATTAACGCTCGTGAAACATAACGCATTAGTCATAACTACTATCAAGATTTTTGCATTCTCTCTTTAAAATTGAGTTTGTGTTCACAATTCCCTTTCCCTACTTTAACCTAAAAACATGAATAGAAAGCAATAATCTGACGCAATATACTTGGCCTCAAGCTCCTTTTTCGAGTCTCTTACGTACCCTCTGGGTATGCCGCAAGCCTCTAAAAATGACCTTGAAACCAAGTCCTTACGCCATCTTGTCACTTTCGGACAAGCTCTAGTTAGAGCCTGTCCGGAAGTGAAGTGATTTTTCAAAAATTGGAAAAAAAGGATTTTTTTCGTAGCAGCCCTCCCATAGTAGTAGTGCTTTTTTATCAAAAAAGCACTCAAAAAGCCAAAGTTATTCACAGTGCCATTCTTTAA
>DATEBV010000149.1:0-5963 GCA_035287205.1 Chthoniobacterales bacterium | reverse complement strand
ATTTTTATGACCGAGTGAGTAAAAAATTTGAGATGCCTTCACTAGCAAGTTTAGTAGCTCAACAATCAGCCCTCTTTTTTAACATAGCTTGAATCATAAAATCCGCTGTTTACCCGGCGATATGGAGAGGATACCCTTTTTTTGTGTTCTTTTGTGTTCTTTTGTGGTTAATTTCTTGCAGTCTTTTCTTGAAGAAGTCTGATGATTTCTTCGATTACATGTTAAGCTAATTTTATCAACGTCACTTTAATTTCGCAGAAATAAAGTGACGTTGGTAGTCACGTCTGTTGGTCGAATAATTATTTTATGAGCAGTGCTTTTTTAGCTCGTTGGAACGAAACCCTCCTTGATGAAAACTACGACAAGTGGCGTCGTGATCCTGCTTCGGTAGGAACAGAATGGTCTTCTTTTTTTGAAGGGTTTGAACTCGGTTTTGCCCGTTACCAAAAGAAAGGAACTGTAGTTGCTGATTCTGCAGTCTCAACAGGAGTGGCATCTAAGCCAGGAGAAGCTTTATTTAATGTACGTGTTGAAGAACTTCTCAATGCGTATCGGACATTAGGTCATTCGATGGCAACATTGAATCCTCTCAGTGAAGGATATTCTCGGCAGTCGCTTGTAGAAACTGCCTTCAAAGTCGCTGAGGCTGATGAAGGACAAGGAGTCGACGGCGCACAGAAGCTGAGTGTACATGAGGTCCTCGATGATTCGAGCACCGGCGCGACGAAGTCCTTCGCTGCCCCAGTAGAGTTTGAAGGCAGTTTATTGGATATATCACAATTTGGTTTTTCAGAAGCTGATCTTGAAACCATGGTGAGCTCGGCTTCATTCCGTGGAGGCGTCTCTTTATCTTTGCGAGATCTTGTTAAAGAATTACGCTCTATTTATTGTAGTACTAGTACCGTAGAGTTCATGCACATTCAAGATCCGGCGATTCGTCATTGGATAAGAGATCGTGTAGAAGCTCCTCAAGGAGAAGATTCGAAAGAGACTTCTCATTATCGTATTTTACGTACCTTGCACAAAGCTGAGCTTTTTGAGAATTTTCTCCATACAACGTATGTTGGTAGCAAGCGTTTTTCCATTGAAGGAGGAGAATCATTGATGGTTGCTCTTACCGAAATTTTGCGTCGTTCCCCTCGCCATGAGATTAAGGAGATTGTTCTTGGAATGGCCCATCGTGGTCGTCTCAATGTGTTGGCTAATTTTTTAAAGAAACCATTTGCTATCATTTTTAATGAATTTTCTGAACAGTATGTTCCTGATATTGGTGAGGCTAGTGGCGATGTAAAATATCACCTTGGCTATCAGACAACGCGGACCAATAAAAAGGGAGAAAGTGTCGAAGTAATATTAGCAGCTAATCCAAGTCATCTGGAGGCTGTTAATCCTGTGGTGATGGGAAAAGCACGTGCTCGTCAACGTATCCTTGGAGATACCGAGCATCGTCGCAAGGTACTGCCCTTACTTATTCATGGTGATGCTGCCGTCATTGGACAAGGTATTGTGGCCGAGTGCCTCAATCTTTCTCAACTTCCAGGATATCACGTTGGAGGAACACTACATCTTGTTGTAAATAATCAAATTGGTTTTACAACACTTCCTGCCGATTCTCGCTCGACAACTCATTGTACTGATATTGCTAAATTTATTGAAGCTCCTATTTTTCATCTCAATGGAGATGATCCTCTGGCTGTCTGCAAAGCAACACGATTAGCGCTGGAGTTCCGTCAGCAGTTTGGGCGTGATGTCTTTCTCGATATTGTTTGTTACCGTCGGTATGGGCACAATGAAGGAGATGAACCTTCTTTCACTCAGCCCGATCTTTATAAGATTATTAAGAATCATCCACGCGTTAGTGAGGTATTTCTTAAGAAGGTTTTACCTCTAGGTACAATCACCGAAACTGAGGTGAAGGAGAGTAGCGAAAAAACACTTCAGCATCTTGCAACAGCTCTTGCTGAAATGAAAAAGGGCCTTGCTGTGTCAGGATATGACAAGAAGGCTACTTTTGTAGGATCAACTGCGGTATTTCAGCCTACGTATACTTTCACTCCTGTCAAGACAGCGCTTGCTCCAGAGCTACTGCAAAAAGTGGTGCAAGGACTCACTACCATTCCTTCCGATTTCCGTATTCAAGCTAAAGTTCGCAAGAATGTCATCGAGAAGCGACAGGAAATCTTTAAGGCAGGAGGACCATACGATTGGTCTTTTGGTGAGGCATTAGCTTTTGGTTCTCTCTTAATGGAAGGGATTCCTGTGCGACTTTCAGGCCAAGATAGTCGACGTGGAACCTTTAGCCATCGGCACTCGGTTTTCTATGATGAAGTAACACGGGAGCGCTTTATCCCACTTAGTAACTTATCGTCTGATCAAGCTCGTTTTTGTGTTTATAATAGTCCACTCTCGGAAGCATCTGTCTTAGGTTTCGATTACGGCTATTCCATGGATTATCCGAAGATGCTTTGTCTTTGGGAGGCTCAGTTCGGAGATTTTGCTAATGGAGCTCAGGTTATTGTTGATCAGTTTATTTCTGCCGCAGAGACAAAATGGCTACGACCAAGTTCTTTAGTAATGCTTTTGCCCCATGGTTATGAAGGTATGGGACCAGAGCATTCGAGCGCTCGTTTGGAACGTTATCTTCAACTCTGTGCTGAGGAGAATATGGAGGTTTGTAATCTCACGACCCCTGCTCAATATTTTCATGTCTTACGTCGTCAGATGATGAGGGAGTTTCGCAAACCTCTTATTATTATGACACCGAAGAGCCTTCTCCGTGCAGAAGCTGCTGTTTCAAAAACAGAAGATTTTACGCAGGATGGTTTTCATGAAATTTATCCAGGACCCTCTCAGGCTAACCCTTCTGATATTGAAAGAATTATCCTCTGCAGTGGTAAGGTTTATTACGATCTTCTTGCGTACCAGCAGCAGAAAGGATGGAGTGATCGTTCTGTGATTATTCGCCTGGAACAACTCTATCCTCTCCATGAAGAAAAACTGCAATCACTAGTAGATTCCTATCCAGCCAAAGCAAAGTTGGTATGGTGCCAAGAGGAACCACAAAATATGGGAGCCTATACTTATCTGCTTCCTCGCTTGCAAAAATTATTCTCTCGACCATTCCTCTACGCTGGTCGCGAGGCAAGCGCTAGCACTGCTGTTGGCGCTCTATCACTTCATCGCATAGAGCAAGCAAAGTTAGTTGAAGAGGCCTTCGAAGAGAAGACATCAGAGAAAAATTAACAAGGATGGAAGCGATGAAAGGGATGGATGAAGACAAGTAAAGAGTGACGAGTAACGGGTAACGAGTCGAAGGGCAAAACTTTCTAAGCTAATTTTCTTTAAAAAAACACTCTATCAAAATATGAATTCCTAAATACTGATTTTATTCCGATTTACTCGCCACTCGCCACTCGCCACTCGTTACTCTTCTTATCGTCCGCATTTATTTTTGTGAGTTCTTTCTACAGTTCTCTTGCTATAATATTAATGACCAACAAGGAAGGCGATGGAAGGGATAAGTGTCTGCGCTCTTAAAATAATTTGATAAAAGATATTTTAATTTGTTTTTCTTGATTTTAATCTCTGTAATCCCTTCCATCGCTTCCATCCCTGTTAATTTTTCTTTCTTTCCCTTCTCTTAATCTCACAATGAATTATCAAGTTAAAGTCCCTGCCGTCGGAGAATCAATCACCTCAGGAGTAATTTCCTCATGGCATAAAAAAAATAATGAACCTGTTGCCATCGGCGATCTGCTTTTTACATTAGAGACCGATAAGGTTTCAACCGAGATTACAGCAACCGAAGCGGGTGTTCTTAAAACACTTGTAGAGGAAGGCGCTGAAGTGAAAATTGGTGAAGTTGTGGCAGAAATTGTTGAAGGAGGTACGAGTCCTATTGTAACACCCCAAGAAAAAGTGACTTCTGAAGAATCTAAAAAAGAATCTTCTAATGCTAAAGAGCTTCAAGAAAAAGTAGAAAAAACTTCAACAGACTTCTCTCAACCAATAACGGCTGGAGTTCTTTCCAAACTCGCTTCTGCTGATGAAGTGCAAGGAGTCGACGGCGCGCAGAAGCTGAGTGTACAGACGTCCTCGATGCTTCGAGCACCGGAGCGACGAAGCAATTCATTAGCAGAAGTAGAGTTTCGAAAGAACTCTACTGAAGGGCGCGTAACACGAAAGAAACTAACTCCCCTCCGTCGTAAAATAGCAGCTCAGCTTGTTTCTGCTCAGCAAACAGCGGCAATCCTTACGACCTTCAATGAATGTGATATGTCTCCTGTGATGTCTCTAAGGAAAGAGGTGCAGGAAGCTTTCCAAGCTAAGTATGGCGTGAAGCTTGGTTTTATGTCCTTTTTTATTAAAGCAGCCGTAGAGGCACTTCAAACGGTACCTCAGATCAATGCTCAATTAGAAGGCGATGAGCTTATCGAAAATCATTACTATGATATTGGAGTTGCTGTTGGAACAGATAAGGGACTTATGGTTCCTGTCGTGCGCGACTGTGAAAAGCAATCTCTTGCAGAGCTAGAACAACAGCTTCTTGGTTATGCAGGTAAGGCCCGTGAAGGAAAAATTTCTCTTCCAGATCTTCAGGGCGGTGTTTTTACTATCTCCAATGGTGGTGTCTATGGTTCTCTTCTTAGCACGCCAATCTTAAATCCGCCACAGAGTGCCATTCTCGGCATGCACAAAATCCAGGAACGTCCTATTGTTGTTGATGGACAAATCGTCATCCGTCCGATGATGTACCTGGCCTTGAGTTATGATCATCGTGTAGTCGATGGTAAACAGGCAGTAACTTTCCTAATTAAAATTAAAGAAGCCATAGAGAATCCAATGGCACTCTTTCTTAAATAGCCACAAAAGAGCACAAAGAAACACAAAAATTAATTAAACTAAGAGCATGGTTTATATTAAGATTACCAGATAGCCTATAGGCTGCCTACAGTGCAATCTTTAATAGTTACTTTTTCAAATCATGCTTCACTTTTTGATTTAATGTTTCTATTTTTTTGTGTTTCTTTGTGCTCTTTTGTGGCTATTTTCTTCCTTCTTTCTCTTACTTTTTTAACTCTCTCTTCCTATGCCCACCTTTGATATTGTCTCAGAAATAGAACGAATGGAAATTGAAAATGCCGTCAACCAAGCTCGTAAGGAGCTTGCGACGCGATTTGATTTTAAAGGAAGTAAGGCTGCTATTGAGCAACCTAAGCCGGAAACAATTATCTTAACTGCTGAGGATAATAATAAACTTAAAGGTCTTCGTGAGATTATGATTGGTAAATTGGCTAAGCGAAATATCGATTTACGCAATGTGGATCAGAAGACACCCGATATTTCTCCGCTCGGTCATGCTCGTCAAGAGCTGCTGATCACACAAGGACTTGATGGACCGAAGGCCAAAGAGATCATTACTGCAATTAAGGGAGAAAAATTTAAAGTCCAATCTTCCCTCCTTGACCGTCAAATTCGTGTGACAGGGCCTAAGCGCGATGAGTTACAGGATGTAATTAGCTTCCTTCGTGCTGGCGACTTTGGAATTGCTCTTGGTTTTAAAAATTTTAGAGATTAAGTAGAGCTTGTTCGAAAGTGAACCGATTTTGAAAACGGATGTTTATTTTTGCTTGGTACCTGGCTTAGCTACGGAGAAGTAAAGGGTAACGAGTAAAGGGTAACGAGTTTATTTTTTTGCCTCCGGCAATTGGTTAAAAAAAATTGCTCATAATAATCAATTAATTTTCGATAAAATGGTGTTTTTGAGTATTTATATTTTGTAACCGTTCACTCCCCCCTCCTTCGGAGGGGTGTTGTGAACTATAGGCTATGGCTGTAGGCTGTAGGATCAAATAGCTGTTCAGTAGCTTCTTAACAAACTATGCATTGCATCACACGCCAACTTCGCAATCGATTCATTTGGTTCAGATCCGTCCTCCGAAGGAGGGGATGTGAACGCTTAC
>DATEBV010000148.1:0-9068 GCA_035287205.1 Chthoniobacterales bacterium | reverse complement strand
TCAATTATTTGATAGACTAACAGCCCATCTTTTTCTTAAGGCCCGCTGGTAGACATCCTCCTCCGACGAGTTTTGGATACCCATTCTCGGAGGAGCCTACCAGCAGGGCCTTAAGATTTCCACTCAACATATAAGACTCTATTTACTCTTCACTTTTTGGTCGTTCCTTTGTGGTTAATTCTCTTTCTGAATAGCTTCGGAATCATCATGTTTCATCCAAGAAGCCTTTTTTCTTTCCCAAAGATCGTACTGATCTTTAAAAAATTGAAGCTTATTAATAAGAATAGTTTTTTCATTCCCTATTACTTGTGTTAAATGAACTCCACAAAGAGTAATAGCTTTTTCCCATACCTTTGCGCTTTCTTCAGCTAAAACAATTGATCGATTCCAATGCCAATGTTCTTTTTTTTCTTGAGGCAAGGCTTTATTAGCCTTTTCCCAAGCAACCATTGCAAGACTTGCAGCTCGATATCCTTTTAATTCTTCCTGACGAACTTCTGACTTTATCAAGTTAAATTTTCCTATTAAAATGATATCTTTTTGAGGTCTTATTCTTTCTTGTATTTCATTAGATTTATCAATTTCTTGATTGCAATAACGAATTACATCATTCCAAGCTTCTTCTTTCTCATCGTTAGAACCTGTAACAGCTTTGGCTAAAGCGAAGCGCAAATTTTTTTCCTCAGACCTCACAAATAATTTAAAATCTTGCGAAAATTCTTGATTATTCTTAAAATAAGCGCTCTGTTTCTCGACTGTTACTACCGACTCCGTTATTAACTGAGCAACTCGCTCCCAATCTTCTGCTTTTGGAGACCACATCAAGCTGACTTTTTCTAGTTCAGATTGAGCAAGATAATAAGCTTTGTCATCTTCTAAAGCTAGTATCTTTTCTGCAACAAAAAATCTCGTACGTTGCATATTTTCAAGTTGTTCCTTCCAATTCTTTTTTAATTTTTCAGGAATGTTAGGAAAAGCATCTTCTATAGCAGCAATAACTTTTCCTTTTGCTAAGAAGGCTTCTTTCTGGAAATGAATCGCTTCATCCCAAACAGGAACAGATCTCTCCCCTTCAACTGTTTCTGCTAACTTAGCAGATTCATTTGCAATAACTTCATTCTTCAGCGCTTCATAATCAAGTACTCTATGTTCCCAAAAGTTTTTTTTAAATTGAGCATATCCAACATCCATCCTACGCTTTGATAACCAGTAAGAAAGCCCTAAAGATGTGCCTTCATAAGCAGCAATAACTTTTTCAGCAGCCAAAGAAGCTGCTTGTGCGTATTGAATTGCTACAGGGAAAAAAGGTAATGGATTTTTTTGATTCCCTTTTTGAATATTGCAGAGAGTCTTCTGTGCTACCATGGCAAGGAGTGTCACTCGTTCAGCTTCTTTAATAGCATTTTTTAACGTAGGAGGGTTGATTTTAGCTAATCTGTCATTCAATTCAACTTTTCGCGTTTCTGCTAAACTGACTTCATAACTTAAAGGAACAAAAGCTCCATCACGTTCTCGATCGATTGGAAATGTTAATTGAAGCAAGAGGTGTTCTAAGGTTGCTTTCGTACGTTCGGCTTCTTCAAGGGTTTCCTCTTGGAGACGAGCTTTACCAATCCAGACCTTTTTTGCTTGTTCAGCTTGAGTCACCGCATGGAGTACATTGGCAAGAGCTTCTTGAATCTTATGTTCCGCAGCAACAGCTCTTTCTTGATGAAGCGTCTCAATAGCACTGTTATAGGCTCTTCTTTCTTCAGAAGAAAGAGCTAACCAAGCAGAATAATCTCCTTTAAAATAACTCTTTGCGGCAGCCTCTCGCTTTATTTGATGAGCTTTCTTTTCTGCCTCAAGTTGTATCGTCCAGGTCTTTTCAATATCGAGAAGTCGCGCCTCTTCTTCTTGAAAAACATGGAACGCTTTATGATCAATCTCTGCAACAAGCGTTAATTTATGAATGGTTCTTAACGAATCATCCTCCCAAATGTCTTCACTATTCTTGATTCTTCCATTGTTAGGAGGTATTGATGCAACCGCTTGTTGTACCGACTTCAGCGCTGCAGATGCTTTTTCTACACGATACTCCCATGCCTCCTTGGCTCCAGGAATTTTCTTTCGTGCAGCTTTTAAAGCGTCGTGTTCCGTAACATCAGCATATTTTGTTAAAGCCTCTTGCTCACATTGATCGACTTGATCATACAGTGCTTTGGCTTCTGCACGACTCTTCATTTGAGCCTTTCCACTGAGTGTATTACCTTTCTCGTACTCCATGCGAGCCGTTCTTAAGACGGCCTCCGTTTTTTCAAAACAAAGGAGAAGATCTTTTGATTTTTTAGAAAGAAGGTCAAATTTATAAGCTCCTGTGGCTTGAGTTACTCTTGAAATCTGATCTCTACGGAAACTTATTGATGGATTTTCCTCACTTTGATAACGATCCCCTACCTCCTGCCAAAGCTCATTCACAGCCCGATCGGCCTTTTTAAGTTTTTCTTTTGCAACCTCAAGAAGTTTTGAATCTTGGCTTTGTAAGGCACTCTGAACTGTCGCTTCAAGATCAGCCATTGAGGACCATTTTTTTTGAGCCTCCTGGAGCGATTGCTTAAGTGCCTCAATTTTTTGAGAAATCACTTGATGCTCTCGTTGCCAAAGAGGATCCTGTCGTTTAGGCGTTTGAAGCAATTTTGAAAAACTGGTTTCAGCATTTTTAAGTTCCCTAGTTAGTAGATCTGCTTCAAACATTGCCTCCCAACGTTCCGTATTCGCCTCCCAATCTTTTGCCATTCTCAAAGCAAGAGCTTCTTCTTCAGCACATCGTTGCCGTTCCTCATATACCGAATGGTCTCTCCGATCAGCTTCGGCCCAGGCATCCAAATCACATTGATAAAGATAAGGCGTTCCTCCTTGAGTAACTCTCGTCTCATCCGCACGACGTGCTAACTGAGCCCAAGCCTCTTCTGCTTGAATCGCTTCCTCGTCAACACTTTTAAGGCGATGAAACCCAGAAATATTATACTGCACACTACTTACACTAAACCTTTCACTCAGAGCACTAAAAATACTAACCACACTCCCTCTGCCTGATCTCTCATCGCCTCGAAGACTGTTCCTTCTTCCTTTGCTTTCAGCTTCTAGGGCCTCATGAGCAAGTTGTTCCGCCTCTTTTGCAAGCTCATCGGCTTTTTTTCTAGCTTCCCAACGAATGAGATCCTCTTCAGTGGGTTCCGTAATTTTCGGAAGCTGAATCTCTGATCCCACTTCAGAAAGTAACATAATCTCCTCCTCATTGAGACTCTCTTCTTTGGAATCCAAATGATCTTTTCGCCCCCCTTCCCTCTCCTCGCCTTCCTCGCTTTCTTCAATAATGGTTTTCCTCTCCTTGCGTTCTTTATGAGCAAGCACTCGTTCAATGATTTCTACGAAAGAACTCAGTTTCCGAGGCTCTTCAATAGAGTTCCCCTTATTTTCTTCAGAGGTTATGTTTGTCGTACTCTCTTCTAGCGAAGAACCAGAAAGTGGAGTCTCTCTTTTTATTTTTGGAAGTCTTAACATCACGCGCGAGGAACTATAATCCAAAGACACTTTCTCGAACTGATCGTTATTTTTAAAAACGCGCCGTAAAGGAGATTGTAATAGGGCTTCTCTAAGAGCCACAAGATCGGTCATTGATCTCCTGGAATTTGAAAAAGCTCTCTCAGCAGTCTCAGCATCTTCAACAGCCTCAGACGCCTTTTTCTCGACATTGAGCGCCTCGGCAAGCTCGGCTTCTGCTACCGCGCTATAGGAACTGTTCTTTACTTTAATCGCCTTAAGGACTGCACATGCTGTTTGCACCTTAGCTTCAGCTAAGTCTCTAAGGAGACTTTTGATCTTGTAGTCAATAGGTGTAGCTTCATCTAACTCTCGTTGAGCTCGGTTAAAATTGATTTCAGCTTTTTTTAATTCGTACTCTGCTGCTGCTTTAGCCGCCTCCCATTCCCGTACTTCTGCTTGTGTAAGAGTCAATCCCACTTCAGCAAGTTGACGTTCTTGCTGAGTTAAGGTTGCAACCTTAGCAAGACAGACGGCATAAATATTATCACAAATTTCCTTTGTTAAATATTCGTTGGTAGAAAGCTCTTCAGAAATATCTACTCCTTCCTCTTCGGAGATCTTTATACTCCCTAGGCTAGAAATCAACGGTTCTTGAGTCTTCAAGTGGCAAGAAGAACTTGATTCTTTGAGCCCCGGCACAACAACGTCCTTTGCCCTTGAAGATGAGTCTAAAGATAGGTTTTTAGTTTTTGAAATAATGGCATCCTCATACTCCTCAATCATCGGAGGAAGAGCTAAGAGCGCTGTTAAACTGGACAGAAAGAAGAAGCCTAATAATAAAGATTTTATTTTCATTCGGAAAATTTGAGAGTGAAAGAAGTGCAGAAATTAACCACAAAAGAACGACTAGGAAAGTAAAGAGTGAAGGGTAAAGGGTAAAGGTCGAAAGTGAGTTTAAACTAAACTGAAAGACTGAAAGAAGGAATAGCCACAAAAGAACACAAAAAAAAGAAACTTGGCGATGAACTTGATTGATTAGTTAGCCTAAGCTGTTTCGTCGCTATTGGTGCTCTACGTTAAAGCAGTATATCAATTCCTACTTCCCTTATTTTTTACGATAGCGAACATTCTTTATTTTGAGTTCTTAAATTTGTTAAAGAATTTTTATAAAAATTCTTTTTTTGTGTTCTGGTTCTTTGTGTTTCTTTGTGTTCCTTTGTGGCTATTTTCTTCCTTCAATTCCGTTTGAACTCACGGTCGAAACAAGCTGTTCAGTGACTTCTCAATAAACTATACAATGTATACCTTTCTCAATTATTTGGTTCAGATCCGTCCTCCAAAGGAGGCGATCTGAACGCCTACGTGGTCTAAATCCAAAAAGAAAGCGCTCTCAGCAGCGTAAGATAAACACACCAGCGACTCACCTTGATTCCCTCTTCATTAGGGGACTTTAGAATTAAGGCTAACGTTTGTTCCGCTATCAAGAGAGGGAGCACTGAGGCATATCTGAGTCTTCTGTGAGAGAGAGTTTGCACATAAAACCTTCCTTGCTGAAGGTAGGTAAGAGCCTGATCTATGAGTTCAGGAACTTGTGATTCTTCACAGTAAAAACGACCCGAACGTTGATCTCCCTTACGATCGCGCAAGATATTGGTCAACTGTAGTCCCTTTCCATAAGCGATGCCCCATTCTCTCATGGTCTCTGTTGATTCTTTTGAAAAACCACTAAAATAATGAGAGCTTAGTTTCGTCCAAAACTCCCCTACCGAACCAGCTACTAAATAGAGATAGCGATCAAGTTCTTCAGCACTGAGCACATGAGGAGCTCTGTTAGTAACTATTCGGCTAACAGGCCGAATAGAGGCTGTAGGCTGTAGGCTATAGGCTGTAGGTTGATGAATACGCCGATCAAAGTTTGAGAGATCGTTCTGATGATCAGTTGATCCTCTATCACATTTTACTGATGGGTTAACCGAATGCTTAGCTCTGCTATCAAGATTAATCACCTGGTTCCACTTTTGATCTAAAAGCTGGCCTTCGAGAATATGCTGCCACACAGTTACAATCGCTTTACATTCAAAATAAGATCTCCGCTTAGAATACAACTGATGAAGAAGTGTAGGAAGTGATAAGAGCAAGTCTTTCTCGATATCTTGAAACTCTATCACCAAGGATTCTATTTGGGATTGAACCAAGAGAAAGTTTTTTGAGTCCTTGCCTTCTTCTAATAACTCCTTCAATAACCGAAGCACCTGTTCTCGCTCTTCATAAGAAAGGTTCGCTTGATCAGCAATAGTATCAGAAGCTCGTGCGAGCAGATAGGCAAGGCCTATTGGCTCTCGAAGCACTTTTGGAAGCAAGCAAATCGTTAGGTAAAAAGAACGCGCAACGCGTTTGAGTAATTTTTTAAAATAATGATTTTCCAAATTCAATTTTTATGATAAATCCTGTTGCCTTATGAAAACAATAAAACTTCTCCCCTATTTATTTTTAATAGCATTGTTGAGTCTTAACACTCTGTTTGCTCAAGTATCCGTCACTACTACTTCTAGCTCTCCTGTTTTTCCTGGAACCTATGATCATCCTGCTCGCATCATCTCTGCTGATAGTCACGGCGATAACATCCCTTTGGAAGAATCAGATAGTGGATCATTTGTTATACTCTCTAATCACCAAACCTTCTCGATCTCCCTTCTGGATAACGCTGATAACACGGGGTACGAATGGAGCTATAGTATATCAACACCAAACATTATACAACTCCAAGATTGGATAACATTCTCTCATCTATCAAAGTCAGAAGATTTGAGTAAAACAAGGATATGGATTTTTAAAAAAATGGAATCCGGTGACACCCTAGTTACTCTCACTTATAAGAAGCCTTGGGAAGACACCCCGTTAAAAAACATTCAATTTTCTATTAAATGTGAGTAGAACTTTCCGAAAGTGACTCAGTTTTGAAAATGGATTTTAATTTTTACTTGCTATCTGAGTTAGCTATAGAAAAGTAACAAGTAACGAGTAAAGGGTAACGAGTTTATTTTGTTGCCTGCGGCAATTGGTTTGGAAAATTGCTCAGTCATAACCAATCAATTTTCGAAAAAATGGTGTTTTTGAGTATTTATATTTATCATCTCAATTTGCCCTTCTGCGGCATGACCAAGTCCTAGTGATTCGGCACTCTGAACATGACCTCCTAATTCATCAAGTTTTGGGAGGTGTGCTATCAATCGCTGTGCATCGATTAATCGTATAGCGGTGGCATCCAGTGCTACAGGATCACGTGAGGCAAAAATCGTGGTATAAGGAATAACGTGGGATGGATTGGCACTAGGACCACCAGCATATTGTAAGGCCAATCCATCCATAATAGTCATGATGACCTTATGGTTAATTGGGTCTGTATGATAAAGCTCTCCAATGGTGGGATCCCCAAAATAAGGAGCTTTAGTAAAACGTCGCCAATTATCGATCTCGCCAAGCGTCATATTGGCCAGCGCTCCATTAACACCCGAATATGTGCTATCACAAAGAGAAGGAATATTGATCACTTTATCAACCTCACGACTAAGAATCAGAGCATAGTGACTCTTATTGCTGAGTTGAGCCTTAGGGCCGAGTTGCTCTAACAAGGTATTATGAAATTCTTTGAATTCAAAATCGCCATACATCAATCGTCCAATAATTGGAGAAGTATAAATAACCATAGGATCATACCCACTACCATGCTCAATCCATTGAAGTGATAATCCTGAAATCTTGGTGTACCCTGCTGATTCTAAGTCTTGTTGCCGACGATCCCAAACAATGATTTTTTCTCGTTTGACACCTGCCTCTACGAGTTCCTTAATGATGGCCTGCACGATCTGAACATGCGTTCCAGCAAGAAGACCTGGTTCGGTGGCTACTTTAATTCCAACACGATCACCATGCTCTCCAACTTTAACAAGTGAACGCCAAGCTTCTGATACTGTTGACTTCTCTGTAACAGCACACACAAGCTTCTTGACCATCCCATCAACAACCGAGGCATTTATCTTAAAACCAGGGCCGACAGACTCCGCTTCACGAAGAAAAAAAACTTTTGAACGTTCCAACGAGGTTGGCGTTGATTGAGCAAGTGCAAGAACCGAAGGAATGTTTTTTTGAGTCCCAGATGATACCCCCTGTAAAGGAAGAGAGGTACCTACAGAAGCTCTCATAGCAGGCTTCTCAGATATTGATGCTGCAAAAGCTAGAGACGATGCTCCTGCAAGAAAGAAAAAAAATATAACTATTCGAGCAATAGGCCGAATAGTTAGTTCGTAAGCGTTCAGATCCCCCCTCCTTCGGAGGAAGGATCTAAACCAAATGATCCAAGTGCGAAGTAGTAGTGTGATGCAATGCATAGTTTGTTAAGAAGGCGCCGAACAAACATTTTGGCCCTGTAGTCTGCAGCCTGTAGTCTGTAGCCTATAGTTCAGAACTCACCTCCAAAGGAGGGAGATCTGAACGGTTAGAAGTATAGTACAACTGGCCAATTTTAATTTTCTCACGTCCGTTCTTTACTCTCCAGCTGTTCGTATCCCTCAACGAATAAACACAGCCACAATATTCCTGCTGATAGAACCCTTCTTGCTTAGATATTTCGATCATACGTTCTGATCCTCCTCCCTTGCGCCAATTAAAGGTCCAATAGCTCAATCCTTCATATCTTGCTGCTGCACGTGTTCCGGAGTCATTGATCTGCTCCATATTTTTCCAACGAGAAATCCCAAGACAACTTGTCATTACTGGAAAACCTCGTTCATAGGCATGAAGGGCCGTTCGTTCAAAACGCATATCAAAACAGGCTGTACAACGAATTCCTCGTTCAGGTTCATGCTCCATACCTTTGATACGAAGAAACCAATTATCGGTATCATAATCAGCATCCGTAAAAGGAATCTTATGTTTTTCGGCAAATCGAATATTCTCTTCCTTGCGCAACTCATACTCTTTTCGAGGATGGATATTAGGGTTATAAAAGAAAATTTCTATCTCAAGTCCTGACGCAACTATCGCCTCGATTACTTCTCCAGAACAAGGAGCACAACAAGAATGAAGCATTACCCGTTTTTCACCACCGGGAGGAAGATGCTGGGGACGTAAGAGTGAGGACATTTTTTAAAAAAGTAACGAGTAAAGGATAATGAGTGTTTCGGAAATATAATCAATAATTCAAAGATTATACGTAACTACCAACGTCTCAAAAAAAGAATTCACCACAAAAAGCACAAAGATTACACAAAGAACACAAAAAGAATTTTTTTATAAAAAAATTCTAAGTACTAAAAGTAGAAATCTTCTTTCAATTTTCTGCGATTATAATTGCAACTCGCTTGTGCCAACGAGCTCGCCCCTTTGTGACTGCCTGTGGCATTTGATCTAGCAGCCTCCCGGCTAACTGTATGTTCGAACTTTAAATTTTATCTGCTCTTGTAATTTTCAAAGCTTTAAAATGCAACTCGCTCGCGCCCGCGAGGCTCGCCCTTACGGGCTTCCTGACTGCAGTCGATCCAGCG